>JAZSNS010000025.1:0-2787 GCA_045536535.1 Eubacteriales bacterium | reverse complement strand
TGATTGTATCATCTAATCCGACTGGTATCGAGTTGGGGCTTTCATGCTTTTCCCTGGCACTTTGTTCAGGCAGTGCGGTTGCGCAGTTTATTTTGTTTTTTAAGAAAAGATAAAACTTACACCACAACAAATTCCAATTTGTCTAACAGGACAGGCACATTACTTTTGGGTAGTTTTTCTCCCAATTCTGCTCCGTTTAGGTAGTCTTTCGCAACAAAAAAGTCTCTTTTGCCTATCAGACAAAAGAGACTTTTTTTATCGAATCCGCCTTCGGTGACGAAATTGCTTTATGATGAAATCCGACACTTGTTTGGGGAAGTGAGTATAAAATCGCATACAAATGAAACCGGGAACTGCCGTTGCGTTGCTATTTCAAAGCAATTATATACAAAAAACAAACGTTTATATTATACATAATGTAAAAAATAGGAGGACCTTCCAAAAAAAACTTGACAAATTTACTGAATATATATATAATCTTAACAAATAGTTTAAAAAATATAATGCGCTAAAATTGGTATTTTTCAATTGATGCAACAGAAAGAATATCCTTTCTGAACGATGACGTTTGTTATGAAAAGGACGCCTTCCTTCGGAGGTGTCCTTTCTCGATTTCTTGAAAATTCCAACATAAGTACGGAGGATCCACATGAAAAGGATAGTCAGTTTTCTTCTTTGTGCTTCAATGATTATCGCTGCATTAGCCATTCCGGTTTCTGCGATCGTCGAAAACATTGATGCGGCAACCGACGTTCCGAAGGTTATCATCACCACCACCGATGCGATAATCAAGGACGATTATGTCACGGCAAATATCAAAATCATTGATGAAAAGGGCGGAAAATACGGAACTATCGAAGATAGTGAGTCCGAAATTAAGATCCGCGGCAACTCAACTTCTTCGGCAGACAAAAAGCCTTATAACATCAAGTTCTCCTCAAAGACCGATGTTCTCGGTATGGGTAAAAACAAAAAATGGTGCTTGCTTGCGAACTGCTATGATAAAACCCTGCTTCGCAATATCACCGTTTTCGATTTTGCGAAGTTGATCGGCTTGCCTTATGCGCCCAATTACAGAGTTGTCGACGTTTATGTAAACGGCTCTTTCGACGGCTGCTACCTCCTCACCGACGCGATCGAGGTCGGTTCGACCCGTGTTGATATCGACACCGATAACAACGAATTCCTTCTCGAACTTGACTATAACCCCGAGGACGAAGATTGCCAATATTTCTATTCTCCGACCTACAACATCAAGTTCGCGATCAATGAACCTGAAAAAGAAGACCTCACTCCCGAACAGTTTGCCTGGGTACAGGATTTCATGACCAAGGCAGAAACCGCGCTCGCAAGCGGCGATTATGATGAGGTTTCAAAATATTTCGATATCGAATCGTTTGTGAACTTTTATATCCTTCTTGAATATTTCAAGAACGTTGACGTTAACACAAGTTCCACCCGTTTCCATATCAAGGACGGAAAGATCTACGGCGGCCCTGTTTGGGACTTTGACCTTTCTTCTGGTAACTGTAACGACGATTACTATTACACTTATAATAACTACACCACCAACGATATCAAAAACAACACAAGCTATAAAGGCTTTTGGGCAACCAACGTACCTTGGTTTGGTCAGCTCATGAACAATTATCCTGAATTCAAACATATCGTTTTCGACCGTTATGTTGAACTTCAAGATGAAATTGTAAATCTTTATGCAGATAACGAAAACGGTGTAAATTACATCGACCATTATCTTGGCGTGTATAAAAACACGATCAGCCGCAACAATAACGAAGCCGGCTGGACTGTCGATAAGGTTTATAACCCCAATCTTCAATTGGAACGCGACCCCGATGATACCTATGAAGAAAATGTTGAATTTTATCGCAACTGGCTCGAAAAACGCAACGATTGGCTTCTTGATGAATGGCAACTCACTACCGAGTATGCAGAAGAACCGACCGACGTTCCGAAGGTTATCATCACCACTACCGATGCGATAATCAAGGATGATTACGTTGTCGCGACCATTAAGATCATCGACGAAAGAACCGGAACCTATGAAACGATCGTTGATGAGGCTTCCGAAATCAAAATTCGCGGTAACTCGACTTCTTCGGCTGACAAAAAGCCTTATAACATCAAGTTCTCCTCCAAGACCGACGTTCTCGGTATGGGCAAGAACAAAAAATGGTGCTTGCTTGCAAACTGTTATGATAAATCGCTTATCCGTAACATAATGGCTTTCGATTTTGCAAACAGTGCAGGTGTCCCTTACACTCCCGATTACAGAGTTGTCGACGTTTATGTAAACGGCTCTTTTGGCGGTTGCTACCTCATCACCGACGCGATCGAGGTCGGCTCTACCCGCGTTGATATCGACACCGATAACAACGAATTCCTTCTCGAACTTGACTATAACCCCGAGGACGAAGATTGCCAATATTTCTATTCTCCTACCTACAACATCAAGTTCGCGATCAACGAACCCGAAAAAGAAGACCTCACTCCCGAGCAATTCGCTTGGGTACAGGATTTCATGACTCAGGCAGAAACCGCGCTGGCAAGCGGAGATTATAACGAAGTTATTAAGTATTTGGATATCGAATGCTTGATCAAGTTCTACCTCAGGCTTGAATTCTACAAGAACGTCGATGTTAACACAAGTTCCACCCGTTTCCATATCAAGGACGGCAAGATCTACGGCGGCCCTGTTTGGGACTTTGACCTTTCGGCAGGCAACTGTAATTTTAACTATTATTTTGATTACAATAACGCTTTCAC
>JAZSNS010000019.1:0-153318 GCA_045536535.1 Eubacteriales bacterium | reverse complement strand
TTGTGTTCTACATTACTTTTTGCTTTGTAGTACATCTGTTGTTCAATTTTCAATGTCCGTTCGCACTGCCCTTTTTGCGGACAGCTTGGCTATTCTACCACAGCATTTTTACTTTGTCAATACCTTTTTTGAAGTTTTTTTCAGTTTTTTAAACTTTTTTTGAAAAAGTCAAAAAAGGCTTGAAAGTGCATGTTTTTTGCCCAAAACACCCGCAAAAAACGCTTTGGTTTTTAGTTGTTTTTAACCTTTTCGAACGAGGAAAAGACATCGCCGTACATATAGAGTGATCCGAGCATCACAAGCGGCATATTTTGTGTTTTGGCACAATCATACGCGGCGGCAACGCCGTCGCCGATCATATCAAAACCGAAAGATTCAACACCACACTCCGCAAAAACCGTCGCAAGGTCATTTGACGGCAGTGCACGAGGAGAATCAGGAGTCACCGCGAACACCTTTTCGGCAATCGGAGCAAGAAGCGAGACCATTTCGCGATAGTCTTTGTCTGCAAGCACGCCCATTAACAAAACAACTTTATCTCCGCCGAAGAACAGTTTTATGCTTTCGACCGCCGCAGTTACGCCCTGGATGTTATGAGACCCGTCGAAAATCACGGGCGGATCGCAATCGATCAACTCAAACCGCGCACGCCATTTTGCGGAAGCGAGACCGTTCCTCAGATGTTCTTCGGATATTTCAAAGCCGTTTTGATTCAGCAACGCAACGGTTTCGCAAACAGTTGCGGCATTTTCGGTCTGATAACTTCCGCAGAGCGAAAGTTTTAACCCTTTATGTTCGCCGTAATCAAATTCGGTCCCTTTGACGTTCATCGAACGGATCCTGACCGAATCGAGCGCGGTCCTCTTCAAAACCGAGCCGCAGTTTTTTGCCTTTTTCGCAACTACCGAAAACGCTTCGTCATCTCTGCCGCCGTAAACGACAGGCCGTTCCTTTTTTATTATACCCGCTTTTTGAGCGGATATTTCAGAAATCGTACCGCCAAGCACCGAAGTATGGTCGAGCGCAACGCCGGTTATCACCGAAACGACGGGATTTTTTATAACATTTGTCGAATCGAGGCTTCCGCCCATTCCGACTTCAAGCACAACTATATCGCATTCATGTTTTTTATAATAAAGGAAGGCGAGCGCTGTGATAAGTTCAAACTCGGTGGGTTTGTCCTCCATGCTTTCGGCAAGCGGCCTGATGACCGTAACGAGCTCGGCAAGTTCGTCGTCCGAGATCGGCTCGCCGTTGACACACATCCGCTCGTTAAACCGAACGATATAAGGCGATGTGTAAAGCCCTGTTTTATATCCGGCGTTCCTGAGCACCGAATCGAGCATCGAGCAGGTTGATCCTTTTCCGTTCGTGCCCGCAACGTGAACGAACCGCAGATCCTTTTCGGGGTTGCCGAGCAACTCCAAAAGCCTTTCGGTGCGCGAAAGACCGGGGCGCGAGCCCATCCACATGACCGAATGGATATATTCAAGCGATTCTTTATAATTCATCTTTGCGCCTCGTTAAAAATCTTGCGTTTTAATATTATATATATAATGTAGCTTTCAGCAAGTCCGATAACAAGATAGAGCGGAATTCTGATCGCCAACAACTGCCATGCATAGAGATTCATGAAATAAAGTGCGATCGTCTTGATGACCATCGAGCCGACAAAATGAGCCGTCATTACCGAAAGAAGCACAGCAGGGTATTTTTTGCTTCGAACGGCATATTTCGAAATAACCCCCGAAACGATACCTATCGAAGCCGCACCCACCGTTATCGCAGGATTAACACCAAAACCCGACAACAGTGCTGAAATTATATCCGATGCTATTCCGACCGTCGCACCGTAAACCGGACCGAGCAACATGCCCGTCAGAAGCACAGGGATGTTTTCGAACGTTATTCTTACCGCTCCGAAAGTCAGATAGGTCTTGCAAACCCAACCTATGACAACACACAGAGCTGTCATCAACGCAGAAAACACAAGCTTTTTCAAATCCGTTTTCATAAAAAATACCTTCCTTCCCTGCATAACATAAAGCAAGAAAAGAAGGTCTTACCGTCGGCGTTCGGCGGTGCCTATGTATCTTTTGCTATACGAAGCGGGATGCAGGGCTCAAACCGCAAACTTACGTTTTTCGTCCGACTGACAACTCCCCGTTCAGTCGACACTTCACGAATAAACCCTTACTCTTCAATGTGAAAGCATTATAGCACCGCCGAAAACAACTGTCAACGGGTTTCGACCCTTTTTTCAATATTTTTCGCGTGAAAACAGAAATCGGAAAATCGGCCTTAACATTTTCGGAGAACGAAAACAATAAATCCTCATGAACAGCACCTCGCAATCATTTGATAAAGAGCAATGCGCCCGCGCACACGATGAGCGCCGATTCGACAAAAACGAGTGCACCCGTCGGCATAACAAGACAAAGCAACACGCCCGCGCCGAAGGTCAGCGCAGCAACGCCGGCGGTTTTGGCAAAACAGGAACGCATAAAAACCACAGCCTTTCGCTTTAAGTTTATTCATAATCACGCCTCTTTGCCCATATAAATAATTAAAAAAAGAAAGGGCGCGATCAAAATAGCTATCACAACAAACGAAATACTTATTCCGAAAAAGATTTTCGGTGCAAAAGTGGACAAAGAGCTTGAATTTGACGTTTCGGTCCCTGAATACTGTCCCGATATCGCAAGACTCATCAAGGTGGACTGCACTCCTTTTGCCGAAAGTTGCGAGATCGAAGACGGCAAGGCGACCGTCAAAGGCAAAGCGGTTTATGACGTTCTTTACGAGACCGATTATAAAAACCGTCTCCGCTGTTGCAATTACACGCAGGAATTCAGTCAAAGCGTTCCTGTTCCGCGTTCAAACGCAACCGACGTCGCAGCGTTTTGTAACGTTGTGTGCGAACGGATAAGCTGCAAGCTTTTAAGTCCGAGAAGATTGATCCTCAAAGCAACTCTCGGTGCACAATTTGAAATCGAAGGAGAGACCGCTGTCAAAGCGGTTGCGGTCAACGAAGATAAAGAGACCTTTTTTCGCAAAAAGACCATCGGTTGCGAGGGGAAAACGCTTTTGTTCGAAGACGTTTTCCGATTCGGTGACAGTTTTCCGCTCACTCAAAGCGAAAAATGTATCGGTGAGATCGTTTGCGGAAATATCGCTCTCCAACAACCCCAAATAACTCTTTTTCCCGGACGCGCCGATATCAAAAGCGTCGCATCCATCCACGCACTTTGCGAGGAGGAAAACAACGAGGGGAAATATTACGTAACCGTCAAAACCCTCCCGATAAGCATCGAATATCAAAACGATCTGATCGAAGATTTCAAACATATCTCGGTCTCCCTTTGCCCGATGAACGGTGAATTCACGCAGGAACTCGACCAATATGGCGAAAACCGAATCGTCAAAGCCGATTTCTCGGTCAAACTGCAACTGAAACTCAACGAACCGAAGGCATATACCGTCGCCGATGACGTTTTTGAAAAAGGGTTCGACGGAACCCCCGTCGTTTCAAGCGCATTCTTCCCTCAGTTTGTTTCGCAAAGCGAATCGGGTTTCTCGGGCGAATCCAAAATACAATCCGTAACCCCGGCTCCGAATACACTCCTCGACACAAACATTCGCAGCCACACAGCCAATGTCGAAAAGACCGAAAACGGAGTTGACGTGAGCGGCATCTTCACAGTGACTCTGCTTTACGAAAGTGCCGAAGGGATTTTCAGTTTTGACCATTCGATCCCTTACGAGCGCTCGTTCCCTCTCGATCTGCCCGAAGGCGAGCTCTCTGTTTCGGCGGAAACGCACCCGATCGAAGCTCAGGCGACCCTTCACGCCGACGGCAGTGCAACCGTGCGCGTTTCGGCAAACACGAAAATCACGGCCTATTCTCAGAAAGAAGAACATTTTGTGTCGGAAATCACAAAACGCACGGCAAGGCAAGCGAGCGAAGAAAATGCGCTTGTTTACTGTTTCCCGCAAAAAGGCGAGGAGCTTTGGGACATCGCCAAACTTTATCGCGCCGACCCCGAAAAAATTTTAGACGCAAACCCCGCGTTCTTTGACGAGAACCAAAAAGCGACGGATGCGCGCAAACCTATTCTTATAAAAACGTGAACTCTTTCGGCGTTCGGACATAAAATAATGATAGGCAAAACCTTGAACGGAGGGGTTCGATGAAAATCACGATCGCGGGCGGAGACCTGCGCATGATAACAGTCGGAAGATTGCTTGCCGAAGACGGATTCGAATGCGCCGGTTCAGGCGTTAAGACCAAAGCCGAACTGTTAAGCGCGTTAAAAAATGCCGACGCCGTAATTTTCCCAATGCCATGTTCAAAAAGCGGGTTTTTGAATGCACCCGATCTGCAAGAAAAGATATCTCTCGACGAAGTTATATCGGCATGCGGCGAAAAAGCACTTATTATCGGAGGCTATATACCGAGCGGATACAAAAACGTCGTTGATTATGCCTTGCGTGAAGAGTTGCTGTTGAAAAATGCCGTCCCGACAGCCGAAGGTGCGGTCGCGCTTGCCATGCAAGAACTGCAAACCACGCTTCACGGTTCCAACGCGCTTGTGGTAGGATTCGGAAGGATAGGAAGTTATCTGGCCTCATTGCTGAAAGGGTTCGGGGCGAAAACGACGGTCGTTGCGCGCAGTCTGAAAAGCAGAGCGCAAGCCGCGATGCTGGGTGTTGACGCGGTGGGCTTTGATGAATTTGAAGCATCGCTTTCAAACGCCGACGTCGTTTTCAACACAGTCCCCTTTACGGTCATCGGCGAAAACGAATTGAACGCCTTGCGTTACGGGGTTGCGGTGATCGACCTTGCATCGCTCCCCGGCGGCGTTGACGAAGTCGCCGCCGAAAAGCACGGTGCAAAACTGATACGTGCGCTCGCATTGCCCGGCAAGGTTGCTCCCGAAACGGCGGGACGCATCATTTACGAAACAGTGATCTCGATTTTGCGTGAAAGGGGGCTTTTCGCATGAAACTCGCCTATGCTTTCTGCGGTTCGTTTTGCACACACTCGGAATCGCTAAACGCGATGAAGCGGCTTTCAGACGGGAACGAGCTCACTCCCGTTCTTTCGGAAGCTGCGCGTGATACCGATACCAGATTCGGCAAAGCGCACGATTTGCGAAAGAACGTCACTCTTATAAGCGGCAACGAACCGATTTTGTCAATAAGCGCCGCTGAAGAAAAAATAACACGCGGAAATTACGATGCCGTCATTGTTGCACCCTGCACGGGGAACACGCTCGCAAAGATCGCGAACGGAATAACCGATTCGACGGTAACGATGTGTGTTAAAGCGCAATTGCGCTGCCGACGCCCGGTTGTTATCGCACTTGCCACAAACGACGGTTTGGGTGCGAATCTTTTCAATATCGCGCTGACGCTCGAAAAGAAAAACATTTATTTCGTCCCCTTCGGTCAGGACGCACCGAACGAAAAACCGAGTTCGCTCATTTGCGACTTCTCGCTGATCGATCTTACTCTCGCCCAGGCGTTAAACGGCATGCAACTTCAACCGATATTATTAAAATAACAAAAAACGGGTAAACTTGATTACGAGTTTACCCGTTTTTATATATATAAAATTGTTCCGAAAGCGCCAATAATCACACAAACATCAAAGACGAAGAGCGTGTTTTTTCATATCCACACGTCCGTCGGACAAAAACGTCACGCCTTCGTTTTCCAACAATTCGCGCTGTTTGTTTTTACCGCCGAAAGCGAACGCGGAAGTGAGGCTTCCGTCTTTCATAACAACGCGATGGCAGGGGATCTCGCCCGGGCGAGGATTGGAATGCAAAGCGTAACCGACAACGCGCGAAAGCCGCGGATTCCCCACCCTGCACGCGATATATCCATAGGACGCAACTCTGCCTTTCGGAATCAGGCAGACTTCTTCATAAATCTCTTCAAACGTGTTCATTTTAATCACCTTTAATATTATACCTCAACGCATGTCATTTTACAACAAATTTATTTTTAGCACTTAACGACATCATATGCCAAAATACCCGACCTGTTTCGGATATATTTTTTTGCAAAACCTATTGACAAAGCAAAAAAACGGGGTATAATAAAGGCGTAATTAGCACACGAGGCAACAGAGTGCTAAAAACAAAAATTCACGAAAGCGAGCGATATATGGAACTTAACGAACGCAAAAAAGCGATACTCAAATCGGTCGTCGATGCATATATCGCAACCGGAGAACCCGTCGGTTCGAAATACCTTACCGCCAACGCCGATTTTCATGTTTCCAGCGCGACGATAAGAAACGAGATGAGCGACCTCGAAGACATGGGGTATCTCGAACAACCTCACACCTCGGCAGGAAGAGTGCCGACGGCGAAGGGTTACCGAACCTACGTTGAAAATCTCATGGGCAGATATTATCTCGCGATGGAAGAAGTTGAGGTTCTTGACGAAGTCATTGAGAACAAACTTCAAGAAATCTCAACGCTCATGGAAGAAGCAAGCCATGCCATCGGCGAAGTCACAAACTACACCTCTTTCGCGTTCATCGGCGGAAGCGGTGCGGAAGCCGACAGATACGAAACGGTTCTTATCGGCGAATATGATTTTCTTCTCGTCATGATCTGCAAGGACGGTTCGGTCCGTTCAAGGCAGGTCAAAACCCAGGAAAAAATCGATTTCTCGGTCATGGAGACCGCAAAGAACGCGCTCAATAAATGTTTCACGAACATCACGCCCGAACAGGTCAATCTTAACACCGTTCTTGAATTTGAAAACGCGATGGGTGAGCACAAGTCGTTCTCAACGATGCTTTTAAGAGTTGTGAACGAAATGTTCAACTCGTTTGACAGCGAGAAGGTTCACATCGACGGTGTTACAAAACTGCTTTCCCACCCCGAATTTTTTAACGTCGCAAAGGTCCAGAGCGTCCTTTCAATGATCGAAGAACGCAAACGTTTTTCGGAACTTATGAAGAAGGCCGTCCCCGGTCAGACGAGCATCATCTTCGGTGAAGAAGCCGAAGGAATCGCGCCTCCCGGAACGGGATTCGTGTTCCACCCGATAAGCGTCGGCGGAAAGGTCGTCGGTGCGGTCGGCGTTATCGGTCCGAAGCGCATGGATTACAAAAAGGTCATCGCCTCGCTCGATTATTTCGCCGAAGGGTTGACAGGACAGGTTGATAAAGAACTCGGTTTAAAAACCGAATTTTTGATAGGAGAATCCACAAATGGAAAACGAGAAGATGAATAACGAAACCGAAGAAACGGTTGAAAACGTTCAGGAAGAAAAAAAGGACAAAAAGGAAGAAAAGGCTTTAAAAAAAGCCGAAAAAGAGATAGAATCGCTCAAAGCCGAACTTCTTGAAAACAACGACAAATATCTTCGTCTTGCGGCGGAATATGACAACTACCGCAAGCGCACTGCAAAGGAAAAAGCCGACGCTTATGCCGATGCATATTCCGATGCGGTAAAATCAATACTTCCTCTTGCGGACAGCCTTGACAAGGCGCTCGAATTCTCGCCCGATGACGACGGCATTAAAGCGCTCACGAAACAACTCACCGACGTTCTTTCAAAAATCGGCGTTGTCGCTATCGAATCCGACGGCAAGGAGTTCGATCCGAACTTCCACAACGCGATCATGCATGAAGAAAACGAAGAACTCGGCGAAAACGTTGTTGTCCAGACCTTCCAAAAGGGCTACATGCTCGGCGAAAAGGTCATTCGTCCCGCAATGGTAAAAGTTGCAAACTAACCCCGCAAAAAACGGGATAAAATAACAAACAATTACATTTTATAAAAGGATGGTTTTTAATTATGGCTAAAATTATCGGTATTGACCTCGGTACTACCAACTCCTGCGTTGCTGTATTCGAAGGCGGCGAACCTGCCGTCATTCCCAACGCCGAAGGTAACAGAACAACCCCGTCCGTTGTTGCATTCTCCAAGACCGGCGAAAGAATGGTCGGTCAGGTCGCAAAAAGACAAGCGATCACCAACCCCGACAGAACCGTTATCTCGATCAAACGCGAAATGGGTTCTTCGTTCAAGGTAGGCATCGACGGCAAGAACTATACTCCTCAGGAAATCAGCGCAATGATCCTCCAAAAACTCAAAAGTGATGCGGAAGCATATCTCGGAACAACCGTAAATCAGGCTGTTATCACCGTTCCGGCATATTTTTCCGATGCTCAGCGTCAGGCAACCAAAGACGCCGGCAAGATCGCAGGGCTCGAAGTTCTCCGTATCATCAACGAACCGACCGCAGCGGCGCTTGCTTACGGTCTTGACAAGGACATCGACCAGAAGGTCATGATCTATGACCTCGGCGGCGGCACTTTTGACGTTTCGATCCTTGAAATCAGCGAAGGCGTTTTTGAGGTTCTCGCAACCGCAGGTGACACAAAACTCGGCGGCGACGACTTTGACGAAAAGATCATGAACTGGATCGCCGAAACTTTCAGATCCGAATCGGGCATCGACCTCCGCAACGATAAAATGGCTATGCAGCGTCTCAAGGAAGCCGCAGAAAAAGCAAAGATCGAGCTTTCGGGCATGATGAGCACCAACATCAACCTCCCGTTCATCACCGCAGATAACAGCGGTCCCAAACACTTCGATGCAACTCTCACCCGCGCTAAATTCGATGAACTCACCCGCGACCTCGTTGACAGAACCATGACTCCCGTTAAACAGGCTCTCCGCGATGCAGGTCTCCAACCTTCTCAGGTTGATAAGGTTCTTCTTGTCGGCGGTTCGACCAGAATCCCCGCCGTTTACGAATCAGTCAAGAGTTTCATCGGTAAAGAACCCTTCAAAGGCATCAACCCCGACGAATGTGTTGCTGTCGGCGCGGCAATTCAGGGCGGCGTTCTCGGCGGCGACGTTAAGGACCTCCTCCTTCTCGACGTAACTCCCCTTTCGCTCGGTATCGAAACCTTGGGCGGAGTTTTCACAAAAATCATCGACAGAAACACCACCATTCCGGTTCAGAAGAGCCAGATCTTCTCCACCGCATCCGACGGTCAGCCTTCGGTTGAGATCCACGTTCTCCAAGGCGAAAGAGAAATGGCGGCAAACAATACAACTCTCGGCAGATTCAGCCTTGACGGTATCGCTCCCGCTCCCAGAGGTGTGCCTCAGATCGAAGTTTCCTTCGATATCGACGCCAACGGCATCGTTAACGTTAAAGCAACCGACAAAGGCACGGGCAAGGAACAGCACATCACGATCCAGTCTTCCTCCAACATGAGCAAAGAGGCTATCGATGCTGCTATCCGCGACGCTGAAATGCATGCCGAAGAAGACAAGAAACGCAAGGAAGCGGTCGAAGTCAAGAACATGGCAGAAAGCCTTATCTTCCAATGCGAAAAGACTCTTGAAGAAGCCGGCGACAAGGTTTCCGACGCTGACAAACAACCCGTCAAGGACGCTATCGAAAAGCTTCGTTCCAGCGTTGCTTCCGATAACACCGACGCTATCAAGGCCGATACCGACGCTCTCCAAAAGGCTATTTATGACGTCAGTGCGAAACTCTATCAGCAGGCAAACCCCAACGGCGCTCAGGGCTTTGACCCCAACACAAACGGCGGTTTCGATGCAAACGGCGGCAACAACGGTAGCAACGGCAACGATTATTACGACGCCGACTTCACCGACAAAAGTTCCAACTGATAACTAATCGCTTTGCGAAAAAGAGAGGATATAATGCCTCTCTTTTCGCGGGTGTTATGAGGTACATTTTCAATGGCAGAAAAAAGAGATTGCTATGAGATTTTAGGAGTAAGCAAATCCGCCACAGATGAAGAAATAAAAAAAGCCTATCGCAGAATGGCAAAGCAATATCATCCCGATGCAAACCCCGGCGACAAGACCGCCGAGGATAAGTTCAAAGAGGTGAACGAGGCATACTCCATTCTTTCCGACCCGAACAAAAAAGCCAACTATGACCGTTTCGGCTATGCGGGCGTTGACCCGTCGGCGGGCGGAGGAGGGTTCGGCGGAGGATTTTCGGGCGGATTTTCCGACGGAAGTTTCGACATGGGCGATATTTTCGACATGTTCGGCGGAATTTTCGGCGGAGGCTCGCGTTCAAGCCGCGCGAATGCACCCATGCAGGGTGACGATGTCGGTTTGAGACTGACCGTCGAATTCAACGAGGCTCTCTTCGGTTGCAAAAAAGACGTTTCATACACACGCGTTGAAAAATGCCATGAATGCAGCGGAAGCGGCGCGGCAAAAGGAACTTCGCCACAGACCTGCCGTAAATGCGGCGGCAGAGGTATGATAAACGTCCAAAAACGCACACCTTTCGGCATGATGCAAAGCACGGTCCAGTGCGATGAATGCGGCGGCAAGGGCAAAACGATCCCCAACCCCTGCAAAGAATGCCGAGGCAACGGCACTGTGAGAAAGAGCAAAACGCTCGAAGTGAACATACCCGCAGGCATCGATAACGGCCAGAGAATCGCGCTTCACGGTCAGGGTAACTGCGGAATCAACGGCGGTCCGAACGGCGATCTCATCATCCAGGTCATCGTAAAGAGCCACGAATTTTTCAAGCGCGACGGATTCAATCTTCGCCTTGAACTTCCGATCACTTTTGCCGATGCAACGCTCGGTGCAAAAATCACGATCCCCACGCCCGACGGCGAGGGCGAGCTGACGATCCCCGAGGGAACGCAGAGCGGCACGACCTTCTCTGTTCGCGGAAAAGGCGTTCCGAAGATCAACGGCAAGGGCAGAGGCGATCTGCTTGTCACGGTTGTTATCGAAACCCCGAAAGGGCTTTCCAAAAAGCAGAAAGAATTGCTTGCCGAATTCAGCAAGAGCATGAACGACAAGAACCACGCAAAACGCAAGAACTTCTTCGACAAGTTCAAGAAATAAAAGAAAACTCTCCCGAAATTCAACATTCGGGAGAGTTGTTTTTTGCGCGGATATGGCTTTTTTATCAGAGATCGGCAACTCCGAGGAACGAAAAACGGGGCAACCCCGCTCATAACCTTAAACATTTCGGTGAAAATCTTCTTCTTTATAATATAAATCCCTCTTTATCCTTGATTTTTTATAATATTTGTGATATATTATTAAATTGATAAAGAATCGATAACTATACCCTGAGGGAGGAACGAATGTGAAAAAAAGGCTTATTGCGATCGACGGACTTGACGCTTCGGGCAAGATGACTCAAACCGAAATGCTTAAAGATCTGCTCGAAGAAAAGGGTATCCCCTACCGCTATCTTTCCTTCCCTACCTATGATCCCGATTTTTCCGCTCACGTGAATATGTATTTAAAAGGCAGATTCGGTGACGATCCCGAAATCGTCAATCCCTTTGCCGCAAGCAGTTTCTTCGGCGCAGACAGATATTGCTCGTTTATGCTCGATTGGAAAAAGGATTATGACAACGGAGCGATAATCCTCGCCAACCGTTACACCTCGGCAAACGCCGTGCATCAACTTTCCAAGCTCGACGAGCACGAATTTGATTCTTTCCTCACGTGGCTGACCGATTATGAATACAACAAACTCGGCGTTCCCACGCCCGACGCTGTTGTTTATCTCTGCGTTCCGCCCGAGATCTCGCAAAAGATGATCCAGCACCGTTGCGACGAAACGGGCGCCGAAAAGGATATCCACGAAAACAACAAAAAGCATCTCGAAAACAGTTATCGCGCCGCGCTCTATTCGGCGAAAAAGTTGGGCTGGATAAAGATCGATTGCGACGAGAACGGCGAAATGCGTTCCAGAGAAGATATCCAAAAAGAGATCGTCGAAAGGCTCAAAGACGTCATTCCGGAGCTTGCGGAATGAGTTCGGTTTCCCAAGAGGCAAAAACGCTTTTTCTCGAATGTTTTGATTCAAAAGAGGACGATGCGGAAACGGTTCTCGGATTCGCGTCGGAATTCGGGCGGGTATCGCTCAGATATGCGAAAAACAAAGCGGCAAGCATGATTTGTTCCGCCGAAATAAAAGACGGCGATTTCAGAGCCGATTACATTTTTGCTTGTTGCACATCACCTGAATTCCGCAACAGAGGACTTTTCAAGGCCCACCTTGATGAAATCGTCGGCGAAAAACCCGTGATTCTTATTCCCGAGAGGGATGAACTTTTCAAGATGTATGAGCATCTCGGATTCGAGCCGATTTATCATCTTGAAGCAGAGTTTTTCGGCAACCGAAACGCAACGGATCTTCATAGAAACGTCACCGAGATCTTTTCGCTTTATCAAAACTCAAATGTGTTCCCCAAAAAAAGCAAAGCGTTGTTTGACGCGTCGCTCAAAGCATTCCTCTCCTACGGCGGAGAAATCAAAGAGAAAGACGGAACGGTCATGTTGGTCAACGGCAGAACCGTGACCGAGATATTTGCCAAAACCGAAGAAAACGCGATAAACGCCGCGAAGGATTGTTTTGACGGAAGGTTTTTGGTCATGTTTCCTCTTTCGTTCGAGGCTGCTTTGAAAAACCAAAACATAAAATATGAAAAAAAGAGCATTGCAATGGCCAAAAATTTGAACCCGTTGCAATTATCACAAATATATTTTAACAATCTCTTCAACTGAAAGGAAGAAAAAATGGCTACCGTTTATATGCTCCTCGCAGAGGGCTTTGAAGAAACCGAAGCGATCGTTCCCGCAGACCTGCTCAAACGCGCGGGCGCGAACGTTGTTCTCGTTGCAACCGAAGGCGATCTTTTGGTAAAGAGCGCTCACGGATTCACTTTTACCGCAGACGTGCTTCTTGACGACATTCGCCGCGAAGAAATGTCCTGCCTCGTCCTTCCGGGCGGCGCAAAGGGCACTCAGTCGCTCGGCGAAAACACTCAGGTTTTATCGCTCATCGAATATGCGGCTAACAGAGGCATTTACATCGGCGCGATCTGTGCCGCGCCCTCGATTCTGGGCAAGATGCGTCTTCTTGACGGCAGAAACGCCGCGGTTTATCCCGGATTTGACGATGCAATGCAATATGCCAACATAACCGGCAAAAAAGTCGAACACGACGACATTTTCATCACCGCCGAAGGCATGGGTGTTTCCCACGAATTCGGGTTCAAGCTCATTGAAGTTATGTTCGGTGCGCAGGACGCCGATGAGATACGCAACACTGTGAGATTTTAAAGACTTTCAAAAAACGTCAGGCAAGGAGGTGTCATGATGTCCGAAATTTGGAAAGAAAAATTGAAAAACCCAACGGTCACGACGCCTTTGCTTGTTATCTTTGTTATAACCGCGATGCAGTTGTCAAAGTTTGCGCTCGTTCGGCTTGACAGCGAAACCAACGTTTTCGTTGCCGTCGGCGTTATACAACTCATCGTGCTTGCGATGCCTTGCGTGATCTATTACCTGCTCAGGGGCAGAAAACTTTCCGAACCGATACTTATCGTTTCACGCAACGGCCCTCAACTTTTGTTCATCCTATTTTCCGCAATGTTTTTCATAAGCGGAATGCTCCTTATCAAATTTTTCTATTTTGTCAACAACGGCGGTGTTGCGTCGCTTGTCAATTTTTACAAAGACTTTTCGGGCACAACCGAAGGCGCCGGTCACCTTGAAGTTATTCTGTCGCTGATAATCATTCCTGCATTTTGCGAAGAATTTTTCTTTCGCGGTATAATTTTTAACGAATATCGCAAATTCGGTACCGCAAACGCCGTTATCATCTCGGCGATTTGCTTCGCGATGTTGCATTTTTCGTTTGAGAACATGCTGATCTATCTCTTCACCGGGCTTTTGCTCGGCTTTGTCACGGCGATGACAAAATCAATAATCCCCTCGATCTTGCTTCACCTTTTGAGCAACACGTTGAGCATTTACGCGAGCGATGAATTCCTGCGCGTTACCGTTGTCAAAAACGGCTCCTATTTCATAGGATTTGTGCTCATCATGCTCACAGGCGCTTCGCTGTTTTTGGTTCTTTCGCGTGTTGAGAGCATGTGTCATTCTTATGCCGAAAAACCGCCGATCGAATCGCTCCCGCCCAAGAGTTCCGAGCATTGGTTGAAGGTGTTTTTCTCACCTTCCTTCATTCTGCTTGTCATTTCGTTTGTTTGTTTTACTCTTTTTGGATAAATTATTAAGGAGGTATTGCAATGGCAGATAACAGAGAACAAAGCCGCGCAGACGACCTTTTTGAAATATTGAATGAATTTGACGATAACGCCGACGCTCAAAAAGCAGCGGCGCAGGAAGCCGCGCCCTCTGTCGACGAAACGGCAGAGCCTTCCGCAAAAGACGTTTATTTCAACGAACTCGTCGAGATCCTCTCGAAAGAGCCCGAGCCCGAAATTGCGCCCGAACAGGAAGAAGAGTCCGAAAACTCATGCGGCATTGATTGCGAAGAAGAAATTCCCGATTCTATCTTCAATCATCTGAGCGACGAAGGCGCCGACCGCGTCATTCCCGTTACGAACGAAAACGAATCTCATTTCACCGATGACCTCTCGCCTCAAACCGAAGAGGAACAGAATCCCCCTGAAAACAACGTTGTTGAAGAGGGCGGCGAAGAAGAAAAAACCGAAAAAAAGGGCAAAAAAGCCCTTCAAAAACTCGGCATGATCCCCAAAGCCGTGATCTATCTCGCTGCGGTGATAATCCTTTCGCTTTACCTCGCTTTTAATATTATCGTTATCGGCAACGACGTTTTTGCGCTTGTATGTGACGCAGGCGAAGTTACCATCACCATCCCGGAAAATGCCGATGACAAAACCGTTGCCCAATTGCTCAAAGACAACGGGGTCGTCGATTATGCTTTTGTTTATGAACTTTATATGAAATATCGCGGGGACGGCGATGAAACGACCGAATATATCGCAGGCGAGCACAAACTCGACCTTAGCTATAACTATTCGCAGATCATCACCGCATTGACGTCAAACATCAAAGCGAGAAAGGTCGAACGCGTCACCATTCCCGAAGGCCAGACCATTGATGAAATCATCGACATTCTTGTCGAAAAAGGAATCGGAACAAAAGCGGGCTATGTCGAAGCCATAAATGAATATCCTTACAAATGGGAATTCGTGCAGAAACTTGACGAAATGGGTTATTCGGAGAACAGAAAATACCGTCTTGAAGGTTATCTCTACCCCGATACCTATGAGTTTTATACAGATTCAAGCGAGGTCAGCGTTGTCAACAAGATGCTCGCCGCGTTCAACGAGAAGTTCTGGAAAGATTTCACCGCCAAAAACAGCGACGGCGAATCCTATCAGGAAATGGCGCTTGAAGAATACGGAATGACGTTTGACGATATCGTCGTTCTCGCCTCGATGGTCCAAAGCGAAGGCAAAAACATCGACGACTTCTATAACATCTCCTATGTATTCCACAACCGACTTTCTCATGAAAAAAGTTTCCCCTATCTCCAAAGTGACGCAACGCTTCAATATATTCTCGCGGAGCGCATTCAGGACTCGGGCGAATTGAGAAACGAACTTGAAACCAACGAGAATCCTTACAACAGTTATAAACACAAAGGTCTCCCTCCCGGCGCAATAAGTAACCCCGGTACCGACGCTTTGTTTGCGGCCCTGTTCCCGACGAAGCCTTCGAACACAGACGCTTATTATTTCGTCTCGAACGATGCGGGCAAGACCTATTACGCTTCGACAGAAAGCGGACACGAAAAGAACAAAAAACAGGTTGAAAAAGATAACGCTGCCATTGAAGAGGGCACTTACGAGGGTTAACGTCATGAAGAAACCCGAACTTCTCTCCCCCGCAGGCAATCTTGAAAAACTTAAATATTCCGTTAATTACGGTGCAGACGCGGTCTATTGCGCGCTCGACCGTTTCGGAATGCGTGCAAGCGCAGGCAATCTTTCGCAAAGTGAACTCAAAACCGCGCTTGATTATGCACATGAAAGAAACGCCAAGGTTTATCTAACGCTCAACACAATGCCGCGTGACAACGAACTTGACGACCTTAAAAGTTACGTCCGTTCGCTTTCCGAAACGATCCCCGACGCATTTATCGTCAGCGATCCCGGTGTTTTGGATATCGTCAGGGATATAATCCCCGAAGCCGAAATTCATCTTTCGACTCAGGCGACGACGGTCAATTCCGCCGCGATTAAATTTTGGTGCAATCAGGGAATAAAACGCGTTGTTCTCGCGCGGGAGCTTTCGCTCGACGAAATCAAACTCATTCGAAAAAACATTCCCGAAGAAACCGAGATTGAATGTTTCGTTCACGGCGCGATGTGCGTTTCCTATTCGGGCAGATGTCTGCTTTCAAATTATTACACGGGCAGAAATGCCAACGGCGGTCAATGCGCCCAGCCTTGCAGGTGGAGATATTCGCTCCGCGAGGACAAGCACGGCGAAACCGCTTATGCCGAGCAGGACGAAAACGGCACATATGTATTTTCTTCGCGCGATATGCGAATGGTAGAACATATCGGCGACCTTGTCGAAGCCGGTATCGACTCCTTCAAAATCGAAGGCAGAATGAAGAGTGCCTATTATACCGCCGCGATAACAAACGCCTATCGTATTGCGATCGACGATTATTTTGCAGGACGCGCTTACGACGAGCGTTGCACGCGTGAAACCGAAAGCGTCAGCCACCGTGAATACGGCACGGGATATTTCTTTTCCTCTCCCGAAACCGATGCAAACGTGGTTGTTCAAAACGAATATATCGCTGATCGGCCTTTCCTTGCAACGGTCACCGAATTCGACCCTCAGAAGGGTTTGGCGAAATGTTTCCAACGCAACAAGATGCGCGTCGGCGAAAGCGCAAATATTTTATCGCCCAAATCTTTCGGCAGAGATTTTGTCATCGGAAAAATGTATGACATCGAAATGAATCCGATCGATTCGACTCCTCATGCGGGAATGGAATTTTTCCTTGAAATTGATTCCGCAAAAAGCGGCGATATCATCAGAGGCGCATAAATATTTAAAACCGAGTGGAAAATATGAGATCCTTAAAAGAATTAGCAACCGAAAAAGTAACGATAATTTCAGGGCCTTACGGTTCGGGAAAAACAAACGTCGCCGTTAATCTCGCGATGGACATCGCAAAAAGCGGTGAAAAATGCCGTATTGCCGACCTCGATATAGTCAATCCCTATTTTCGCAGTGCCGACAACGCTTCGATGCTTGAAGACCTCGGCGTTCAAACAATGATTCCCGCGTTCGCCAACACAAACGTTGATATCCCCGCGCTTCCGCCGAATTATCAACTTTTGTTCACGGGCGACGGATTTTCCGTCGCTGACGTGGGCGGAGATGCCGACGGAGCGGCTGTTTTGGGCTTGTCGCACGACGATTATATCGAATCGGGATACAGAATGTATTTCGTCTATAACCGTTACCGTTACGTAACTTCCGAACCCGAAGGCGCGATCGAAGTGCTCGAAGGCATCAAGCGCGCATCCGGGCTTGAATTTCACGGGATCATCAACAACAGCAACCTGGGCGAAGAAACAAAGGAAGAACACATCGAAAAGGCAATCCCTTTTGCCGAAAAACTCGCCGAAATGACGGGTCTGCCGTTGCTCATGACCACCGCGCCCGATTGGTTAGATATCGAAAATACGGTTAAAATCAAAGATATAACCAAAAAATTATTTTGATTAAAATTTTTATTAAAATACAGAGGACAAACCAATGAACAAAGTAACCTTTAAAACCGACCTTTGCAAGGGTTGCGGTCTTTGCGTTACGGCTTGCCCGAGGAAGATCGTATTCCTCGACAAGAGCATTCTCAATGCAAAAGGCTATCATCCTGCAACCGTTACGGAAATCGAAAAGTGCATCGCTTGTGCCATGTGCGCGACGATGTGTCCCGATGTCGTCATAACTGTGGAAAGAGGTGACAAATAATGGGCGAGAAACTTTTGATGAAGGGCAACGAAGTTATCGCAGAAGCCGCTATCCGTGCCGGCTGTAAACTTTTCTTCGGATATCCCATCACCCCTCAAACAGAACTTGCTGAATATATGGCAAAACAAATGCCCAAACGCGGCGGTCTGAGCCTTCAAGCCGAAAGCGAAGTTGCGGCTATCAACATGGTTCTCGGCGCGGCAAGCACCGGCGCAAGAGTTATCACCAGTTCTTCTTCGCCCGGAATTTCGCTCAAAAGCGAGGGTATCTCCTACATAATCGGTTCCGACCTCCCCTGCGTTATCGTTAACGTTCAGCGCGGCGGTCCGGGCTTGGGCGGTATCCAACCCGCACAGAGCGACTATAATCAGGCGACCAAAGCGCTCGGTCACGGCGACGGTCACGCAATCGTTCTTGCGCCCAACTCGGTTCAGGAGATCGCAACGCTCGTCGGCGAAGCGTTTGACCTTGCCGATATCTACCGCATGCCCTGCATGATCCTTGCGGACGGCGCGCTCGGTCAGATGATGGAACCGGTTGACTTTGAAGCAAAACCCGCGCGCGAGATCCCCGAAAAAGATTGGGCTTGCTGCGGTCACGGCGGAAAGCGCGTTCACAACATCGTTAACTCGCTTTACATCGAGCCCGAAGAACTTGAAAGAATCGTTCTTGAACGTTTTGAAAGATACAAGAAACTCGAAGAAACCGAAGTTAAATATGAAGAATATCTCACCGAAGATGCGGACATCGTCCTCGTTGCATACGGCATTACCGCGAGAATCGCAAAAACTGCCGTGCGCAATGCGCGCAAAAAGGGCATCAAAGTCGGTCTTTTCCGTCCCATAACCCTTTATCCCTTCCCCAAAAAGGAACTCAACGCGATTGCCGATAAGACGAACTGCTTCCTTTCGGTTGAAATGAACATGGGCCAGATGGTCAACGATATCAAGGTTGCTATCGACTGCAAAAAGCCGGTATATCACTACGGAAGAACGGGCGGTATGATTCCCTCTCCCGAAGAAATCCTTGCAAAAATCGAAGAACTTTCGGGAGGAAATGCATAATGATCGTTTTTGAAAAACCTCACGCTTTAACAGATACACCTTTTCACTACTGCCCCGGCTGTACTCACGGCATTATTCACCGCCTTGTTGCCGAAGCGATCGACGAGCTCGGCGTTGAAGAAACGACCGTCGGTATCGCACCGGTCGGTTGCTCGGTTTTCGCTTATAATTACTTCAACTGCGATATGATCGAAGCACCTCACGGCAGAGCTCCCGCCGTTGCAACCGGTGTTAAGAGAGCAAACCCCGACCTTACCGTATTCACCTATCAGGGCGACGGCGACCTTGCCGCTATCGGTACTGCCGAAACGGTTCACGTCGGTGCAAGAGGCGAAAATATCACCATTATCTTCGTCAACAACGCGATCTACGGTATGACGGGCGGTCAGATGGCTCCCACCACGCTTCTCGGTCAGGTTTCGACGACCTCGCCCTACGGCAGAATTAAAGAAATTCAGGGCAACCCCATTCGCGTTTGCGAAATGATCAGTACGCTTGACGGCGTTGCTTATGCAGAACGCGTTGCCGTTGACTGCGTCCAAAACGTCAGAAATGCAAAAAAAGCGATCAAAAAAGGTTTTGAGATGCAGATGAACAAGAAAGGTCTTTCGATCATCGAAGTTCTTTCCACCTGCCCCACCAACTGGGGTCTTTCGCCCGAAAAATCGCTCGAATGGCTCAGAGAAAACATGATGGCTCATTATCCGTTGGGCGTCTATAAGGACATCACGAAGGAGGAAACGAAATGAGTGCAATTCTTTTGGCAGGCTTCGGCGGTCAGGGCATCCTCTTCGCCGGAAAACAACTCGTTCTCGCCGGCATGAAAAATGACAAGCAGGTCAGCTGGCTTCCCTCTTACGGTCCCGAAATGCGCGGCGGTACTTGCAACTGCTCGGTCAACATTGATGACGAACCCATCGGATCTCCGCTTGTGACCACTCCCGATATTCTCATCGCGATGAACAAACCCTCGCTTTTGAAGTTTGAAGGCAGAGTTGCCGTCGGCGGTACTATCGTTATCGACAGTTCGCTCATCGACGTTGAAACTTCCCGTGACGACGTGACCGCTTGCTACATTCCCGCAACTCAAATGGCTAACGATGCCGGTATCTCCAAACTCGCAAACGTCATTGTTCTCGGTTATCTTATCAAAAAGACAGGTCTTTTCGATGCCGATTATTTCATGGAATGCATCAAAGCATCGGCCCCCAAGTCCAAGCCCGAGCTCGGCGAATTGAACGCAAAAGCTTTGCAAATGGGCTATGACTACGAAGGATAACGACTCTTTGGAAATTTAAATATTTTCGGAAAATCCGAAATTTATATCATGTTGTTTTATTTTGCGTTATGAGTAACAAAAAATCTTGTGCCGTTATCGCTGCCGCAGGCAGCGGTCGGCGCATGGGCGGTGTTTCAAAGCCCAATATAACCCTTTTGGGTAAAACTTTATTTGAATATGTCCTCGCGGCTTTCGAGGCCTCTTCGGTTGACGAAGTCGTCGTCGTTTGCTCCGAGGACAACGAGATTTCGCTCCGCGCGTTGGCAGAGGGCTTTAAAAAGCCGATAAAATTCACGCGCGGCGGCGAAATGCGCGCCGAATCGGTCGAAAACGGCATTTCGGTTGCAAGCAAGGACACGGAACTTATCTGTGTTCACGATTGCGCGCGCCCTTTTATCACTTCGGAAATTATCGATCAAACGCTCGATGCCGCTTCGAGACAGGGGGCCGCCTGCGTTTGCTCGCCCGTGACTGACACGGTTAAATATAAAGACCCCGCGACGGGTTTTGTTTCAACGCCCGACAGGGCAAACATGTTTGCGGTACAAACTCCGCAATGTTTCAAAAAATCGCTATACCTTTATGCACGCAACGCTGTGGGCGACGGGTTTAAGAGTTTCACCGACGAAACTTCGCTGCTTGAAGAGATCGGGGTTGAGGTCGAATATATCAAACGCATCGAAACCAACATGAAACTCACCTCGACCGACGACGTTCCGATTGCCGAAATTCTGATGAAACAAAAGGTGAATCACAATGATTAGAATCGGTCAGGGCTATGATGTCCACCGCCTTGTCGAAGGAAGAAAACTCATCGTCGGCGGCAAAGAAATTCCGCACGAAAAAGGTCTGCTCGGACATTCCGATGCCGACGTGCTTACCCATGCGATTTGTGATGCGCTTCTCGGTGCTGCCGCGCTCGGAGATATCGGAAAACATTTTCCTGACAGCGATCCGAAATACAAAGGCATTGACTCGTTGATACTTCTGCGCCATGTCGGAAATCTTCTTTCCGAAAAGGGCTGCAAAATCAACAATATTGATGCGATCATCATCGCCGAAGCGCCGAAATTCGCACCTCACATCGACGATATGCGAAGCAACGTTGCTTCCGCGCTCGGAATCGATGTTGAATATGTCGGGATAAAAGCAACGACCGAAGAAGGACTCGGGTTCACAGGCAAAAAAGAAGGCATCGCGGCAAGTGCCGTCGCGATCATTGAAGAATGAGCGTTTAATGGAAATTTACGAAAAAAATCTGTGCGAGGGAGTTTTCCTCTCCGCATGCAAAACAGACAAATTTAAATCCGCATTGATGACGGTCTCCTTTGCCGTTCCGCTTGACCGCGAGACGGCATCGGGATATTCCCTGCTGACGAATTTGATGTCGCTTTCAACGGGAAAATATCCGACGATGCAGTCCTTTTCGATAATCAAAGACGAACTTTATGCGCTCGGGCTGGATTCTTACGTTCAGCGCAGGGGCGAAATTCTGCTCGTCCGTCTTGAAATAAACACGATTGCCGATTCTTTTACGTTTGACGGAGAGAAGGTGCTTTTCCGCGCGACCGAACTTTTGGGAGACGCGATCTTCAACCCCTATCTCGAAAACGACGCTTTCCCCGAAAAGAACGTCGAAACCGAAAAGGTCTGCCTTGTCGATGAGATCGCATCGGTTGTGGAAAACAAACCGTCGTTTGCTATGCTCCGCGCAAGACAGATCATGTGCGAAGGCGAGCCTTTCGCCGTTGACGCGGCAGGCGAGATCGAAAAGGTCAGAGAACTCGACGGAAAACAACTTTTTGATTATTGGCGCAACGTTATCGAAAACGCGCCGGTTTTTATCGCATATTCCGGCGAAGCCGAAGGCAGTTACGTTGAAGAATGCGTCAGAAAAAATCTGCCGTTCGCTCCGCGAGCTTTCGTTCTCCCCGATGCGGTTTTTCACGAAAATCGCGGAATGAAACGCGTTTTCGAGCCGATGGAAATGGAGCAAAGCGTTCTTATTCTCGGTCTTACGCTCGACAAAATCCCGTCAAGCGCGCATGAACGCGCGGTTCTTACGGTTTTTGACGAGATATTCGGCGGTTCTCCCGCAAGCAAACTTTTCATGAACGTACGTGAAAAGGAAGGGCTTTGTTATTACTGTTCGAGTTACCCCTCGGGCAAAAAGAATATCATTTTCGTCTCGTGCGGACTTGAACGCGGAATGGAAGAAAAAGCCATTTCTTCTATCTACCGCGAGGTCGATGCTATGAAACGCGGCGATTTTTCGGATGATGACCTTAAAAACGCCAAGAATGCGATCACGCGCTCTCTTCGTGCGGTTGAAAGCAGCCTCGGCTCGATCAACGGTTATCTGCTCTCACAGATGATAAGTGATGAAAACGTAACCCGCGACGAAACGATCGAACTCGTTTCAAACGTCACGCGGGACGAGGTTGTCGCGCTTGCAAAGAGCATAACGCCCGAACTTGAATATATCCTCGCATCGGAGGATTTGAAATGAACGGTTTTTTGCTGAAAGAAGATAAACTTTTAAAAGAAAAATATTTTCATCTGACGCTTAAAAACGGCTTTAAGGTGATCGTTATTCCAAAAGCGAATCCGGCAATGTTCGCAATGCTTTGCTGTGATTTCGGCGGTGCTGATATTGAATATGAAAAAGACGGCAAGGTTTTCACTCTGCCGTCGGGTACTGCTCACTTTTTGGAACACAAAATGTTTGAAAATTCCGATGGAAGCGACGCTTTTCTCGAATTTGACAAATTCGGCGGAAATGCCAACGCTTTCACCTCGTTTGAAAACACATGTTATTATTTTTCCTGCACCGATAACTTTTTTGAAAATCTCGACGTTCTTTTGAAATCGGTCTCATCGGTTCATTTTTCCGACGAATCGGTCGAAAAAGAAAAGAAAATAATTGCGCGTGAGATAAAAATGTATGAGGATTCCCCGTCATCAAACGTAACGCGGAACCTGAGCAAAGCGCTATATCACTGCCACCCGATAATCCACCCGATTTCGGGAACGGTTGAAACCATTTCGGAAATAACGAAAGAAACGCTTCTTCGCGCATATAACGATTTTTACGTTCCTTCCAACATGTCGCTTTGTATCTGCGGAGACGTTGATATCAAGCGCGTCAAGGAAGAAACCGAAAAATATTTCGGCGTTTCCGAATCAAAACGCCCGAAAACGGTTTTCCGCCCCGAGCCCAAAGCGGTCGCTACGGAAAAAATCGAGAAAACCGCGATCGTGGCATCAAGCATTTATTCAATCGGAATAAAGCACGAAGTTCTTGAACCGAACGATATCGTTTCGCAACGCAAAGCCACTGCAATGCGGCTTGCGATATCGCTCACCTTTGGCAGAGCAAGCGATTTTTACTGCCGAAATTATGAAAACGGTCTTATTAACGAACGGTTTTACGCAGGTTTCAACAACTCGCGCAATTCGGCATACGTTATAATCTCGGGAAGCGGAAACGAGCCCGAAAAGATCAGAGATCTTGCGATACACGAGCTTGAAAAGCGAAAGGATATCTTTTTTACCGAAGAACAGATCATTCGCGAAAAACGTGCGGCTTATGCCGAAAGCCTTACCCTTTTCGATCTCGGCGAAGACATTGTTTCGGCAATGGCGGCGAACGCAAGGCTTGATTTCGATGAATTCGATTGCATTGAGATACTTCGGGATATAAAGCCTGAGGAAATCAAAGCCGCGTTGCTTTCTATCGATCTGAAAAACATTTCAATAAGTATTGTCAGGAAAGGAAATGAAGAATGAACAAAATCGGTTTCCCCGGATTCGGTTGGGAATTTGAGATAAATCCCATTGCGATCCCCAATTGTTTCGGAATTGAAGGCTTTGACATTCCTTGGTATGCTCTCATACTCACGACGGGCGTGCTCCTCGCGTTCTGGATGTTCTGGTATCTTGCCGTCAAGAAGGAGCAGATTATTTCCGACACGGTTTTTGATATAACTCTCATCGTTATTCCCGTTGCGGTTATCGGCGCACGCTTCGTTTACGTTATCACAAATTGGGACGCATACAAGGGCGATATATTGAAAATAATCAACATTCGCGGAGGAGGAATCGCCATTTACGGCGCGATCCTTTTCGGTCTTGCAACTGTGCTTATTTTCAACAAAATCAAAAAAACAAATTCGCTTTCCATGCTGGACGCACTTGCGCCTGCCGTTATGCTCGGTCAGGTCATCGGTCGCTGGGGCAACTTCACAAACGCGGAAGCCTATGGCTGGTCCGAGGGCGTTGAAAATCTTCCTTGGAGAATGTGGGTCGAAAGAGTTTTCATAGACGACGTATATCAACCTGATCTTCATCTTGTTCACCCGACATTTTTTTATGAATCTCTCTGGAACGCGATCGGACTTGTTCTGATTCTTTTCGTTCTTTACCGTAAGAAGAAATTTAACGGCGAGATCTTTTTCGCATATATGGGTTGGTACGGTCTCGGCAGAGCGTTCATCGAAATGCTCCGTGCCGACAGCCTTTATATCGTCGGCGAACTTAAATTTTCGGTTTTTGTCGGTCTTGTCTGCTTTGTCGCGGCGATAATCGGCGAAATCGTTCTTTATCGCCGTCACGTTGAGGAAGTTCGCGAACTTTCGGGTTATAAATCTCAATTTGATTCTGTCAAGATTTCGGTCTCGAAAGAAGAAGATGCGCTCGATCAAAGTGTTTTTGAAGAAGAAAACGACGAAACCGAAGATGCAGAAGAAGCAGAAGAACTTGAAGAACTCGACGATTCTGACGAAGAGGTTCTGCGCGAGCAGGATTTGCTTGACGGTGATGCCGAAGACGCCTCAGAATCCACCAACGAAGACGAAACTCCCGAAGAATAAAAAGGAGGATATAACATGAATATAATTGACGGAAAGGCGATCTCCGCAAAATGCAAAGCCGAGACTGCCGAAGAAATTAAAGCACTGACCGCTTCGGGCAGACGCGCACCCTGCCTTGCGGTTATCCTTGTCGGTGACGACCCTGCAAGTGCGGTCTACGTCCGCAACAAGAAAAGAGCATGTGAAGCGGTTGGGATCACCAGCCTTGAATATCTTCTCGACAAAGATGAAAGCGAAGAGAAACTTCTCGAACTGATAGAATTCCTCAACAAAGACGATAACGTTGACGGCATTCTCGTTCAGATGCCCGTTCCGAAGCAGATCGACCCCGACCGCGTTATCGAGGCTATCAACCCCGACAAAGACGTTGACGCTTTCCATGCATATAACGTCGGAAAGTTGTTCACGGGTTCTCCGCGATTCATGCCCTGCACCCCTGCCGGCGTTATGCGCCTGATCCACGAGGCAGGCGTTGAAGTTTCGGGCAAAAATTGCGTCGTTGTCGGCAGAAGCAACATCGTCGGCAAGCCGATGAGCGCCCTTCTCCTTGCCGAAAACGGAACCGTTACGGTTTGCCACTCGCGCACGAAGGACCTTGCGTCCTTTACGAAAAACGCCGATATCCTCGTTGCCGCCTGCGGCAGACCGAAGATGATAACCGGCGATATGGTCAAAGAAGGCGCAGTTCTTATCGACGTCGGCATCAACCGCGTTGACGATAAACTCGTCGGCGACCTCGATTTCGACACCTGCGCCGAAAAAGCGTCCTACATCACTCCCGTGCCCGGCGGCGTCGGCCCGATGACCATTGCGATGCTGATGCAAAACACCGTTACGTCATACAAAATGAGATTCAACATCTGATCCGAAAACACGTTCTTCCATCAAAGGCGGTGCACCGCCCAATGTGAAAGGACGTGTTTTTTTGTTGAAATCACAATGATTTTTATGTTCGGATCGCGTTGTTTTTCTTTACTTTCCGGGGATTTTGTGGTAAAATAAATGAAGTATATTTCGGAGGAAATAAATGGATATAATCGCAAGAATTGCAGAAGAACTTAAAATCCGCGTCACTCAGGTCGAGGCAGCAGTGAACCTTATCGACGAGGGCAACACGATCCCCTTCATCGCTCGTTACCGCAAAGAAGCGACCGGATCGCTCGACGATGAAAAACTCCGTGAACTCGGCGAAAAGTTGGAGTTTTACCGCGCGCTTGACGCTCGCCGCGCAGACGTTGCGCGCCTTATTGACGAACAGGGCAAACTTACCGATGAACTCAAAGAGGCTATCGAGAACGCTCAAACGCTTTCCGAACTTGAAGATATCTACCGTCCCTACCGCCCGAAACGCCGCACCCGTGCAAGCATCGCGGCGGAAGCAGGTCTGACACCGCTCGCCGAACTCATGCTTGAACAAAAGAAAGACGTTGATATCGTTGCGGAAGCAGAAAACTTTTTGAATCCCGAAAAGAAGATAAATACCGCCGTTGACGCGTTAAACGGCGCGAAAGATATCATCGCGGAGCGCGTTTCGGACAACGCCGATTTCAGAAAATGGATCCGCGAATTCACCTTTAAAACAGGCAAACTTGTTTCGAAATCAAAAACCGAGGAAGACACCGTTTATCGTCTTTATTACGATTACAACGAACTCCTTTCAAAAATGCCGTCACACCGCGTTCTTGCGGTCGACAGGGGCGAAAAAGAAGGCGTTCTTTCGGTCAAAGTCGAGGTTGAAAAGGAAAAGATCTTCGATTTCCTTCGCGGTCAGGTTTTAACCGCGCGTGAATGCTCTTCGACCGATTTCGTCCGCGATGCCGCTGACGACGCCTATGAGCGACTCATCGCACCCTCGGTCCAGACCGAAATGCGTAACCTCATAACCGATTCCGCGCAGGAACAGGCGATCCGCGTTTTCGGCGAAAACCTCAAAAACCTTCTCATGCTTCCTCCCGTCAGGGGCAAGGTCGTTATGGGATTTGACCCTGCATATCGAACCGGTTGCAAAATCGCTATCGTTGACGACGTCGGCGACGTGCTCGCCACCACCGTTGTCTACCCCACCCCGCCTCAGAACAAAACCGAGGAGGCAAAGGCAACTCTCAAAAAGTTGATAGAAAAACATAAGGTTGACATAATTTCGATCGGAAACGGCACAGCTTCCAAGGAAAGCGAGATTTTTGTCGCAGGAATGATCAAAGAGCTCGACCGCGAAGTCAGCTACATCATGACCAACGAGGCAGGCGCTTCGGTCTATTCGGCTTCAAAACTCGCGAGTGAAGAATTTCCTCAATTTGACGTTTCGCTGAGGAGTGCGGTTTCGATCGCTCGCAGATTGCAGGACCCCCTTGCGGAACTCGTCAAGATCGACCCGAAAGCGATCGGCGTCGGTCAATATCAGCACGATATGGAGCAAAAAGCGCTTGACAGCTCGCTCGCGGGCGTTGTTGAATCCTGCGTTTCGGGCGTCGGCGCCGACCTTAACACCGCGTCGGTCAGCTTGCTTTCTCACATTGCAGGTATCAACTCCAAGATCGCAAAGAACATCTATGAATACCGCACAACGGTTTCGCGCTTTAAAACAAGATCAGAACTTCTCAAAGTCAAGGGCATCGGCGAAAAGGCGTATAAACAATGCGTCGGCTTCCTCCGAGTTCCCGAAAGCCGCGAGGTTCTGGACAACACCTCGGTCCACCCCGAAAGTTACGAGGCTGCATATTCGCTCCTCAAACTGCTCGGTTACAGCAAAGAGGACGTCCGTGCGCGCAACCTGAAAGAGCTCAGAGCGAGACTTGACGAAAAAGGAAGCGCGAACGTTGCGAAAGAACTCGGCATCGGTGTTCCCACTCTCAATGACATCGTTTCCGAACTTGAAAAACCCGGCCGCGACCCGCGTGACGAACTCCCGCCTCAGATCCTCCGCACCGACGCGATGGATATCTCATCGCTCAAAACGGGCATGGAATTCGTCGGCACGGTCCGCAACGTTGCCGATTTCGGTGCGTTCGTCGATATCGGCGTGCATCAGGACGGGTTGGTTCATATTTCAAAACTGAGCGACCGTTTTGTCAAGCGCGCAAGCGACGTTGTCAAAGTCGGCGACATCATAAAAGTGAGAGTTATCGACGTTGATGTTGCAAAAAAACGCATTTCTCTTGAAAAAATACGTTAAAATATGCAACGTTCCTATTGAAATCTTGCAAAAAGAGTTGTATAATATTTCATCATTCGGTAATTAAAATTCCAACATATACGGAGGCATTTTTATGCAGATTAACAATCAGTATCTTCAAGATCTTTATGCACAGGTTGAGAAGCGCAACGCCGGCGAGAAGGAATTCCTTCAAGCGGTCGGCGAAGTTTTCGAATCGCTTTCCCCTGTTATCGAAAAGCGTCCCGACCTCGTTGCCGCAGGCATTATGGACCGCATCGTCGAACCCGAACGTTTCATTCAGTTCCGCGTTGCTTGGGTTGACGACAACGGCAAGGTTCAGGTGAATCGCGGTTTCCGCGTTCAGTTCAACAGCGCTATCGGTCCTTACAAGGGCGGTTGCCGCTTCCATCCGAGCGTTTGCTCCTCGGTCATTAAGTTCCTCGGTTTCGAACAGACCTTCAAGAACTCCCTCACCGGTCTCCCCATGGGCGGCGGCAAGGGCGGCGCAGACTTTGACCCGAAAGGCAAGTCTGACAACGAGATCATGCGCTTCTGTCAGGCGTTCATGACCGAACTTCAAAAATATCTCGGTCCCGATACCGACGTTCCCGCAGGTGACATCGGCGTCGGCGCAAGAGAAGTCGGCTATATGTTCGGACAATATAAGAGAATCCGCGACGAATTCACCGGCGTTCTCACCGGCAAAGGTCTTTCCTACGGCGGCTCGCTCGCAAGAACTCAGGCAACGGGCTACGGTCTTTGCTATTTCACCGACAACATGCTCAAACACAAAAACGACTCCTTCGTTGACAAGACGGTTGTCATCAGCGGTTCGGGCAACGTTGCTATCTATGCTTGCGAAAAGGCGACCGAACTCGGCGCAAAGGTTGTTGCAATGAGCGACTCCAACGGTTATATCTATGATCCCAACGGCATCAATCTCGATGTCGTCAAGCAGATCAAAGAAGTTGAACGCGGCAGAATCAAGGAATATGCTAACCGCGTTGAAGGCTCGGTCTACACCGAAGGCAAGGGCATCTGGACGATCAAATGCGATATCGCTCTCCCCTGCGCTACCCAGAACGAACTCAACGGCGACGACGCAAAGACGCTCATCGCAAACGGCGTTAAATATGTTGCAGAAGGCGCAAACATGCCTTCCACCCCCGAAGCAATCGAAGCGTTCCTCGCAAACGGCGTTTACTTTGGCCCTGCAAAGGCCGCGAATGCGGGCGGTGTTGCTACATCGGGTCTCGAAATGAGCCAGAACAGCATGAGACTTTCCTGGACGTTCGAAGAAGTTGACGAAAAACTTTGCGGCATCATGAAGAGCATCTTCGAAAACGCTACCAAGGCAGCCAAGGAATATGCAAACAGCGAGGATAACCTCGTTGCAGGCGCGAACATCGCGGGATTCCTGAAGGTTGCAGACGCAATGAAAGCCCAAGGCGTGTTATAATAATAAAACGGTGCATACCGCAAAAAGGAAGTTGGTTTTCCAACTTCCTTTTTTGATTTAAACGAATAGTTCCTCGCAATACCTTGATTTAGTACAGCTTCGTCTATATTCGTTTGATCCGCATCCGTTTTTAGATCAACCTGGATTTTGTATCTATTTGTCCATTCGATTGACAGCACAACAACATTATGCTATTCTGTAGTCAGAAGCAAAGGAGGTTGTCTCATGAGCAAAAAAGGATCGGTCATTTTAGGCATTATCTGCTTGTTAATTATTGTTGCGGTTATTCTCTTTCTGTTTTCCGACGACATACGCCTTGCAATGGTCAAATCAAAATTCCTTGCACAAGTAAACGCTTGTGAAGAAATTGAATTTATCGAATCACAATCGGCAACAGGCAAATTAAACGGAAACGGAAACGGCAAGCAGTTCTTCTGTGCAGTCCTTGTATATGCCGAATCCGAGGAAACCGTAAAAACACTTGCAAACGAACTCGACCAAGAGTTTGAATCGGTTGGATATTCATTACAAAACAATAAAACAATAGACAACGCCAATAACAAATATCTCGAGCACGCCTCGGTTTCATTTGAGAAGTTTCCGCAAAACAGCGAAACTTGCTATGTGATTTATCTTTTCGATACGCAAAGCAAAATGAATCTTGGAATCGTATCGCACTGACAAAAAAACTCCCCATGCAGGGAGTTTTTATTATAAACGAAGGCTCTCCGCTTACGCGAAAACCAACCGTAATTATTCATTAAAAAAGCCCCCGTTTTACGGGAGCTTTGCAACTATTTAACCTTGCTTTCGAGATATTCGCCGACCGAATATTTATCAATGCCGAGCGCGGCGGCAAGTTCGCCGAAAAGAAGGTCTTCGGCTTTTTTCATATAACGCTCATCAACGGCAGAAAGTTTCTTTTTGCGACTCTGCATCAACGCTCTTTTTGCATAAATCGACCTTGTGAGTTCAATAAGCGCGCCGCAATCATGCTGTTTGATGATCTTATCATAACGATCGGAAAGTTCACGCGGTGCGCCGACTTCGAAAATCTCGGGTTCGGTGCCGCGAATGCTGTCGATAAGTGCATCAACTTCATCCCTCGTTACAATCGGACGCATGAAAACGTTCCCGTTTTCAACGGGAGTGAAAATCATGCAACTTTGATAAAGCGGACAGAGTTTGTAACACTTTACAACCCCATCGACAAATTCCTTTTCAACAACGTCATCAACACGGCAGACACCTGTTTCGCCGTAAACGACAAGATCGCCTATCGCGAATTTCATAGAAAAATACCTCTCTGGAAAAGCGAACCTTCGGTTCGCGGGCGAGCCCAAAACGGGCAGGATTGTTTACATAATTATACCATATTATTGACTTTTCAGCAAGAAAAATTTTAGGATTTGTTTGAATTTTTTAAACAAAAATCCCTCTGTTTGATCAGAGGGATTTGAATCAGATAACGGCAAGCGCGTTTTTGGAAAGCAATATTTTCTGGAAGGTTTCGCTGATGAGCGCATGACCTTCGGAGCTCGGGTGTATTCCGTCGAGCCCGATCATGTTCTGCATCGAGCAATGCGTCAGAAAGTTCGTTCGAAGGTCGAGGATCGGGCAATGGGTGAGGTTCGCAACCTTTTCGGAAAGGCGGCTGTAATATTCCTGCCAACGGGCGATCCGATTGACATCTCCCATCCAGTCAAGAATGTTTTCGTAATTCAACCCTTTTGACACCCAATTCATAAATTTCTCGGAATCGATCGGAACGAGGTTACAAATAGCAACGATCGCGCCCTTGTCGCGCGCATATTCTATCATTTTTAAATATGTTTCCTGAAACTTTTCGGCAGGGGTGTTCGGCAAAAATGTGCCCTCGGGGTTATCCGAAACGGCAGACCAGTTATAATTACAATCATTCCCGCCAAATTCAAGAATGACGACAGTTTCCTCATCGCAATCACCGAGCGTCGCTTTTAAAATTTCATATCCCTGCTCGATCGTCGCGCCCATTTTGCAGTTGTTCTCGACCTCAATACCGTTTTCGGCAAGTTCGTCATAACGATAACCGAAAAGTTTGTATCTTTTCAGTTCCTCGTTATACATAACGCCTTTTAAAATCGAGTCACCATAGATCTTGATTTTCTTCAAAAGTTGTCATTCCTTCCGATTTGTCAATAAAGAATTTCCCTTTACGAAGTAAAGGCAGCGAAACTTTCTCCGCCGACACACCTATCATATCCCGAAAAGTTCAAAAAATCCACCTACTCCTCATATTTTCTGCCCGACCGTTGGTGTTTTATGCAGTAGAGCGATTTTTCTACCGTTCTACCGGCGGTAGAAAACCATGTTTTTATCGGTGTTTTATTCCTTGACAAGCCGTTGTTTGTGTGATACTATAAGAAAAAACGGAGGGAAGCGGCAAATGACAGATTACAAAAGAATCATCGCGAATAACATAACCGAGCTTCGCAAAGCAGTGCCGCTCACCCAGGCCGAACTCGCCGAAAAACTTAATTATTCCGACAAAGCCGTTTCAAAATGGGAGCGCGGCGAATCGATTCCCGACGTTGTCGTTCTCAAAGAGATCGCCGACATTTTCGGGGTTACGGTCGATTATCTTTTGGAGGACGTGCATCCGCTCAAAGCAACGATGCAAAACGTTCCGCGCCAGCTTAAAAAGAACCGCGTTCTGATAACAGGGCTTTCCTGCATGCTCGTCTTTTTGATCGCGACGATCGTTTTTGCGTTTCTCGGCTCGATGACCGAACTTTCTCGGATCTGGCTGGCTTATATCTATTCTGTTCCGATCTGTTCGATCCTTCTGATCGTTTTCAACTCGATCTGGGGCAAGGGCAAGCTGAACTTTTTCTTCATTTCTCTCCTTGTTTGGAGTTTGCTCGCCAGCCTTTACCTCACGATCGGTCATTATCAATATTGGCTCATCTTCACCGTCGGCATTCCCGCCCAAGTGATAATCGTCATGTGGTCGGGCATCAAAGCAAGAATCTTCAAGAAAGACAAAAAGAAAAAAGAAAACGGTTAAAACAAAAGCATTCGGCAAAAGGGCGTTGCGGTGACAAAGCGCCCAAGCGAATGCTTTTTTGTTATTCAACGGATATCAGATACAAACTGTCGTCCTCGATGCGGAATTTGATTTCAAAATCGCCGAATTCCATGCCATAAACACGGTTCGCGTCGGAATGATACTGAGGTCGCGGATCGCGCGCAAGAAGCTCGATGAGCGAATTTTGCTTTTCTTTCGGGAGTTTTGAAAGCACCGATTCTTCGGCGACGACCTTCAATTCCTTTCCGCCGTCGGGCGCAAAGCCGCCGTCTGCTTCGGGAATCGAATCGGCATAAGGCAGATAGGGTTTTATATCATAGATCGGCGTGCCGTTCATCAGGTCTGCTCCCGAAACAACAAGAACGTCGCCAACGCCGTCACGCGGCTCGACGCGTTCGAGTTTTACACACGACAACGCAAGCGAGTTCGGTCGATAGGGTGAACGAGTTGCAAAAACGCCGACCCGCTCATTGCCGCCCAGTCTCGGCGGACGGACGGTCGGGCTCCAACCGTCGCGGCGCGCTTCGGAAAAGCACCAGATGAGCCATATATGCGAAAAGTCGGTTATTCCGCGCAAGGCGTCGGAAACCCTGAATTCGGGCTCAAAAACGATTTCCGAGATAAGTTCTTTCGCCAAACCGCTTTGACGCGGCACTCCGAATTTCGTTTTCATGTCGTTATATATATAAGCAATCGGTTTTATAAGATATTCGTTATTCATCATTGCCTCGATCTCTCGGTTTTTATTTGATTTTAACATGAAAAAGGAAAATGTCAAGAACGTTTGGCGCCGCATCGGCTTGACAATCAATTTTGCATATGATAAAATAATCTCCGTTCAATGCGGATGTGTCGGAACTGGCAGACGAGCCGGTCTTAGAAACCGGTGCATATGCGTGCAGGTTCAAGTCCTGTCATCCGCACCAAAATCCCGCTTGCCCTTCGGCAGGTGGGATTTTGCTTTTGTAAGGACTTGAAGGTCGCGTGTTGAATGACAGTCCGTTCCTTGCGTGACGAACTCCGATTTCGTCTTGAGAAACCGAAACGTCATCCCAACATAACGTCCAACAACATCATGGTCGCAAAACCCATGACGATTCCCATTGTCGCAAAATAGGGGTGCGCCTCCTGGTTCTTCTGACACTCGGGTATCAATTCATGCACCGCGACCAAAATCATCGCGCCGGCGGCGAAAGAAAGTGCATAAGGCAGAATCGTTTCCACATACACAACCAACAGCGCTCCCAAAACACCGGCGATCGGTTCTACCATTGCTGACGACTGACCGAACAGAAAACTCTTTTTTCGAGAATAACCTTCCCTCCTCAACGGGATAGATACCGCGGCGCCCTCGGGAAAGTTCTGCAACCCGATACCGATCGCGACCGAAATCGCGCCCATCAAATTTTCGGTTGTATAATTTCCGTTTTGCAGCGCGCCGAACGCAACTCCCACCGCCAGTCCCTCGGGGATATTGTGAAGCGTGATCGAAAGAACCAACATTATGATACGGTGCAACCGCTCGTTTGGTTCGCCCTGGACATTATTCACCCTCCCTCTGGCAAACGAAACCGCTTTGTCAGAGACCCACATAAACAAAGCTCCCAGCAAAAAACCCACCGTTGCAACAAGATATGCGGGCAGACGGGACGAAACTTCCGCCCGTTCGATCGCCGGTTGCAACAAAGACCAGAAGCTTGCGGCGATCATCACGCCCGCCGCAAAGCCAAGCATAACGTTAAGACTCTTATAGTTAGGGGACGAAAAAAAGATAACCATAGCCGCCCCCAACGCCGTTACAAACCATGTTCCCAGCGTTGCAATCAACGCCAGCATGACAAGATTATCCATATATATGCTACCTCCTGTGTTCATTATATTGCTCACGGAGCGTTCGGGTGAATTTTGTCGAAAGCCGAACAAGCATAAAAAAACCACCCTTGCGGGTGGTTCTTATTGTTTGAAAAATCCCTGTTATTCTTTCATGGTTATTATTTCATAAATCTCAAAACCGTCGATCGTATTCACCAAGGTATAACCATAGGTCGCGTTTTCGCCATATTGCTCGTTGAGATAGGCAACAAACATATCAACGTCTCTTACGTCAAGTTTGTCTATGTAAAGAAGGTTCGGATTGTCTATGATATCGGTATATAAATTTTCAATGCCGAAGCTCGCGAGCAGTTCGTCATAACTCGGATGTGCATAATACGGCGAGCCGAAATACACACATTTCTCAAACATTCCGTCATCACCGATATTCAGAGGTTTTTGCAAAACCGCCTCATCTCTTACCCAGCCATAAGCCGCTCTGCTCAACGCAAAGGTTTTGCCCTCGGACTCGGCGATATATTGTTCGAGATTCGGATATTCAACGTTAAGGTCAACATCAAGCTGAGGAAGGGCAACCGCAACAGTCAAGACAAAAAAGGTTATCATATACGCATCGCAGAAACCGACAAGCCCGCCGCGAAGTCCGCGAAAATGACGTTCTTTTAAATTTTCGACCCATTGCCTGAATTCCATAAACCTCGTCAGGTAAATCAAGCAAATGATTGCCGCGAACCAAATTGAAAACACCGCTCTGTATCGGGTTCTTCCGCCGAGCCATAAATAAGCATGCAGAGCGAAAATAGCGAAAGATATAATCCCGACAAACAGCCAGCTCTTCTTTTTATATAATATCAGAATTGCCGCGGCGATAACGAGATAAGCGATTATCAATATCCCTTCGGGAGCCATTTCAAAGATCTTCATAAACTCATAATAAGCATTGCTAATTACAAGTTTCAGCGCACCTGCGCTCTTCTGCTCTTCGTCTTGCATCGCGACGACATGTTCAAGCGTTTCAACGTCAGAATAGCCTTCGTCATCGAAATACCAGTTTATCAACATGTTATAATCGTTTTCAGACATGCCGACCTCTTGATATTTCTCGGGAGCCGATTCATACAAAGGGATAGAATAATCCACCACCGCCGACCTGAGAGGACCGTAAGTTTTATAATAATCCATGCCCTCGCCGGAATAAATCACAGCCTTTGATATGAAGTTGCATGAAAACACCACAATAAGCATTGCCGCAACAAGCGACACCGTTTTCAAAGTCAAGACCTCTTTCAAAACTTCAAGAAGGCTCTTGAAAAAGGGTTTTCTGGTTTTTGAAATAATCAAAGCCAAAACGCAGCAAGCGAAAACCGCCAAAACCGAATAGAATATTTTGAATCGGTAAAAACTGCCGAGCAGGATCAAAATGATTCCGAAAATCGAATAACCGATGTGCTTTTTGTTATGATATGCCCAAAGCATCATCAATCCGCCGGCAACGGCAAGAAGTGCCGCAGTCTTTGTAAAGGTGACAGCAGAATAAGCGTTTATGGCAAACACACATTCGACCGCCATGGCAAGCATGAAGCCTCTTTTGATACCAAACGTATCAAGCAAAACGTAACAAACGGCAGTTAACGAAACAAAACCGAAAATAATTTGTAAAAGCATAAAGGCGTTAATGGGGTATATCACCTTTTGCACAACGCCGGTTAAAATTTGAATGAAGTAACTGCAAAACGTGTAGTCATAGTTGCCGTTTGCAATATTCTTGGCAAAAAACCAGTCATCGGAAAGCTCATAAGCGACACCGACGGATAATGACAACAATATAAGAAAAAAAAGATTAACAGCAATTGCCAAAAAAAGGCTCTCGTGCTTTTTCAAAAACGTTTTCATCGTTTTTCTCCCTTTGGTCTATCGCGTGACGTATGTTTTGAGAACAAGATGATTTTTGTCGAAAAATTTCCTTTTTTAGTATAGCATAAATCAATTTGTTTGTAAAGTGTTTTTGATTTTTAAAAAATGTCGCTTTTCCCAAAATCATTTTTGTTTTAACAACAAAAAATTGTTGATTATGAAAAATTTCTGTGTTATCATTAAAGAAAAAAGGGAGTTAAAATATGAAAAGATTTATCTCTGTATTTTTGGTGTTGCTGTTATCCTTTTCATTCATTTTACCTGCGACTGCCGAAAATTATTCCGATATACGCGTTATTTTCACCGAAGACAGCTATGCCGAGGTCGGTTCAACAATGACCGTTGACATCGAAGCAATGGCCGGATATGACGCAAGAATTTGGGAGTGCTTATTGAATGGCACGGTTTCCTACACCTGGTATGTCAATTATGTCCCCTATTCCTATTCACAATCGCTCACGTTAAGCAAGGAACATCTCGACGCGGTTGTTTGGGTCGAAGTGACTTGCGGCGACCTTATCATGGAGAGCGAGGCCTACGTTATTTATTCCTTGGGTATAGCGGCTCCCGAAATCGTGACCTATAATCTTCCCGAAGCAACGGAAGGTGAAGAATATTACGTCAGATTGGACTGCACCGATCCCAATGCAACCTTCGGGATCTACTACAACCCCGGCAGTTACAATCAATTTTCCGACACCTCGCTCAACTTAACTATGTACGGTGAAATAGAAGGTTGCCCCGCAGAGGCCGGTACTTACATCTTTACCGTCTGTGCGTACGGCGAAGGCGGCGAAGGTTATATGACCTACACGCTTGTTGTCAACGAAGCGCCTATGTCCGAAAGCAGTGCTTCCGACAACTCGGAAGAATCAAACTTTATAATTGATTTTCCGTCGGGTGAAATTTCGATCGGCATCATAACAAGCGAAGGCATTTCGGGCGATGCTTGGAGCACCGACGTCGCTGAAAGCGAAAAATCAAGCGCATCATGGGTCGTCATACTTATCGTTCTCGGCGTTATTGCTCTTCTCTTGATTCCTGTTTTGTTCATCGTTATTGTTATCGTTATCATCGTTTTGATCGTCAAGAAAAGCAAGAAAAAGAAAGCCGAGGCTTCCGAAGTCATCGATGAAACCAACACGGACAACACACCTTCGGAACAGTAACCGAATATTTTAAACGTCCGCTAACGCAAGAATCCGAGCCAACGCGCGCCTTGATTTTGCAAAGCCTTCCGAGAAACCCACCGCGATTTTTCCGAAAACTCAAACCATTTTGCGGAAACGCATCGTTAAGAATAAAGAACTTACAAGGAGATAGCTCATGGCAAGAACAGCCAAGGATATTTTAACGCTTATAAAAGAAAACGACATCAAGATGGTTGATTTCAAAATGGTCGACATCAACGGTCAATATCGCCACGTCACGATTCCTGCCGAAAACTTCTCAGAAGATACGATGAAGAGCGGAATCGGTTTCGACGCCTCGAACTATGGTTACGCCGTCGTCGAAAAAAGCGACATGGTCTTTATCCCCGATCCCGACACCGCGCTCATCGACCCTTTCTGCGAAATCAAAACTCTTTCGATGACGGGCAACGCAATGATCATTGCAAACCCCGAAAACAAACCTTTGGCACAATATCCGCGAAACATCGTGCTTGCCGCCGAGCAATATATGAAGGATTCGGGTGTTGCGGACACGATGCTCATCCTTCCCGAGTTTGAATTTTATCTCTTCGACCAAGTCGGTTGGGAAGTCGCTCCCAACAGCATCGGAGTTTCGCTCGACACCGAACAGTCCTATTGGAACAGCGCGGTTGAAGGAAAAGGTTGTATCGTTGCAAAGCAAAAGGCATACCATATCGCAAAGCCTTTTGACCGTTCCTATGAGTGCAGGAGCGAAATGTGTCTGCACATGAAAGACGCAGGCATCGAAATCAACTATCACCACCCCGAAGTTGCCGCTTCGGGCCAGTTTGAGATCGAGCCGCAACTCGGAAAAATGTCCGAAATGGCGGACGCAACGATGATGATAAAATACATCATTCATAACACCGCCATGAAATATGGCAAGACCGCGACCTTTATGCCGAAGCCGATCTACGGCGAAGCAGGAAGCGGAATGCACGTTCACATGCTCCTTCTCAAAGACGGCGAACCCGTTTTCTCGGACGACAACGGTTATGCGCGCCTGAGCGAGACCGCTCATTATTTCATGGGCGGGCTCTTGAAGCACATCGCTTCGCTTTGCGCGATCACAAATCCGAGCACAAATTCGTTCAAACGCCTTGTTCCCGGTTTTGAAGCCCCTGTCACTGTCGGTTATGCAACGTCTAACAGAAGTGCGGTTATCCGCATTCCCGCTTATGCAAAGAGCCCCGACAAGCGACGTTTTGAACTTCGCAACCCCGATGCGACCTGCAACCCCTATTTCTGCTATGCGGCAATTCTTATGGCAGGTCTTGACGGCGTTAAAAACAAAATCGATCCTCATGCAAACGGTTGGGGTCCTTACGACATGAACCTTTACCATTTGAGCGACGAAGAAAAAGCAAAACTTCATCACCTCCCCACCTCTTTGGAAGAAGCGCTTGATGCGTTGGAATCCGATCACGGTTATCTGACCGAAGGCGGAGTTTTCCCCGAAGATTTGATCAGGAACTTTATCAAATCAAAGCGTGACGAATGCCGTCAGCTCGCCGCAATTCCTCACCCCGCCGAATTTGACAAATATTACAATCTTTAAAACAAGAAAAGGGCATCTCGTTTGAGATGCCCTTTTTGTTTTGCAACAAAAAAGAGGTCATAAGACCTCTTTTTTTATCAATTCAAAATGAATTATTTGCGATTTCTGATAACAACTGCAGAACCTGCAACTGCTACGAGAGCGAGGATTGCAAATACGATCATGTTGGAAGCATCGCCGGCTTCGGGCTTTTCATTGCCTTCGCCTTCGCCTTCACCTTCGCCTTCACCTTCACCTTCGCCTTCGCCTTCGCCTTCGCCTTCACCTTCGCCTTCGCCTTCGCCTTCTTCAGCAACAACGAATTCAACTTCGGTGAGACCTATGAATTCCCAAACGGGTTTGCTGTCAACAAAGGGGCTGGGTGCGTATACGAGTTCAGCTTTGACATAAGCGCCGGTAACGGTTTCGTCAAAAGCGATTTCTGCGATCTGGGTGCCCTTCTGAGCGTTATCCAAATCATCAACAGAGCCTTCGAGAGTGAGGCCGTGCTGAACGGTAGCAACTTCTTCCCAGGTTTCGCCATCTTCGGAAACGTAGATAACGATATCGTTTTCGGGAAGACCGATCATGGAAGCATATTCAGCGTAGAAGCCGATTTTGAGACCGTCGAAGGAAGCAGCTTCTTCAGAAACGTATACGAGGCTTACAACAGGACGGAGATCGAGGTTGTTGGAATGGATATCCTGAGTAAGGAATACGCGTTCGTCAGCAAATTCTGTTGCATCTTCTGCCCATTCGCCATCGGTGAGACCTGCAACAACATCTTCCTTACGGAATACGTTTGCATTGTCATCGCCATAGATGTTGAAGCCGAGTTCGAATTCGGGTTTGATGGGTTTGGTCCAGAACTGGCCGGGTTCAACGTCGCTGGTGGTAAGATACATACCGTCAACAGAACCGCGAGCTTCAAGGATCTGGTCGTAGTCGCCAACAAGGAAGAACTGGGTGCCTTCAGCAGCAAGACCGCTGAGGAGTTCCAAACTGCCGGAATCAGCGCAGTCGCCGTGAGCCATAACGATCATTCTGCCGTAACCGAGAGTCCAAGTCGTATAGTCAGCGGTTTGGTCGGTAGCGGTTTCGGTTGCGATTACGTCAAAGGTCTTGGAAACATCGTTGTACTCGAGAAGGATCTTATAGAACCAACCGAAGAAAGGATCAACGCCCAAGATGTCGCCCATGACTGCCTGATCGTTAGCGGAAGCCCAAACTATAACTTTGGTAGCGTCCCAGTTGTAAGCGTTGGAGTCATTGAGTACAATGTCAGTTGCGCTTATGGGCAATGCTGCCGATGCGGGGATTGCAAGAGCTGCGAGCAACAATGCAGAAATAACTACAAAGCTCATAGCTCTTTTGAGAGAGAGTTTCATCATGTTTTCCTCCATAAAATTTTTTGTTCCTGCCAAAAAACAGCGAGGAAAAACCTCCCGCTTTGCGGCAAAGATACATTTTTTGATTTGCCGATATAATTTCGGCAATTATAGTAATATTATACTATCATACTTTTTTTATTATTTCAAGAGTTTGGTGACAATTTTTTCCTTGAAAAACCACCAAAACGGGTAAAAAACGCCTGTTTTATTATCTTCGCAACCCTTTTTTGAGGTTTTTTCGGCGAACTCCATTTTTTCGCAAACTACTTTCGTTTTGTTTTGAAATAATATTAAAGAAAGGAGGCAAACCGTGAAAAAATTTTTTGCATTTTTAATATGCTTGATATTGACAGTTTCGATGCTTCTGACAAGCGCGTCTGCCACAACGACTTATAAAGTTGTTCGCGGAGACAGCCTTTGGAAGATAGCCGTCCGGTATGAAATCGGGTTGAGCGAGATCATCGAAGCGAATCCGCAGATCAAGGATCCGAACCTTATCTATCCCGACCAGATAATCAACATTCCCGAAAAAGACCAAACGGTTTTGGATTATGAAAAAGAAGTTGTGCGGCTTGTCAACAAAGAACGCGTCGCAAACGGACTTCCGACGTTAACGCAAGATTGGCAGTTGAGCCGCGTTGCGCGTTATAAATCGCAGGACATGCACGATAAAAAATATTTCTCGCACACAAGCCCGACCTACGGCTCGCCGTTTCAGATGATGAGCGACTTCGGCATTTCCTATAAAAGCGCCGGCGAAAACATTGCCAAAGGGCAAAGAACTCCCCAAGAAGTCGTTAACGGCTGGGTGAGTTCTTCGGGACACCGCGCGAATATTCTTAACAGATCGTTCACCAAAATCGGTGTCGGTTACGTTTCCGACGGAAACTATTGGACACAAATGTTTGTGGGATAAAAAAAGAAGGTTTTCAAACCTTCTTTTTTCTTTTTATTCCGCTCTTTTTCCGAGCATATAAACCTGTTCTTCTTTGAAAGATTTCCAGTTGCCTTCCATGATCGCGTTGCGGATCTTTTCCATGAGTTTGTTGTAAAAATAAAGATTGTGGATAACGCAGAGGCGCATTCCGAGCAGTTCGCGCGCCTTGAAAAGGTGGCGAATATATGCGCGGGTGTAGGTTTTACAAACGGGGCAATCGCAATTCGGGTCGAGCGGACGAGAATCAAGAAGATACTTATTGTTGTTAAGGTTCAAAAGACCCTCGCTCGTGAAAAGGTTGCCGTGACGCGCGTTACGCGAAGGCATTACGCAATCGAAAAAGTCGATGCCTCTGTCAACCGCTTCAAGAATGTTGACAGGAGTGCCGACGCCCATGAGGTATCTCGGTTTGTCTTTCGGAAGGAACGGCTCGCAAACCTCGATGACACGATACATCTCTTCCGCGCTTTCGCCGACGGCAAGTCCGCCGAGGGCATAACCCGGAAGGTCAAGTTTCGTTATCTCCTGCAAATGGCGGACACGTATATCGTCATAAACGCCGCCCTGACCGATACCGAAAAGAAGTTGATCCTTGTTTATGGTCTCGGGAAGCGAGTTCAATCTGTCCATTTCCTCTTTGCAACGGTAAAGCCAGCGCGTTGTGCGGTCGACCGAACGGTCGATATATCCGTGATCGGCAACCGACGACGGACATTCATCAAACGCCATTGCGATCGTCGAAGCAAGTTTGGACTGAATCTGCATGCTAACTTCGGGGCTCATGAAGATCTTCGCGCCGTCCATATGAGATTGGAAAGTAACGCCTTCTTCGGTGATGTTGCGAAGTTTGGCAAGCGAAAAGACCTGAAATCCGCCGCTGTCGGTAAGGACCGGTTTGTCCCAGTTGAAAAACTTATGAATGCCGCCGAGCTGATAGATAATATCCTCGCCCGGACGAACATGAAGATGATAAGTGTTGGAAAGTTCGACCTGACAGCCGATATGTTTCAAATCGCCCGTCGAAATCCCGCCTTTTATTGCCGCACTTGTGCCGACGTTCATGAAAACGGGGGTTTGGATATCGCCGTGAACAGTGTTAAACGTGCCCGTGCGCGCAGTGCCGCAGGTTTTATGTATTGTGAAACTCATAAAATTCACCTATCGAAATATTTCTCAATTTCCCTTTTCGGGAGTGTTTTAACAAAAGGTCTGCCGTGAGGGCAATATCTGAGATGAGGGTTTTCGGCAAGCATGCGAATGACGTTCTCGTCGTCTTCGGGGCGGTTCTTCACTCTTGCTTTAAGCGCAGCCTTGCAGGCAACGGTATAAAGCGCGCGGTCGCAACGCTCGGCAAAAGAAAGGCCGTTTCCGTCAGAAAGCGAACGCGCAAAATCTTCGAGGATCGAAGAAAGACCTTTCAGGTTGTGAAGCGTCGCGGGAACGGTACGAACAATGACCGAACCCTCGCCAAAATCCTCGATTCTGAACCCTTTTTCCTCCAAAAACTCAGCGTTTTCAAGCAAAATCGCCGATTGCTCTCTGCCGAGCGCAACAGGAATGCCCGAAAAAAGTTCCTGAACATTGAGTTCTTTGTTGGCGGCAAGCTGTTCATACAAAACGCGCTCATGCGCCGCATGTTTATCGACAATGAGAATATTTTCCTCGGTTTCAACAAAGATATAAGAATCATAAGCCTGACCGATCATTCGCCACGAGGGTGTCGAGGGAGTCATGGTTATCTGCTGTTCTTCGGGTTCTTCCTCAACCGTTCCCGAAACCGGCAAAATATCGCAAAAAAGAAGTTCGGCCGAAGGCGCGATAAGGTCCTCTTCTCCGATATCTGCGCGGAACGCGGTTTTCGGTTCGGGCTTTATCGTATCGGCAACATGATTTTCGGCAGGAAAGAATTCAACATTTCTCTCTTTGGGAACCGCAGTCAAAACAGGCTCGATAAAAGGATCATCTTCCTTTAAATCAGGCAAATCGGGTTTCGCTTCAAGCGCCTTTTCCCTGACGGGTGAGAGCAGTTTTTCTTCGGGTTCGGCTTCGAGCGCGTTCTTGACGGCATAATAAACCGCGCGGAACACATCGCGCTCGGACGCAAACTTGATTTCGGTCTTCGCAGGGTGAACGTTAACGTCGGTCAAGATCGGGTCGAGCGACACAAAAACGACACAAGCGGGAAACCTTCCGCGCGGAATGAAGGAACGAAATGCCTCTTCAAGCGCGGCTTGAACGGTTTTGCTCTTCACGTATCTGCCGTTGACAAACATAGTCTGCAACGCGCGGCTGCCGCGCGCCGCATCGGGAGTTGTCACATATCCGTTAACTCTGACTCCGCCGAGTTCATAATCAATCTCGATCAACGATTTCGCAAACTCACGTCCGAAAACCGAATAAATCGCGGGATAAAGTTTTCCGTCGCCCGAAGTCATGAATTTGCGTTCGCCGTCGTTGATAACGGTGAACGAGATCTCGGGGTGAGAAAGCGCCAAACGCTCTGCCGCCGCAACGCAAGAAGTTCCTTCGGTGCTGTCGCGCTTTAAAAACTTTTGGCGGGCGGGAGTGTTGTAAAATATATCACGCATCGAAACGACGGTTCCGTCGGGACAGCCAACGTCTTCCATAACGATTCCGTTTTCGTCGGAGGTGAGACGTGTGCCGATCGTTTCCTCGCGGCTTTTGGTGATGATTTCAAGCCGTGAAACCGAGCCGATAGCCGCAAGCGCTTCACCTCGGAATCCGAGAGAACGGATCCCCGAAATATCGTCGCCGCAAGAGATCTTGCTCGTCGCATGGCGAAGCAACGCCTTCGGGATATCCTCGCGAAGAAAACCGATTCCGTCATCGGTAACGCGAACGAGGGTTCTTCCGCCGTTTTTTATTTCAAGGGTGATCGACTTTGCGTGTGCATCTATTGAATTTTCAAGTAACTCCTTCGCGGCGGAAGAAGGACGCTCGACAACCTCGCCTGCGGCGATAAGGTTGGCGGTTTGTGCGTCAAGAATATTGATGATGCCCAATTAGTCAAGCTCCTTTTTAAGCTCATAAAGAATCGTTATCGCCTCATAAGGCGTTAACGTGTTTATATCGAGATTTTTAAGTCTGTCGATAACTCTCGCTTCGCAAAGCGATTCAAAACTGACGTTATCATCGGCGTTTGTCTTCGCTTTCGGGGCAGGACGTAAATCGCTTTCCGAAAGGCCTTGAAGCACCTGCTTTGCGCGGTTAACGACCGCTTCGGGCACACCCGCAAGATGAGCAACTTCAATTCCGTAGCTGTCATCTGCCGCGCCCTTGATGATTTTTCTGAGAAAGACAACGTCGTTGCCGCGCTTCTTTGCGGCGATATTGTAATTGACAACGCCATCGGTCTCACCTTCAAGTTCGGTGAGTTCATGATAATGAGTTGCAAAAAGCGTTTTTGCACCGATCTTTTTCGCGGTATATTCAACAACGGCGCGTGCGATACTCATGCCGTCGTAAGTCGATGTGCCTCTGCCGATCTCGTCATAGATAATAAGGCTGTTCTTGGTGGCGTTTTTAAGGATATCGGCAACCTCATTCATTTCAAGCATAAAGGTTGAGTTGCCGCTAGCCAGATCGTCCGACGCGCCGACGCGGGTGAAAACTCTGTCAACGATGCCGATACGCGCCTCGTTCGCCGGAACGAAACAGCCCGACTGAGCGAGGATAACACAAAGCGCGATTTGGCGCATATAGGTTGATTTACCCGCCATGTTGGGACCTGTGATAAGCATCATTCGGTTCGCGCCGCAATCGAGAGAACAGTCGTTGGGAACGAAATAATTTCCGTCAAGGAAGCGTTCAACAACAGGGTGGCGGCAGTTTTTAAGGATTATCTTATCCGAACGGTCGATTTCGGGACAGACATATCCCTGCTCGCGCGCGATCTCGGCGTTCGAGCAGTAAACGTCAAGTTCCGCGATAGCGTTCGCGGCAAGTTTTATTGTTTCGAGCGACTGCAAAACGTAATCGCGCAGCGAAACGAAAAGTTCATATTCAAGAGCATAAAGCCTGTCTCTTGCGCCGATGACGCGGCTTTCGGTCTCTTTGAGTTCAGGGGTGACGAATCTTTCGCCGTTTGCAAGGGTCTGGCGCCTTATGTATTCATCGGGAACCTGCGAAAGGAAGGATTTCGAAACCTCGATATAATAACCGAAAACGCGGTTATATCCGACTTTGAGGGTTTTGATGCCCGTTTTTTCGCGTTCGTATTCCTCGATCTTCGCTATCCATGCTTTGCCGTTCGTGACCATGTCATAAAGTTCGTCAACAGCGGCGTTGCAACCGCGACGAATAATCCCGCCTTCTTTCAAAAGCGCGGACGGTTCTTCGGCGATCGTGTCTGCGATCGCATCGGCAACCTCGGTCAAAGGGTCGATCTCGCTGTCGATACGTCTTAGTGATTTGGTTTTTGCATTGGCGATGAGTTCTTTAATGTTCGGGAAAAGGCGCAACGTTTTTTCGAGTGCCTTTAAGTCCCGCGCGTTGGCTGTGCCGTAAACAAGCCTTGTTGTAAGGCGTTCGATGTCGGTTATGCCTTTTAATATCTCTCGCAATTCTTCGCGAAGAACTCCGTCGGAATGAAGTTCGGAAACGGCTTCGAGCCTTGAACGGATCGCAGATTCGTTAACGAGCGGTTTTTCAAGGTGGCGACGCAAAAGACGCGCGCCTGCACTCGTGCGGGTGCGGTCGATCGCCCAAAGGAGTGAGCCTTTGCGTTGCTTTGTGCGCATCGATTCGGCGATTTCAAGATTTCGGCGCGATGCCGAATCAATCCCCATGAATTCATCGCAGGAATAAAAGTTTATTTTTTGAAGATAAGAAAGATCGATTTTCTGAGTACGCCTTATGTAGGCGATCAAACCGCCGACGGCACGCAGAGAATAATCACTGTCTGTTTCGGGCGCGGTCTCATAGATCTCTTTTATCGCATTTAACGACGAAGCGAGTTCAAAATCGACATATTCAGCCGACGAAACGAGAGTGTTAAACCGAGCGTTGAAAAGCGAACTGATTTCTTTCGGGAAGTTGTCGACGCAAATCAACTCGCTCGGGAGATAGGCCGCCGCCTCGGAAACGACGCGTGCGGGAAGGTTATCGCCCATGATTTCGGTCGCGCTGATTTCGCCCGTTGAAACATCGGCAAAAGCGATACCGCATCCGAAATCGTCAGTATAAGCGGCGCAGATATAGTTGTTCTTTTTTTCGTCAAGATAACCGCCCTCGGTAACCGTACCGGGGGTGATGATCCGGACAACGTCGCGCTTGACAAGCCCTTTTGCCGTTGCAGGATCTTCCATCTGCTCGCAAATAGCAACGCGATAACCGCGTGACACGAGTTTTGCTATGTATCCATCGACCGCGTGATGAGGAACACCGCACATCGGGGCGCGTTCTTCAAGTCCGCAATCCTTGCCGGTGAGAACGAGATCAAGTTCTTTCGATGCGGCTTTCGCGTCCTCGAAAAACATTTCGTAAAAGTCACCGATACGGCACATGAGTATGCACTCGGGGTGTTCTTGTTTGACCTCGAGATATTGTTTCATAAGCGGCGAAAGAGCCATGGCAATTTACTCCGTAAATTAAAGTGATAGGTAATAATGAAAAGCAAATAAATCGTGCGGTTTTGACCGCAAACGTATTTAAGCGGAACGTGGCGAGTTTGCGCGGAACCGAGCGCCGATGCAAAAAACTACTTCAAGCGAGGTTCCGTGCGAAATCAACCGTTATGCGCTCAATGACAGCCGCCGCAGGTGCTGCAATCGTGAGTGCAGTTTGCCGATTCGGGCTCGATGGTGAAACGAACGGCATCGTTAATCGCGTTTATGATTTCGGAAAGAGCGGCTTCTGCGTCACGCATCGCCGAAAGCGATTTGCTTTCGCTGATCGCGTCATAGCATTCACGGAGACGTGCCGAAATGCTTTCTACGAGCGCGGTGTCGCGTTCTGCTTCGGGCTTTCTGCCTTCGGTTTCGAGAAGAGTTGCCTGAACGTTATATTCATTGATGAGTTTGTTGAGTTCGGTGTCTGCGTCATAGGCTTCTTTTGCGGCGTTGTAAGCCTTCAATTCCTCGCTTGCGGCAAGGGCTTCTTTAAGAGATTCGATTGCTTTGATCATTGCTTCGTTCATTTTTAAATTTATCCTTTCGGTTTTTTAATTACTTTATTTTACCCGAGAGCATGTAAGCCCCCGCAGTTTCGATTTGGACGTCGACAAATTCGCCGACAGGCACAGGTCTGTCAAACGTGACGATCCTGTTTTGCGAGTTTCTTCCGCAAGGGATTCCGTTTTTGTTGAATCCGTCGGAAAGAACTCTGACGGTCTTGCTGATGAATTTTTCATTAAGCGACTGAGCGATCTCATTTTCCATGTCCGAAAGCGCCTTGAAGCGTGCGTTAGAAACGTCTTTCGGGATCTGACCGTCCATTTTCGCCGCGGCAGTGCCCATTCGCGGGGAATAAATGAAGGTGTAAATCATGTCAAACCCGACCTTTTTAACGAGCGACATCGTATCGGCAAAATCCTCATCGGTTTCGGTCGGAAAACCGATGATTATATCGGTCGTCAGACTTATGTCGGGTATTTTTTCTTTGATTTCAAGGGCGCGTTCAAGATATTGCTCGCGGTCATATTTTCGGTTCATCAGTTTCAGGATTCGGCTCGAACCCGATTGAACAGGAAGATGAAAATGATGTGCGATATTCTTATGCTCGGCAATGGCGTTGATAAGTTCGTGCGATGCGTCTTTCGGATGGCTCGTCATGAATCTGACCCGATATTCGCCGTCAAACGAGGCGCATTCCGAAATCAGATCCGCAAAATCGCAACCGCCCGAATAGGAATTGACGTTCTGACCGAGAAGCGTTATATCTTTATATCCGTTTTCGACAAGCGACTTCACCTCGGAAACAACGTCTTCCCTTCTGCGCGAGCGTTCATGACCTCTTGCATAAGGCACAACGCAATAGGTGCAGAAGTTGTTGCATCCGTACATGACCGGCACCCATGCCTTATAACCGCTTTCGCGGCGAACCGGCATTCCCTCGCTGATCACGCCAAACTCATTGTGAGGTTTGTCGGTGATGAAACTTGTTCGTTTTTTCTGCGAAAGCGCGGCTTTGATGATCTCGGGCAATCTATGATGCATGTCCGTTCCGAAAACAAAATCAACGTAAGGATAGCTTTTGTATATCTGCTCGCGTCTATGCGCCTGTTGCGCCATACAACCGCAAAGCCCGATTTTTATCGACCTGTCCCGTTGCTTCCTGCCTTTGAACTGACCTGCTTCGGAAAGCGCACGGATCTCGGCATGCTCGCGGATGGCACAAGTGTTTATGATGATCATGTCGGCTTCATCGCTGTTTTCTGTCATTTCATAACCGCAAAGCACAAGCGCACCTGCAATACGTTCGCTGTCGTTCTCGTTTTGCTGACAGCCAAATGTAATAACGCAGGCCTTTTTGCCCTTTGTTTCGGAGCAAAGCGAAAGTGCGATTTCATGCTGACGTTCGATTTCCTGTTTTGTGATAAATTCGTTCATTAAAATGCCGTTCCAGTGCAAATATAAATTTCATTAAGGTGTTCGTTTTCTTCCCATTTTTCGACAACAACTCTGCCTTTTGAAGCGGAAGAATGAATGATTTCACCGTTGCCGAGATACATCGCAACATGCCCTTCGAAGAAAAGCAGATCGCCTTTCTTTGCATCGGCAAAATCGATCTTTTTGAGATTTTGCGACTTTTCGATATCTGCATCGCGCCAGATGTCAACCCCGTTAAAGCGATAAGCGTTAAAGCAGAGCCCCGAGCAATCGATTCCCATGTGAGTACGTCCGCCCCAACGGTATTGCACTCCGAGATATTCTTTTGCGGTCGCAACGACCGATTCGCGGAAGGTTTCTTCATCGTTCTTTTTTACCGAAGAAATCGGCGCGATATGGTCTTTGAGAATATAATAAATACGTTTGCTCGGCAAAACGGCAAACCCATATTTATCTTCGATTTTTGAAAATCCAACGTCAACCCTCGAACCGCGCGGAAGCGTTATCGGAGCATGAAAATAGTTTCTGCCCTCGAAAAGAAGGTCGGCAAAAGGTGTTGTGACGATGTGATTCGCATCATGCAGTTTTTCAAAAAGATTGGGCTTTATTGTCCAGCCTATGTATCCATATTCGGTCTTTACTTTGTAAAAACCGCAAAGTTCATCAAGAATTTCGGCCTCTTCGCCGTAAAGCATTTCGTCGATCTGCTCCGCCATCAATTCGGGAGCGGAAAACAAAGGTGCAAAGGGAACGCAAACTACCATGAAAAAACCACCTTTTTTGAAAATTTTTGGTGCGGATATCAAAATGAAACAAGAAAAAAATATATAAGAAAGGAGTGATATCTTGAAAACTTTAAGATTTTTTGTTGCTACGCTCGCCATAACGTTATCTTTGATCGCAAATGCGTTCGCGTTTGAGCCGACCGAAAAAATCAATTGGCATTTCAAATCGCAAGGCGAGGGTCAACGCCCCGAAATTTTAGGCGGAAGCGACATTGCAAAAGAGTACGGCGCGCTTTATATCGGAGACGAGGGCAGCAAGACAGTCTATCTGACGTTCGACGCGGGTTACAGCAACGAAAACGTCGAAAAAACACTTGATGTTCTTAAAACCCAAAACGTCAAAGCGGCATTCTTTATTCTGCCCGGAATAATCAAAAACAGCCCCGAAACCGTTAAAAGAATGGCAGATGAAGGGCATCTTGTTTGCAACCACACTTTTAGTCATTCCGATATGTCGAAAGTGACTGACATCGAGGATTTTAAAGAGGAACTAACAAAGCTCGAAGCCTTTTATAAAGAATCTTTCGGTTTGGAAATGGAAAAATATTTCCGCCCGCCCGAAGGCTCGTTTTCGATAAAAACGCTTGAATTCTGCGAAGAACTCGGTTACACACCCGTTTTTTGGTCGTTCGCTTATGCCGATTGGGACAACGCGAACCAACCCGATCCCGAAAAATCAAAGGCAAAGATCCTGAATTCGGCTCATGACGGAATGGTCATGTTGCTGCACCCGACGAGCAAGACCAACGCCGAGATACTTGACGATGTGATCTCCGAACTTAAATCACGCGGATATGATTTCGGTACGATCGACCAACTTCACGAATCGTTAAAACAATAAATTCGTATTCATTTTATTATACTCTAAACCAAGCAATAAATCAATAGAAAAACCGCCATATATGCTCGAAATATACGGCGGTTTGTTTCTTTTTCACTTTGCGGCGTAATCCCTGATTTTGTCGATCGCGCTCTTTTCAAGGCGCGACACGTAACTTCGCGATATCCCCAGAATTTGCGCAACGTCGCGTTGGGCGTAATGTTTCCCGCTTTTGTTCAGGCCGTAACGCAGCATCATTATCTTCTTTTCGCGCTCGGAAAGGACCGTTCTTATCGCACGAACGATTTTTTCGAGTTTTATCTTTCGATCGATCGAATCGACGATATCATCGGGCGATGCGATTATTTCAAGATAAGTAAGAGGGTTTCCGTCTTTATCCACATCAACCGGATCGTTTATAGACGTCACGCCGGAATGTTTTTTCTGTGCGCGGAAATACATCAGGATCTCATTTTGAAGGCATTTGCCCGCATAAGTCGCAAAACGCGCTCCGTTATCTATGTTAAAACTGTCGATCGCCTTTATAAGCCCGACAGTTCCGACCGAAACAAGATCATCCTGATCGCGTGCGGTTGTATAATATTTTTTCACTATATGTGCAACAAGCCTCAGGTTATGCTCAATGAGTTTATTGCGCGCCTCAATATCACCATTTCGCGTGCGGACAAAAAGAGCGTGTTCTTCCTCTTTTGAAAGCGGCGGCGGAAAGGAATGTGTATCGCTTGTGCGGAGCAAAAGGCAAAAACATTTTGAAACCAAATTGAGAAAAAAAGAAAACATTTTCAATCACCTCTTCAAACGATATGCGAACGACAAAAAGAAAATGACGGAAGCACAATTGTTTTTAGAAAAGTGTGGAAAAACACATAAAAATCTGTTAGAATGATTTCAGAGATCAATTACGGAGGATTTGTTTTATGGAACGTTGGCATAAAGAAGCGGTTGTTTATCAGATCTACCCCAAAAGTTTTTGCGACACAAACGGTGACGGTATCGGAGACCTTCGCGGGATCATAAACAAATTGCCCTATTTGAAAAAGTTGGGTGTTAACGCTGTTTGGCTTTCCCCTTGCTATCCCTCGCCCGGTGATGACAACGGTTACGACATTTCCGATTATCGCGGAATTGCGCCCGAATACGGAACTATGGACGAGTTTAAAGAGTTGCTCGACAAGATGCATTCTTGCGGAATGCGGCTGCTCATGGACCTCGTCGTCAATCACACCTCCGACGAGCACGAATGGTTTCTCGAAAGTCGAAAGAGCAAAGACAATAAATATCGCGATTATTACATCTGGCGCGACCCGGTCGACGGTCACGAACCCAACGGTTGGACCGCCGCCTTCGGCGGTAGCGCATGGGAGCTTGACGAGCAGACCGGTCAATATTATCTCCACCTTTTCTCGAAAAAGCAGCCCGACCTGAACTGGGAAAACCCGATCGTGCGGCAAGAGATCGCCGACATGATCAATTATTGGCTCGATATGGGCGTCGACGGGTTCCGTTGCGACGTTATCAACTATATCTCAAAAGACTTTTCTTCTCCTTACGGCGGCGGCAGCGGCCCGAGACTTCATGAATTTCTTCATGAACTTCACGAACGCGCGCTCGCACCCCACAAAGCCCTCACCGTTGGCGAAACCTGGGGGTTGTCTCCGGAACAGGCTCTCGTTCTCACAGGCGAAGCGCGCGGAGAACTTACAATGTCTTTCCAATTTGAACACCTTTTACTCGGCAGGATCAATGACGACAAATTTGACCCCGAACCCGTTGACCGCAAGGCATACGTTGACATTCTCGCAAAATGGGAAAACGGTTTGAAGAACGACGGTTATCCCGTTCTCGTTATGGAAAACCACGACCAGCCGCGTGCACTTTCGCGGTTCGGCGACAGAGAAAAATACCCCTATGAAAGTGCAACGATGCTTGCCGCCATGCTTTACGGAATGCGAGGCGTCCCCTTTATTTATCAAGGTCAGGAGTTGGGACTTCACAACCCGACGTTCGATTCGATGGACGAATATCGCGACATCGAAACAATCAACGCTTACAACGAGATCAAAGCAACGGGAAAATTCACCGAAAGCGAACTTCTTGCAAAAATGCAGTTCGGCAGCCGCGACAACGCGCGGGTTCCGATGCCTTGGGATCCGACGGAAAACGGCGGTTTTACAAACGGAACGCCTTGGATCAAAACCCAGGTCGACAAAGGTTTCACCGTCGAAGAACAGGACAACGACGAAAGATCGGTCCTTAATTTCTACCGCAAAATGCTCTCTGTGCGAAAGAACGAAAAATGCATCTGCGACGGCGAATTCGAACTGCTTGTCAACGACGGCGTTGTGAGTGTTTACACACAATCCTTGAATGACGAGACGATATTCGTCCTTTCAAACTTCGGCGAAACCGAAATGCCGATGCCCGAGTGCATACCCGAAAACGCAAAAATTCTGCTTTCAAATTATGAAACCGTTGGAAATGTACTCAGACCTTATGAAGCAATATGGTTTAAAAAATAAGCATAACAAAAACCCCCGATCGTTTGATCGGGGGTTTTATTGTTGAATTTACAACTTATACGAGGTCGTAGGTGCCGAGGAAGTATCTCTTGAGCATGATGTAGTCAATTGCTCTGAGTTCTGCACCGCCGGATACGCAAGCCGCTCTGAACTGAACGCTGTCTTCATCAACTTCGTAAGTGCCCATGTAAGCACGTTTAAGAAGGATATAGTCGATAGCAGTCGTCTTGTTGTCGGCGTTAACGTCCGCAAAGACATAAGTGGTGTAAGTTTCGCCGAAGCTGTCGGTGATGACCGCGCCGTTGCCGATAACAGTGTTGCCGGTGATCACTTTGCCGTTGAGAGTAATAGTGAGGCCCTTATCGGAACTTGCCGCGATGAGCTGTGCAACGGTAATCGTGCCGCTGTAAAGGCGAACATATTCATCATCGGAAGAAGCAACGCCGTTACCAACGGTAAGGAAGCCGACGAATACTTCATAATCTTCAACAACGATATCGGAAGGAGCCTTGAACGCAATTCTTGCGCAAACGTCCTTGGAAAGATTGGAGAGGTGAGTACCGTTGATGTATGCGTAGTCACCAACTTTGATATCATCGGTGAGTGCCCAACCTGCTTCTGCATAGAAAGCAACAACGAATCCGTCAGAAGGAATCGAAACGGTGGTGGTCGTGCCGCGGTTCTGATAGAAAGCGGTAACTATATATGCGCCTACGGTAGAATCGTAATCGCAGACCGCAACGTTGCAGTAGTTAAGGTTTGCATTGGAAGCAGAGAGCGAGGAAGCAAATGCAGAGGTGAATACGGTGGTAGTGCTATTACCGTTAACGTAGGTGTTGAACACATCAATCGGTGCATAAAGTTCATCGGACGCGCCGTAAAGGCTGACTTCGCCGAGGAAGACATGATCGGAATCAAAATATGCTCTGAATACGAAATATCTTGCGGTGATTGATTTTTGACCTACATAATACATTATCTGATCGCCGCTCGACGAAGCGTCAAACGTACTTTCAAGAGTCAGGTATTTACCGAAAGATTTGCCGTCGGTCGAGGAGAGAACTTCAACCTTTGAAGGAGCGTTGATTCCCCAAGCGGAACGGTTTTCTGCCGAAACGCTCGCCGCGGTGACTGTCGTTTCTTTACCGAGATCAACATAGACTTCAGCATAGCTGCCCGAAGAGTTGCTGCCTGCGGCGTTGGCTTTTTGGAAGCCGGTCCAACGATCGGAAGAAGCGCCGTTGGGAACTTCATAAAGGTCGCCGTCGGTGAGTTCAGCGCCACCGTTGTCGGGATATGCAGAGTTTACGGTGCCGGTCTTATAAGCCGCGCCGAGAGAAATTCTGCCTGCATCGAAGGAGCTGTTCAAAGCCTCGCTGAGAACAGAAGCAACTGCGTTGCATTGTTCATCGGAAGCAGCGGCGCTTGCAACAAGGCGTTTGCCTTCGAGGACGGAAGTCTGGATGAGGTCTGATTTATAGTCGGAGAAGTTAGAAGTATCAACGTTTTCTGCGTTGTTTACGAGAGCTTCAAGCATACCCTTTGCAGAAAGGAGCTGAACAAGTTTACCGATACTCTTTCTCTGGTCAGCCTGAATAGTGCCGGCGTAATTAGCTCTTGCTTCAACGAGTTCTTCAAGAGTAGAATTGGCACCGAGAACCGATTCAGCCTGTGCAATGAGGCTGCCGAGTTCGGCTTTGACCGAATCGTTGCCCATCATAGCGGTGTTTGCGATAACGATACCTTCGGAAATGTTACGAGCGCCTTCGGAATAATAGGTCGAGGAGCCCGCTCTCATCTGAGAAGAACCGCCCGAGTCCATACGGAACGCATTAACGCAGCCCATAGAAATCATCTGGGATGCCATGTTACGCATGGTGCTCTGACCGTTGGAGATCATCATGATGATAGTGCCGTCAGCCTTGATACCCATACCGGTCCAACCACGAGTAAGGGTTACCGAGTGACCGTCGACAGAGTTGTTAAGAGGGCCGGGGCCGATATAGCTGTAAGACGTGGTGTGGTTGACACCGTCTTTGATAAGATAACCGGTGCACTGCATGAAGCCGATGATATCATCGGTCATCTTTGCCTTTGCGGAAGATCTGGTTTCGTTGGCAACGATGGTAACAGGATCACCTGCGGTTACGTTGTTGAAATAACCGGTGCCGCTGAAATAAAGAGCGAACTGGTTCGCTTCGAAGGAACAGCTTGTGCCGGAAGCAACGCGAACGACTTTACCGGTAACGGGAACGCCGATACCGAGATTGACGTATTCGTTGTCTTTTTCAACGATAAGGAATCTGCCGCTGGGCATGCCGGAAACAGAATTACCGTTCAAGTTGTTACCGTCGAAATAGTGCATAACGTCAGCATAAACAGTATCGGGATACTTGTTGATATAGCTGATGTTGCAGCTGAAATAATCGCCGATGGTGGTCGATACATCCATGTTACTGTCTGCGCTGGTGATAGATCCGTCAGACTTGAAAAGAATGAGCGGTTCATAATAACCTTCGCTGTCAGAGAACTGCCAAGGTTCGGACCAAACGATGATCTTACCGTTGGTCATATTGGAACCGTTGAGTGTACCGTAGTCCATATCAAAGTAAGAACCATTGATAAAACCGGGTGCTGCGGCAACGGTTGTAGAGCCGGTGTATTCGGTAGCGGCAAAGTTTCTGAAGTTGGCAACCGTAGCTCTGCTGACACCGTCAGCCGAATACGGAACTGCGATATAGCCGTTAGCCGGATTGAAAGAAATGGTGTGGAAACTGCCGGACAAGCTGTAATATGCATCGCCTGCGATGGTAGCAGCAGGAACAGCAATACAGCAGATAGAAGCAGTCATAATAACCGCAAGCAAAATCGCAAGCGATCTGCGAGCAAACTTCTTCATGATATATTTCTCCTTCATGGATTAAAATTCATTTTATTATACAACTTACAAACCACAATGTCAATCGCTTTTTTCAAAAAACCGTTAAAAAACGGTTCGTTTTTTGAAATATTTTACAAAAAACGGCACGGTCGCAAAGCAACCGTGCCGAAATCAGTTTTTTATTTGTCTTATCTGATCGTGAGAGTTCCCAAAACGTGACGTTTAATCGTCAGATAGTCATAAGCCGTCACTTTACCATCGCGGTTAAGCATTGCCGCTTCGGCATAAGCGCCCGTGAGGTTGACGGATTTGAGAATGTGGCGTTTGACCTTGATATAGTCAAGACCGCTGATCTTTGTATCGCCGTTAACGTCGCCCTTGACAACGATCGTATAGGTGCCAAAGGTTTCAACACCGTCAGAGAGCGAAACCGTCATGCCGGTGCCGAGTTTTGCGCTGCCGGAAAGCACGGTGTTGCCGTTGTAAAGCTTCAACTCGCCGTCGGTGGAAACAGCAGAGAGGAAGGAGTTGACAGTCGTTCCGACAGTAACGCCTTTGATCATATTGTCATCGGTGATGTCATAAACGTCGGATTCGATGCCGGGAGCGGAATCTTCGGGAGTAGCATAGATCTGAAGAGTTTTTGTGTAGCCGTTGGTATCGCTGCCGTGAGGCACCCAGCCATAAACAGTGCTTCCGTTGATTTCGCACTTGGAATAAAGCATGGTGGTTCCGTCGCTGGCTTGTGATATTTCAATCACTTCAAAAACAGAAGACATAGGAAGAGTCCAGTTTGCAGTGCTGTCGTTGATGCCCCGATATACAGACTTGGCACCCGAAACGGTTACATAAAGACCGGGGGTGGGGTTTGCGCCGCTGTAATCGATTTCGGGGAGTCCTTCAACCGTTTCGTAAGGCATCGAACCAAAGCCGACCAAGCTAGAACCTGTGAGCGAATATGTCTTGAAGAACATACCGCCGCCTTCGGATTCAACGCCGTCCTGAGAGGAGGTGTTGCCTTCGAGGGTGTAAACATAGGTTCCGTCGGAATATGCAACCAAGCCGATATGACCTTCCCAGCCGGGATAGTCACCGGAAGCGGTATAGAAGAATACCAAGTCGCCGGGTTGAGGAACATAAGATGCGTCATACAGATAGCTGTAACTGTTTCTGAACTGATAAGCAGCTTTATATCTTCCCTGGGCGATAAGATAGTTGCTCCAGTCGGGAACGTAGGTATCTGCCCAGATATTGCCGGAGGCGGTGTCGTAATAGCCGCCGTCAGTATCGGTAACTTCTGACGTATAGAAAGTCCAAGCGCAGAATGCGGCACACCAAGCGTGCCCGGAGCCGCCGCTTAAACCAAGATAATAACCGTATTCAGTATAGTTGGTCGAACCGCCGGTTTCGCCGTCGTAACCCGAAGCGCTATCGCCTTCGATATAACCAACCTGAGAAGCGCCAACCGCAACAACGTCCCTTCTGCCGTCACCGGTGAGAGGAATGCTGGTCATATTCTTATAGAATTTACCGGTAGCGTAATCAGACGTCCAATAACGAGACGCGTATTTCGACTCGTCGACATTATCCCATGTAATTGCCGATGCAGGAATGATTGCAACGGAAGCAACAAACATCACAGCGACAAACAGAGAAAGAAGCTTTGTAAATGTTTTTTTCATCGTATATTGACCCTTTCATTAAAATTTGACATAAACACACAGTGATTATAACACAAAAATTTTTCGTTGTAAATCTTTTTTTGATATTACCCGTGACAAATTTGCCTCGGGCTTTTTGTGTCATTTGCACAAAAGCAATATTCCGCATTTCACAGAAAGCAAAAACAAAAAGGGCTGCATCGCAACCCTTTTTTGTGTGAAAGCTTTTAGAATCTGGCCGTTCCCAAAACATAACGTTTGATCATCAGGTAATCATATGCCGAAACCTTGCCCGACTTGACTATCGAGGCAGCATCGAAATAAGCACCCGCGAGTTTGTTTGTGCTGAGAATATGGCGTTTTATTCTGATATAGTCAAGACCGCTGATCTTGGCGTCGCCGTTAACGTCGCCCTTGACAACGATGGTGTAAGTATCCACAACGGTGTTGCCGTCCATAGTCTTCAAAACCATGCCGGTGCCGAGTTTTGCATTAAGAGCAAGTTCGGTTTCGTCTTTGAAAAGTTTGACGGTGTAATCAGAAGTGACGTTGTTGATAAGAGCGTTTACGGTAGTGCCGACGGAAAGGCCTTTGATCTTGTTGTCGGAAGTTATTTCATAAACGTCGGAAGAAAATTCCGCTTCGGGGCTGGCATAGATCTGCAAGGTTCTGGTGTAACCGTTGTTTGCAGTACCGTGAGGGATCCAACCGTAAACAGTTTCTCCGTTGATCTCACACTTGGAATAAAGCATCAAAACGCCGTTGGGATCATAATCAATGTCGGTCACTTCAAAGACAGAGGACATAGGAAGCGTCCAGGAAGCATCCGAATCTTCAATCTTAAAATAAACGCTCTTTGCGCCAGAAGTGGTTACATAAAGACCGTTCGTGGGATTTTCGCCGCTGTAATCGAGCTCGGGAAGATCGTCAACGGTTTTGTAAGGAAGAATGCCGTATCCCGCGATAGAAGAGCTGGAAAGTGCATATTTTTTGAAGAACGCGCCGCCGCCTTCCGCTTCAACGCCGTCCTGGCTGGAAGTGTTGCCTTCGATAGTGTAAACATAAGAGTTGTCGGAATAAACTACCAAGCCGATATGACCTTCATCAAGCGGGGAATAACCTGCGACGAAGAAAATAAGGTCGCCGGGCTGAGGTTTATAACTTGCCTGCGAGGAAGAATAGCTGGAACGGTAGTAATCGCTGAATTTGTATCTGCCGTTATCATAAAGGAAGTTACTCCAATAAGGAACATAGCATTCAGACCAGTAATAGCCGTTTCTTGCCATATAGGTTTCCGTGCCGCGGGTATCGGTGACTTCTGCGGTGTACATACACCAAGAACAGAAGGACGCACACCATGCCGCACCGTTTACGCCGGTATATGCGCCGTATTCGGTCATGTTCGAAGAACCGCCGTCTTCGCCGCTCTGGCCGCTGGAACTGTCGCCTTCAAGATAACCTGCCTGTGAAACAGCAACAGCGACAACGTCTCTTGCACCGTCGCCGGTGAGGGGGATGCTGGTCATGTTCTTATAGAATTTGCCGTAAGTGTAATAGGACGAATAATAACGTGAAGCATATTTTTCTGCTTCTACCTCATCCCAAGTGATTGCCGAAGCAGGAATGATCACGCAAGATACAACAAACGCAACGGCAATAAACAGAGAAAGAAGTTTTGTGAATGCTTTTTTCATCATATGTTAATCCTTTCGTTAAAAATTTGATACATATTCAAAATAATTATATCACAAAGTTTTTAAATTGTAAATCGCATTTCTCTGTCCCGCGTGACGAATTTTCCTCGGCGTCTTTGTTTACTTTTCACAAATCCGCGTTCGGCCGACGAAACCTCATTCCCTTTTCCGCGAACAAAGCGAGCCAAAAGCGCGATCAAAAAAGAGAGAATCGGCGATGCCGATTCTCTTCCTTAATATGAACTATATCGTTTGTTCTTTTTGTGCGGTCCGCGCCGGACGTTAAATAAAGTGAGCGCCGTTTTTGACCATTATACCGCGCACTTCAACACCATCGACTTCCTTCGGAAGAATGCCTCTTTCGATAGCAAGCGCCGCGCCGATACCTGCCGCCTCGCCCGAAGCGCGAACGGATTGCTGAACGCGGAGCGAACTTTGAGCCAAGAACTCTGCGCCTAAACAACGGCCCGCAACCATGAAGTTGTCAAAACCTTTGACAACAAGGGTGAGATAGGGGATCTCATACCACATCTTGCCGTCGTCAACGGGTTTGAGCGAGGGGTCGAAGTTGAGCACCTTGCCGTGAACGTCAACGGGATAATTCGATTGGCAGAACATATCATCGAACTTCCTGCGGCAGAGAAGATCTTCTGCGGTGAGCATATATTCGCAAACAACGTTGCGGCTTTCACGAACACCGACCATCGTCGCGATATCGGAGATATAGGCGTTTTCAAAACCGCGCAGATATTTTTTGCAGAATTGAAGTTGACGGATGATCCTTTGTTTGCCAAGGACCTGCGTTTTTGTGAGGTGATCGGGATTCGTGCCGTCGGTATCGTCAAAGAACTCGGGGTTGTTGAACGCCAAGCAATTCGGTCTGCCGGGGACAGAGAAACCCTGCCAATAAGCCTTGTCGTCGGGAGCAAGGTCGCCCGCTTCAACGGCTTTGTTGAAGATCTCCGAGAAAGCCCAATCGTCACCGTTACAGCAAGCAACGTAGATCGAGCCGTCTTCATAGCTTGCGCCGAGGTACTTACCTGTGTCGCGGTTGACCTCCCAGATGAACTGACCGAACTCGTTAAAATCAACGTTTGAGATTATGTAACGGAGCGAGATCGGCTGGTTTTTGCCGTTTTCGGGGTTGCCCTGAGTGTATCCGGCACCTGCACGGACAGCGATATCGCCATCGCCCGTTGCGTCGATGAAAAGTTTGCCCTTGACAAGACCAAGACCGTTCTTGTTAGCAACAACAAGTGCGTCAAGTCTGCCTTCGGAAGTGACGGTATCTGCAACAAAAGTATGGAAAAGCATCTTGACGCCCGCTTCATAGCAGAGTTCTTCAAGAATCGCTTTGAGCATGAGCGGATCGAAATATGCTCCGTTTTCGCTGCCTGCGCCGAGTTCGAGAAGTTTGTCGCGAACGATGTTGCTGATATAAGAGCATTGAGGATTTTCAGGGATATGAGTGTGCATTACAGGAAGAACCAATCCGTTGGTTGCGGTTCCGCCGAGCGAGCCGAACTGCTCAACAATAAGAACGTTCTGACCGAGATCGGCAGCCGCCTTTGCGGCAAATGCGCCCGCGGTACCACCGCCGCAGACAACGATATCGGCCTCCGCAAATACGGGAAGTTTAGAATAATCCATAATCATTTCTCCTTTTAATCAGTTATTTATAATTATTTATAATCTCAAAAAAATCGTCCTGGTTTATAACGTCGAGCGCCTCGTCGGCGTTTATGATGTCAAGGAATTCGTCCTCGTTTATAACGGGAATGCCGAGCGCTTGCGCTTTTAAAAGTTTACTGCCCGCATCGCTTCCGCAGAGCAGGAAATCGGTCTTTTTGGAAACCGAGCCCGAAGCATTTCCGCCATGTGCGCGAATGAGCGCCTCTGCCTCCTGACGTTTGAGCGTCGGAAGAGTGCCCGTGACCACAACGGTTTTGCCGTCAAGCGCGTTGCCGAGCGGTTTTTCCTTGCTTTCGCAGGAAACGCCCGCTTCGATAAGCCGTTCGACAAGTTGTTTTGCATGTTCGCCCGAAAAGAATCGAACGACCGAAGCCGCGCTCTCTTTGCCGATATCTTCGACCTCTAAAAGTTCTTCTTCCGTCGCCGCCATGAGCGTGCGGATATCTCCGAATTTCGACGCAAGCGATTGCGCGGCTTTTTCGCCGATGTGGCGAATGCCAAGACCGCAAAGCAGTTTTTCAAGCCCTGCATCACGGCTTTTATCAATCGCGTTTATAATCTTCTTCGCGCTCTTTTCGCCAAGCCCGTCGAGATTCTCGATATCTTCTTTCTTTAAATAATAAAGGTCTGCCGAGCCTTTGATTATCCCCTTTTCGATAAACTGTTCGATAACGCTCTCGCCGAGGTTGTCGATGTTCATCGCACCGCGTGAAACGAAATGAATAACACTTCGGCTCAGTTGTGCCGTGCAATCGGGGTTGATGCAACGGACCGCAACCTCTCCCTCTTCGCGGTGAACCTTCTCGCCGCAGGAGGGACAAACCGTCGGCATTTCGAACTCAAACGTGCCTTCGGGGCGTTTATCGGCAACGACCGAAATGATTTCGGGAATAATGTCTCCGGCTTTGCGAAGACGAACCGTATCGCCGATGCGAACGTCCCTCTCGCGGATGAAATCAATGTTATGCAGCGTTGCATAAGAAACAGTGCTTCCCGCAAGACGAACAGGTTCAAGCACCGCTCGCGGTGTTAATACACCCGTTCTTCCGACCTGAATCTCGATGTCTTTCAAAACGGTTTCCGCGATCTCGGCAGGAAATTTGTAAGCGACCGCCCAACGCGGTGCGGCGGCAGTGCTGCCGAGCCTTTCGCGGAGCGAAAGCAGGTCAACTTTTATGACCGCGCCGTCGGTATCATAAGGCAGGTTCTTTCGTGATTCGCCGATCGCACGCACCGCCGAAACCACCTCATCGGCGGTATTGCACAAAACGCCGCCCGGTGAAACAGTGAACCCGAGTTCGGTCAACAATTCAAGCGATTCGGAATGCCTTTTCGGCATTTCTTCAAACGATTGAAGATTGAAAACGAAAATTTCAAGTCCGCGCGCGGCGCAAAGTTTCGAATCGAGCTGACGAAGCGAGCCCGCGGCGGCGTTGCGCGGATTTGCAAAGGTTTTTTCTCCGTTTGCTTCGCGCTTTTCGTTGAGTTTCGCAAAAACCTTGCGCGGCATATAGACCTCGCCGCGAACAAGAAGTTTTCCGACCTTTCTTTTCAGTTCAAGCGGAACCGATCTCACGGTTTTGATATTTTCGGTGACGTCTTCGCCGAAAACACCGTCGCCGCGAGTCAATCCGCGCACGAAAAGACCGTTCTCATATTCAAGCGAAACCGAAAGACCGTCGAACTTCTTTTCAACGATAAAATCGGCTTCGGGATATTCATTTTTTATCTTTCCGACGAAATCATATATCTCATCTTCGGAGAAAATGTCTCCGAACGAATCCATCGGTACCTCATGGCGCACCTTGACAAACCCCTCGGAAACCTTTCCGCCGACGCGTTGCGTCGGAGAATTCGGCGATGCGAGTTCGGGATACGCGGCTTCCAAATCAACAAGGCGGCGGAAAAGAGCATCATATTCCTCGTCCTGCATTATCGGCGAATCCAGCTCATAATAAAGGCGCGAATGGTACGCGAGCGTTTCTTCGAGCGAACGCATTTCGTTCTCGATTCCCTCGAGATTTACTTCTTTCGGCATGTTATCGCCACCCAATCGTTTTTCTCTTTGAGTTCCACAACTTCAAAACCGTTTCTGTCAAGCGCGTCAAGCACAAAATCTTTTCTCGGAGAAATGATCCCCGAGCAGACCATTCTGCCATCGGCTTTAAGACAGGAAACGAAAAGCGGAAGCATGTCGCTGATTATATCGGCAACTATGTTCGCAAGGATTATATCATATTTCTTTTCGGCAAACGAGTTCCAAAGCGGCTCATCAGTCAGAACGTTTCCGCAGAAAACCGACATCGTTTCCGCCGAGATGCCGTTCTTCTCGGCGTTTTCGACCGCAATGCGCGATGCGACCATATCAATATCGATCGCATCGATATGTTTCGCACCCAGAAGCGCGGCGCCGATACCGAGGATACCGCTTCCGCAACCCATATCGAGAACCTCTTTTCCATCAGGCGAAAGGGTTTCGACCGCTTCGAGACAGAGCGCCGTTGTTTCGTGTCTGCCGGTGCCGAAAGAAGACGCGGGATCTATCTCAATGACAACACGTCCATCGCCCTCGGCACGCTCCCAAGAGGGAACAACAAGAAACTTTTCGCCGATAGGAAGCGGATGGAAATATTGTTTCCAATTGTTTTCCCAATCCTTTTCATCGGTGACCGAAAGTTCGGTTTCGAGCGAACCGAGCCATTCTTCACCGCTTTCTTTCAATTTTTCAATGCCGGCAAGAATCCCTTCAAGTTGAAGTTGTCCCTGCTCGTTTTCGGCAAGGTAAACGCGAACGAGAACATCGCCGTCATCGCGGATGAGCCCTTCCTCAACATAATCAACGGGAACGTATTTGTTTTCCAGAAGTTCCATAAGGTCGCGGGGGTCTTCAACCGAAAAGCAGCTTATACCCTCGTTGAAAAGCACTCCCGAAACGACTTCGCTTCCTGCGGTGGTTGTGTGGATCGTGACTTCGTTAAACTTCATCTTGCCTTTTCTCTTTCATAAATCTTTTTCATATAAAGCGCATCGTCGGATTGAGTTCCCGCCGATTCGCAAATCACGGTCGGCGAAACGCCGAGATCGACGATCGCCTTTGCGAGCGGTTCAAATTCGGGACCGTAAAGCGTATCCTCAAACGTGAGGTGCTTCTTTTCGCCCATTTCGGTATACATTATCTTTGAAAAATGGCAGTGAAGGTTATCTGCATATTCACCGCCGAGTTCTTTTGCGATCTCATCGAAAATGCGTTTGAAATCATCCGCGGTTTTCAAAACACCTCTGTCACGCGCGTTAAGATGACCGAAATCCACAACGGGCGCAAAACGGTCGGATATCTTGCAAAGCTCGATAACTTCCGAAAGCGTGCCGAGTTGGTTGACCTTGCCCATCGTTTCGATACCTAGAACGACGTCAAATTTATTATCTTCAAGCATTTTCGCGGCGTCGAAGAGCGTTTCTTTCGCAAATCCCATCGCGGTATCTCGGCTGATTTTCGCGCAGGAGCCGCAATGAACGACCATCGTTTCCGCGCCGAGAAGCGTGCTGACCGCTGCGCTTTGGCGGATATATTCAACGCTGTTGTCGCGTTTTTGCTTTTCGACAGAAGAAAGCGATATGAAATAAGGTGTGTGGAACGACATCTTGATGCCATGTTCCTTCGCTTTCGCGCCGACGGCGGCAAACATTTCGGGGCTCCCCGTTATTCCGTTGCCCGCCTCATATTCATAGGCGTCAAGTCCGATGCTTTTAACAAAAGCCGGAGCTTGCAAGGTTGACCTTCCGCCCGCGAGTTTGAACGATTCGGAGTTCCCTCCGGGACCGAATTTTGCGCTCATATGTAAACTTCCGTTCCTTTTTTATCGGTTTTATTATATCCAATCCAGATTTCGTACAAAAGGCTTTTCGCAAAAACGTTTGAATTTGAAAAACCAATTCTCGCGCGGTTGGATCGGTTTTACCATGATAAATCTTATCCCTGCGCGATGGGCGGCAAGGCAGTCGGTGAAGATCTGGTCGCCGATAGCGACAACCTCGTCGTTTTGCAGGCCGAAACGTTCGATGCAGATCTTAACGCCTTTTGCGGAGGGCTTTTTTGCGTTGCATACGTAAAACAGCCCGAGTTCTTCGTTGAAAAGCTTAACGCGGGCGCCCCTGTTGTTTGAAACGAACGCCGCTTTGATCCCCGCCTCGTTAAGATCGGCGAAATATTGTTTCATTCTTTCATCGGGGCGTTTGACCTCATAAGGCGCGATTGTGTTATCAATGTCAAAAACAACGCCCTTGACGCCGAGTTCTTTGAGTTTTTTCGGAGTTACTGTGTAGACCTCACAAAACGCCATTTCGGGTTTAAATGAACCAAAAGCCATAAAAAATCTCCGTTTTCTCCCGCACGACAATCTTCCGCACGGTAAAATCTGTTGTCATTTTCTCAAAAAGTTTGTTTTGGCAAGAACGATCGGAACGACCGATTCCGAAACCGTTCCTCGAAGCAATCCCGCACAGACCTTCACCGTCGCGCCGGTCGTATAAACATCGTCGACAAGCAAAATCCGTTTGTATTTCTTCGCAATGCCTTCTTTCAATCTGTATCTGTTTTTGATGTTTTTAAGACGTTCGCCCTGACTCAAAAGTTTTTGCTCGTCTTTTCCGATGCGTTCGAGCGCATCGAGTTTTTCGATCCCATAAACACGCGAAACCGCTTTTGCGATCTCCTCCGCTTGATCGTAACCGTAACGTCTTATTCCGTTTTTGCGGCGCGGAACGAAAGCAACTCCGTCATAACGTTTCGGATTTATCCCGCGCGATCTGAAAAGAAGTTCAACGAGAAAATCCAAAGTTGCTTTATCTGCACCGATTTTTACGTTATAAATAACTTTCCGCGCAAGCGGGTGGTCATAAAAGAACAAAAAGCGAACGTCGTCTTTGTCGGGGCAATCGCATGCCGAAGCGCTCTTTTGACAATTCTTGCACCGCAGGTCAAGCAGTGTTTGAAGGTTCGCAATACAGTCGGTGCAAACCGGCAACTCTTCATAACACGCATTAAAACGGCAGAACATGCAATTTAACGGTGAAGCGTGACGTATCTTCATATCAAACAACGGTAAGCAGATGCTTCAAAGCCGTGTGCCTTATCGGGATCCTGTCGTTGCCGACCATAACGCCGAGCGAACGGCTTGAACCGACAATGACGACCATTTCTTTGGCACGTGTGACCGCTGTATAAAGCAGGTTGCGCGTCATGAGCGGATAGGGCGCATCAAATGACGGAATGACAACGATGCGGTATTCGCTGCCCTGACTTTTGTGCGCCGTCACGGCATAAGCATGCTCTAATTCTTCAAGTTGGGAAAAGTCATATTCTGTAATTCTGCCTTCAAAATCAACGGTCAACGATTCGGAACGTGTGTCGATTTCCTTTATCCTGCCGATATCTCCGTTGAAAACGCCCAATCCTTCCTCGCCGCCGCGTTTCCACACAAGATCGTAATCGTTCTTTATCTGCATCACCTTGTCCCCCTCGCGGAAGGTCACTGTGCCATATTTCCGTTCCGCTTTTTTGGGCGATTGGGGATTCAAAGCGTTTTGGAAAACGGCATTTAATTCCTTCGTTCCGAGAGAACCTTTTCTTGTGCAGGAAATAACCTGAATGTCCTCCAAAGGATCGGCGTCGTAACGCTTCGGAAGCCGTTCGGCAACAAAAGCGAGCAAAAGCGACAGAACTTCATCGGTGTTGCGCTTTTCGACAAAAAAGAAATCGTTATCGCGCGAGTTAAGAACCGGCATTTCTCCGCGGTTGATCGCATGAGCATTCATGACGATAAGACTCTGCTCCGCCTGACGGAAGATCTTGTTGAGCTTCACAACGTTAAATCGATCCGAAGAAATTATGTCGTTCAAACAGTTTCCGGGACCAACCGGCGGCAACTGATCGGGGTCACCGATAAGTATAAGATAACTTCCGGTTTTAATAGCTTTGAGCAACGCCGCCATAAGATTGGTGTCCACCATCGACATTTCGTCAATGATGATCACCTTTTGGCTCAGAGGGTTGTCCTCGTCACGCGAAAAATGATGAACGCCGTTGTCGGATATGCTTGCTTCAAGCATTCGGTGAATGGTTTTTGCTTCTTTCCCCGACGATTCAAACATTCGCTTTGCCGCTCTGCCCGTCGGCGCGGCAAGGACACACGAGAATTTCAAAATATTGCAAATATCAAGAATCGCTTTGATGACCGTCGTTTTACCCGTACCGGGACCGCCGGTTATAACTGTGACGCCGCCCGTAAACGCATGGCTTATTGCCTCGCGTTGCTCGGGAGCATATTCGATGTTGTATCTTTTTTCAAGTTCGGTTATCTGCTCGTCAAGCCCTTCGAGGACAAAAGGAAATTTGAAATTCGCAAGAGCATGAAGTTTCGCGGCGATATAAACCTCGGACGAATAAAGTTCGGAAAGCGCAAAAGCGTCAATACCGTCAACCGAGAATTTTTTGAGCCGTTCAAGGGTGACAAGCCGTTCTGCCGCCGCAAGCGCGACCTGCTCGCCGACGCCCAAAATCTGCGAGGCGGCTTCGACAAGCGTTTCTTTCGGGAGATAGCAATGGCCGCCGTTCATTGATGCGACGTTAAGTGTGTGGATTATTCCCGCCTCGGCTCGTTCGGGGCAATCGGGCGCAAACCCCAACGAAGCCGCAACTCGGTCTGCCTTTTCAAAACCGACCCCCGCAACATCGTCACAAAGGCGATAGGGCGATTTTTTGATGATATCAACAGCGGCAGAGCCATATGTTTTAAAAATCCTGACCGAAAGCGCAGGTCCGAAAAATTCGTTGCAGAACATCATGACGTTCCGCATTCCGAACTGCTCGACGTAACTTGAATGAATCGAATCGGCACGTTTTGGAGAAATGCCGCTGATATCGCAAAGCCAACGCGGGTTGTTTTCGATAACGTCAAGCGTGTCCTCGCCGAAACGCGCCACCATTCGTTCGGCAGTAACAGGGCCGACACCTTTAATTGCGCCCGAAGCGAGATATTTAAGGATAGCAGCCGAGGTCGTCGGGAGCTTTTTCTCAAAATAGTTCACCCGAAACTGACGTCCGAAAGTCGAATGAACCTGCCAATCGCCCTGAACGCGAATGGTTTCGCCCTCGCCGAGATACGGCATGATTCCGACAAGCGTGATCGGCTCTCCGCCGCAATTGATGGTACAGACGGTGTATCCGTTTTCGCCGTTCGTATATATAATATCTTCAACAACGCCGTCGAGATACAACTCCGCCAAAGCCTTTTACCACCTTTTTAAATAAACTTTACGGCTGTCCTCCGCGCAGACGCGTCGGATAACCTCCTCCTGTTCGGCATCGGTACGGCAGATGATGAGCATATCGGGCAGAGCGCCCGTCAAAAGCTCCTCGCGGAAGCAAAGACAGACAAAACTTGCCTTTTTCGCTCGCCTTATGCGGATGAATTCGAGCACCGCGAGCGCAACACCCATTGCCGCCAACATTGAAATGAAAACGTTGCCGAAAACAGACATACTTAATCACCTCTTATTATATTATACGCGCGAACAAATTGCAAGTGAAAAAGTTTGTTTTTGATGTCGCGGCGGTGCGACATTTCGGATCGCGGAGCTGATGCAAAACAAAAAAGAAGATTTCCCGCAAAAGCAGAAAATCTTCCGTAAACAATTATTGTTGATTGTTCGTCTTTCATCAGTGAATAACGTCGTAATATCCCATGCCGTTCGGAACGAAATAAACGTCGCGGACGCCTGTGTGCAGGTTAAGTCGGACAAGCGTGAAAGTATCGTAACGATATTCAACGCTCCCGTCGGGATATTCCTCAAACTCAACGTCGCCGTCAGCCGCATCTTCCGCAACGGAATCAAGGACGTCGGTCATCGCCAAATCGCCGTCGTTAAGAGCGAGGTCGAGCAGCTTCGGTTCTCCGTTGATCTCAACCGTCACAACACCGCCGACGGTATAAACGATCTGTTCTTCACCGAAAACGTGGATATATTGAAGTTTGTCGCTTCCGTCGGAAGCAAATTTCAACCCATAATCGTTCGCTTTCGCACACGAGCAGAGCAAAAAGAGACAGACGACCAACAAAACCGCCGTCAAAACGCGTTTAATCATCAGCGGATTCCTCCTTTTTGGTCTCGCCGTTAAGTTTGAGCTCGGCAAACTGTTCACGCGTGATGAAGACCCCGCGCTTTTTGGTTGTCGTATCAAACTCACCGATATAACCGCGCGCTTCCATACGATCGATGATTCTTGCCGCGCGCGCATAACCGAGCGAAAGTTTTCGTTGAAGCAAAGCCGTCGAAACCGTGCCGCATTCGATAGCGACCTCGATAGCGTCCATAAACATCGGATCCATCTTTTCGTTTTCATCGGCAGGTTCTGCCGCAGCAGCGCCTTTTTTGCCCTTCATTCCGCAAAGTTTCGCTTCCTGTTCGATCTGCTTCATGATAGCTTCGTCATACTGAGCGTGAGCCGCTTCTTTAATGAACTGGGTGACGGCCGCGACTTCCGCCTTGCCGTCAACAAACGCGCCCTGAACACGCAACGGTTTCATTGCGCCGACGGGATAATAAAGCATATCGCCCTTACCGAGCAGCTTTTCTGCGCCCGTCATGTCAAGGATCGTGCGGCTGTCGACCTGAGATGTGGTCGTCAGCGCGATTCTCGAAGGAATGTTCGCCTTGATAAGACCCGTAATAACATCGACCGAAGGTCTTTGCGTGCCGATGACAAGATGCATGCCTGCGGCGCGCGCCTTTTGAGCAAGACGGCAGACAGAGGTTTCAACGTCGTCGGGGGCGGTCATCATCAGATCGGCAAATTCGTCGATGAAAATGACGATCTGAGGAAGCATATTGCGTTCGGGATCATCGGCAACAGCGAGGTTATAGCCCATAAGGTCACGTGCGCCGACCTCCTGGATCAAACGGTAACGGTTTTCCATTTCGGTACAAGCCCAATTCAACGTACCTGCCGCATTCTTGGGATCGTTTATGACCGGAACGAGAAGATGAGGAATGTCTTTATAATCGGAAAATTCAACCGTTTTCGGGTCGATAAGAATAAGTTTCACATCATTCGGGTGGTTGCGGTAAAGCAACGAAATGATGAGCGAGTTGATACAGACCGATTTGCCCTGACCGGTCGCGCCCGCAACAAGAAGGTGCGGCATTTTTGCGATATCAAGATAAACGGGATTGCCCGCAACGTCTTCACCGAGAGCTGTGAACAAACGGCTTTTCGCATCGCGGAACGCGGAATTATCAATCAGACCGCGCAAACGCACCGTTGAAACGGTTCGGTTGGGTATTTCAATGCCTATCGCGGCTTTGCCGGGGATATTTTCAATTCTGATCGCCGTCGCGGCAAGGTGAAGCGCGATATCGTCGGCGAGATTTGCGATCGACTTGACTCTGACGCCCGTTTCGGGTTGAACTTCATATCGGGTGACGGTCGGTCCGAAAGTCGAATTTATTACCTTCGCCTTGACGTTGAAACTCGCAAGAACTTCTTCGAGCTTGCGGCTTGTCCTCTCGACCTCGAAGGACGACGGACCTCCGCTTATGCCCTCGTCGGCAGTAAGAAGCGAGATCGGAGGGAATACGTAAGGAGTGTCCTCGATCGGTTCAAGGCAAAGTTCCTCGTCGTCCTCTTCCTCAAAAGCGTTCGGTTCGGAAACCGGTTCTTCGGGGAAGATATCCTCAACAAGTTCGCCGACAGGTTCGGGTTCGGGTTGAGGTTCGGGTTGTTCGAAAGGTTCGGCGTTATATTCGGAAATGACGTAAAACCCGTTATCCTCCGCTTCGTTTTCATCGGCAGGATCCTCGGGAAGCTCGTCGGGAATGGGTTCGGGTTCCTTTTTGCGCGTTTTCTTGACAACGGGAACGACTTCCGGTTCTTCCTCTTCTTCGTCCTCCGTTTTTTCGGCACGTTCTTCTTTTTTGCGTTCGATCAGATCGCGGATCCAACCGACGATCGCCATGATGGTATCCTTCGGTGTCTTTCCGCAAAGAAGCACTGTGCAAATGAAAATGCCGAGTATCGCAAGAACGAGCGATGCCGTCGCGCCGATAAGGCTGTTAAACAACACAGCGACAGAGCCGCTTATGAGTCCCGCGCTATGGAGTGACTTGCCGGTCTCATAAAGTTCGCCGTAAGCAATCTCGTTCCCGCCTGCAACGCAAAAATGGGCGATGATCGAGATGAAAATAAATTCAAGCGTATAAAGCAAATATTTGATTCCCGCGACATTGTTTGCGCGGTCGCGTCCCCAAAAAATAACAACGGCAAGGATAATGAACGGCACGACATAATACATCGGTCCGAAAAGGCCTTTCAAAAAGTTTGCCGCGAAATTTCCGACGACACCGCTGTTAATCGCAGGGATAAACGTCAATATTATAAAAAACGCGAGAAAGCCGACCACCCAGCGAATGATCTCGCTTCGGTCGACCTTTATCTCGTTCTGTTTTTTCTTTGAACTCTCGCTCTTTTTGGAGTTTGAGGTTTTTTTCGAAGTTGATTTTGCAGAGTTGTTATTTTTTCTTCCTGCCACTTTTTTCTCCTGTCAGAAGCGGAACTTTAAACAAAGAAAATGTCCGCTACGATTGCGGCAACACCGATAACGATGCAATAGACCGCAAAGAAAGTAAAACTTTTGTTTTTTGTAAGATATTGGAGCAGCTTGATGGCGAAAAATCCCACCACAGCCGCAGTCACCGCGCCCGCAAGGACGGGAGCGAGCATTTCGATCCCGACGCTTTTCTCGAAAAATTCGGGCAATTCAACAACGCATGCGCCGATAATCGCGGGGATAGACATGAGGAAAGAAAATCTAACGGCTTCCTCGCGGGAAAAACCGAAGATCTTGCCGCCCGTGATCGTTGAACCCGAGCGGGAAATACCGGGCATAACGCCCAGAAGCGCTTGCATAACACCAACCCCCAAAGGGCGGAGGAATCCGCCGTTTTCGGCGGTGATTCCTCCGTCGCGGAGGCGGTCGCTTATAACAAGCATTATTCCGTTGATGATGAGGAGAATGCCGATCGCCCAGCTGAAACCGCTCAGCGCCTCAACGGCATCGTCCAGACCGAGCAATTTAACGGGAACGAGCGGAAGCGTTGCGACGCAAAGCATCAGAAACATCTTTTCGCCCTTGTCGAGCCCCGATTTTATTTTGCCGGTGAAAAGTTTTTTGATTAACGAGAAGCAACCTTTGATGAGCGCGAGCACGTCTTTACGGTAGACCACGCAAACCGAGACCAACGTCGCAAGGTGAAGCGCGATGTTGAACGCGAAATGGTCGGCATTTTCGGTGTTTGCGCTGAAAATATTCTGCGCCAACGCGAGATGCCCCGAACTTGATATCGGCAAAAATTCGGCGATGCCTTGAATTATTCCGTAAATAATTGCTTCAAAAACGCCCAAAACGAGCCTGCCTCTCTTCCGCTGATGCGGAACCGTTATGTGTTATTCGGCCTTTTCGTCAAGTTTCAGTTTCTCAATGGTTTTTTCCATTTCGGTCTGAGCCTTGGTCTTGATCGCCGAGAAGTTAGATTCGGGCGAGCCGGAAAGTTTCATGTATTCGTCAAGGATTCCGCCCCAGTTGAATGCACAGCCGAGGTCGAAGGTACGGGTGCCAAAGATGATTTCAAGCATCTTTTCGGATTCGCTGTCACGCGCATCGCGGTATTTGAGCTGAACTTCTCTGTAAGCATAAGTAACTTTTTTCTGAGAAAGTTCTGCGATAGCGGAGATAACTGTGCCGAGTTTTGCAAGTTCGTCATCAGCGATGTTGATCGGGAGGAACATGAAGGAAGAGTTATCGACCGAAACGGTGTGATAATATCTGTCCTGCGTGTCATAGAACTTCGGAACGGGAAGAATGCCGAATTCGTCATCCATCTGACGGAAGGAAGCAACGTTGATAAGACCGCACATGTAGAAAAGTTCGCGGCCTTCGATAAATGCCTTATGTACGGTTTCTTCCCAAACGTTGTCATAAGTATATTTGCCGCCGTTGGCAACCATAACGTCTTTGCTGGAATAGAAATCAACAGCGTCTTGAAGAACCTTGTAGGTGCCGGAAGGCTGTTTGTTGATGGTGAGATAAGGAAGGTCTGTGCTTTCGTCCTTCTGAGCGATCTTGTAACCTGCCGCAACCGCATGAACGTAAAGGTTGTAGGTTTCGGTACCGAACGCCCATCTGTCGTGTTCGTCCTGTCCGTTGCCGGTCAAGTCAAGCGTTGCGCCGCTTTCGGCACAGATCTCAGTGAACTTTTCGAAAGTCCATTTGCCGCTATCGGCAAGTTCATAGAAATCTTCTTCGATGTTAAGAGTGTTTTTGAGTTCCTTGTTGAAGAGAACGCACCATGTACCCTGATCGTCATAGGTGTTGATATCGCCGCAGACGAAAAAGAGTTTGTTGTTGACCGAAAGATCTGCGACTGCGTTCTGGTCCCACCAGGAATCGGAAAGGTCAAGGTTGGGAACCTGATTGAGATCGAGCGAATAGCCCGCAGTCGCGATTTGAGCGGAATTGCGGAACGAATCGAAATAAATGTCATAGTCGCGAAGGTTAGATGTGATCTGACGTGTGATGATTTCGCTGATCGAATCGGTCGTCTGCATTCCTACGATTTCGCAATTGAATGCACCTTCGATGTATTCAGCCACTTCTCTCTTTGCTTCGTCAACCGTGCTGGGGTTTTCTTCGTCAAAAATAATTTCGCCGGTGTAGCCGAGAATCGACTTTGTTTCTGCGCCGAACGCTCTGCAAAGAACGTTGATCTTATCGCCGCCGAGATCGATAGGTTCAACGGTGAGAGTTTCGTCGAGTTCAACCGACTTGTCGCCGTCGTCATCCTTGTCGCACGCTACGAGAAACGGCACGAGAAGACACATTGCCAACAGGCAAATGAGCAATTTCTTCATGATATTTTCCTTTCTTTATTACGGTAAGAATCCTTTACAGAATCTTCCTATTTTCTTTCAGTATTATATTATAAACATTATTCACGAATTGTCAAGGCATGCATCAAAACGGTTTTTGTTTTTTGTGTTTTCGTTCGGGGTCGGTTCATAAACATATATAAGAAACAATGAATTGACAAATGTTTTTTGTTGGTGTATAATCAACGTGAAAAATTGTGATTTCAATCAAAAAGGAGTTGAGGATTTGTCCTCCGCATTTAAAAATTTCTTCATTACCTTTTCAATTTGTCTTGTGATTTTCGCTTTCCTCGGTTTTCAGGCTCGCGGGTGGCTCACCGACCTCGTTTTGGGGATCGGCAAAAAAGACACTCCCGAAGACGTTTCAACCCCCGAAACAAGCGAAACTTCGGGCAGTGACGTTTCGGTCGATAACAATCAAGCGCCCGATCTGAACGACAACTATTACAACGAAAAAGGCGATATCTTTACCGCCGTCGTTTTTTGCGTTGACGACAGCGATCGCGTTGTCAACTGCGCTTTCATTGACGCAAACGCAAAAACCAACAGATATATCCATTGCTCGATTCCCACATCGACGAAGATAACCAACGAGATCGGCAACCCCGTTCCTATCGACGTTGCTTTCGGAACCATGTCCCACGAGGCGATCTGTGACAGCGTTACCGCGCTTACCGGTATCCAAACCGATTATTGCCTTCGTTTCACAAAAAGCGACATGGGAGCCATCGCTTCGCGCATCACCGATGCCTCTATATCTCTCAATTCCCCCGTCATGATAACGTTGCCCGGAGCGGAAAACGAAAACCTTCCCACCGAACCCGAAGGCACCCCCGAAAACAATCAGAACACATCGACTCCCGATCAATCACAACCGCCTGCCGAAAGCACGTTCGTTATCGAAAACGAAGGCGGAAGAGTTTCTCTTACCTCGGAGATTCACGGCAAGACAAAGCTTCAATGGCTTCTCGAATCCGAAAAAGATGCTGTCGGAAGCAACAAAAACAAACTTTATGCCGAGATTTCAAAAGAATTGATGGCGCAGTTCTTTGCGCAACAATTCGCAACGCAAAGCGCCGCGAAGTTTTCGGAGATCATTTCGATCAGCGATACAAACCTGACAAAAGCCGTTGCAGAAAAGCACGTTGCAACGATTTTCTCTCACAAATATTATCGTTATACCTACCCCTCGACCTGGCAGTCGGGCGTTGCTGCTCTTCGTGATTACGACGGCCGCTACAATCGCTGAGATCAAGTTTTAAAAATCGCAGGTAATAAAAAATGAAAAAAGAACTTTCTCCCGCAACTCAATGTATTCATTCGGGATACCACCCCGAAAACGGCGAACCGCTCGCCCTTCCGATCTATCAAAGCACGACCTATTCTTACAGCTCGCCCACAGAGATCGGAAAACTTTTCGACCTCACGGCAGACGGTCATATGTACTCGCGCATTTCCAACCCGACGGTTGCCTGCGTTGAAGAAAAGATCGCCGCGCTTGAAGGCGGCGTTGCCGCGCTCTGCACCAACTCGGGTCAAGCAGCGTCCTTCCTCGCTGTCACGAATATCGCATCTGCGGGCGACCATATTCTCGTGTCTTCAAAGATCTACGGCGGCACAACAAACCTTTTCGCCGTGACTCTCAAACGGTTCGGCATCGATTGCACCTTCTTCGATCAGGACATTCCGAGCGAAGAACTCAAAAATCTCATCCAACCGAATACAAAACTCATCTTCGGAGAGACCATTGCAAACCCCGCGCTTTCGGTTTTTGATATCGAACGTATCGCGAGCGTTGCGCACGAGGCGGGCATCCCTCTTATCGTTGACAACACCTTTGCGACGGGTGTGCTTTGCAGGCCTATCGATTTCGGCGCGGACATCGTTGTTCTTTCCACCTCGAAATATATGGATGGTCACGCTGTCCAACTCGGCGGCTGTGTTATCGACAGCGGCAACTTTGACTGGACTCAAAATGACAAGTTCCAAGGGCTCTGCACTCCCGACGATTCCTATCACGGTTTGATTTATACCGAATCGTTCGGAAAACTCGCTTATATCACGAAAATGCGTGTTCAGCTTGTCCGCGACCTCGGCGTTTATCCGACCGCACAAGCCGCGTTTCTTCTCGACCTCGGCATCCAAACGCTCGACGTTCGCCTTGCGCGTCATTGCGAAAACGCTTACAAAGTCGCGAAGTTCCTTGAAGACAGCGGCTATGCCGAATATGTCAATTATCCTGCGCTTGAAAGCGACAGATACAACGCTCTCGCGAAAAAATATCTCCCCAAAGGCACGAGCGGCGTTGTCTCGTTCTGCATCAAGGGCGGCAGAGAAAAAGCAGAAAAGTTCATGAATTCGCTTTCGATGTTCGTCAACGCGGTCCACGTTGCAACGGTTCATTCCTGCGTTCTTCACCCCGCAAGTTCGACTCACCGTCAGTTGAGCGACGAAATGCTCGTTGCGGCAGGTATTGATGCAGGTCTCATCCGCATTTCGGTCGGGATCGAGGATATCGATGACATCATGAACGACATAAAATCGGCGCTTGAAAAAACCTTTGGATGAAAATTTCAAATTTGGAAATAACTTTTATCTAAAAGTGTCGAATAACCTATTGAATTTCATAAAAAGTTATGATATTATCATATGTAATATTAATCGGAGGTGTTTCCCATGGCATATTCTATCAACAACGAAACTTGCATCGGTTGCGGCACCTGCGAGGCTGAATGCCCCGTTAGCGCTATCACCGTCGCCGACGACGGCAAGTACATCATCGATGCAGAACTCTGCATTGATTGCGGCGCCTGTGCAGGCGTTTGCCCCGTAGACGCTCCTCAGGCGTAATTTAGGGCTTAAACCTTAATGCGTTCACAGGTTCCTGTGGGCGCATTATTGTTTTTGTCGCTTCACCCTCCCCGAAAAACCGGGTTTTTCTGGGGGCGGATGATGTTTCAATGCATTCGACAAAGAATTACAGTTTTTTAACGGAAAAACCATTATGATAGATATAACCGACACAAAAATAAACGCCGGCATAAGTTTAAAAGAGCCCGGCGGCGGGATTCGTTTCGGAACAGATGCGCTTTTGCTTTCCGATTTCGCCGCCGATTCGATTCGGCGCGGAACCTGCATCGATCTCGGCACGGGCTCGGGCGTTATTCCGCTTTTGCTTCTCTCTGCGGGAAGCAAAGCCGATTTCGTCGGGCTTGAACTCCAACCGGAGCATGCGGGCATTGCCGCCGAAAATTCCAAAGAAAACGGTTTTTCGGAAAGATTCAAAGTTATCTGCGGCGACGCGGCTGACCACAGAACTCTTTTTGAATGCGGCAAAGCCGATTACTGCATAACAAATCCACCTTACATGCGCGACGATTGCGGAAAAAGCAACGATTCGCTCTCGCTTGCGATCGCAAGGCGCGAGGTAAGCGGCGGCGCCGAGTTGTTTTGCAAAGCGGCATCTTGGTGTTTGAAAAGCGGCGGTCAGTTTTTTGCCGTTTACCGTCCCGACAGGCTCGTCACACTTCTCTGCGCCATGCGCGACAACGGTATCGAGCCGAAAAGGCTGCGCGCCGTCGTCCCCTCGGAGGGCAAAAAACCCTCTCTTGTGCTTGTCGAAGGAAAAAAGGACGCACGCGAAGGCTTGATCTATGAAAACGACCTTATCATCTATAAAGACCGGACACATTCTTCGGAAACCGAGGAATTGAAAAATATTTACGCCCGTTTCGGCGAAAGAAACGAAAGATAAAAGAATGACAAAAAGAACGGTTTCGGCAATTTTAATAACACTGCTGATTCTGCCCGTCGTGATTGCGGCAGGCAGTGTTCTTTTTGCGCCCAAATCGCCTTTTGATGTTTCTGATGAAAATCGGGAAAACTCGCTTTATTACGCGCTGGGCGAAGAAACGCCGAACCAAAAGGGGCAGGAAAAACTCCCGGACGGAGAGCGGTTTATCGTCAAATTCAAACAAAGCGCTTCGCTTTCCGAAATCGAACGCGCGCTTGGGAGCACGCCTTACCGCATTCTCGCCGAAAGCGAACAACGGCTTTTTGCGGTTGTTCCCGAAAGCGAGAGCTTTCTCAAAACAAACGAAGAAATCATTGATTATTACGAACCCGACCTGATTCGCGGAACGCTCGCAACGACCAACGACCCCGCAACTGTTCCCGCCTATGAACCGCTCGGCGTTTATAAAGTTTGGAACACCGTTAAAGCATCGTCGGAAGTTATTGTTGCTGTTCTCGATACCGGCGTGGACCGCTCTCATGAAGACCTTAAAGACGCAAAGATACTCGCAGGATATGATGCGGTTCTTCGCACGGCAGGCGTGAAAGGAGACGAAGCGGGACACGGAACGGGGGTTATCGGTCTTATCGCCGCGACCGCCGACAACAACGTCGGTATTGCGGGGATTGCTCACGGCGTCACCGTTTTGCCGGTCAAAGTTTCTTCGAGCGGCACCACGATCTATTCCTCCGACCTGATTTCCGGCATTCGTTTCGCGGCAGATGCAGGCGCAAAGATCATCAACATGTCTGTCGGCGGTTATTCGTCCTCTTATGCCGAGCAAGACGCGATCGATTATGCCATCTCAAAAGGTTGTATTCTCATCTCGGCGGCGGGCAACGGAGGAAACCGTCCTTATGCCGACCAAAAAAGTTATCCTGCGTCTTACGAAGGGGTTATATCTGTTGCATCCTGCGACGAAAACGGAGAAAGAAGTGCTTTCTCGCAATTCAACGATGCCGTTGACGTTGCCGCATACGGCGAAAACATTCCGATGCCCTTCGTCGAAGACGGAAGATCCGTCTACCGCTACGATTCGGGCACAAGTTATTCCTGCGCGTTCGTGAGCGGGATCGCCGCGCTTGCGGCTTCGCAAATCGACGGTTCGGCAAGATTCGGGAACGACGAATTCCTCGCGCTGATAATCAACTGTCTCGGAAGCAAACGCGACGATGAATTCGGATATGGAATCATCAACGCCGAGCAGATCGTCAACAAATCGCTCGAACCGATAATCACGGGCGTTGTAAACAACGGAAGATATAACAACAGCGTTCGCATCGGCTTCAACAGAGGAACTGCGATCCTCGACGGCGAGCCTATTGAAGACGGCGAAACGGTCTTTTCAAACGGAACACACCTGCTTGAAGTGACCGACGGTGATTTTTCGCGCACCATTGTATTCAGGCTGAACTATGACCCTCTTGATTACAAATTCAAAGAATTTGCCGGGTTTTCATATTTTGAATTTTCACGCGGAACAGCCACTCTCGACGGATTTCCCTACAACTCGGGTGACAGAATCACCTCTTCGGGCAGGCATTATTTCACCCTTGCCGACGGCGACGAGGCTCTCGAAAAGGAAATCTATCTGCAATATACTCTCCCGACGGTTTACGGGATCGAAAACGGCGGAGTTTATAACGCGCCGGTCGATATCAGAATCGTCGGCGACGGAAGCGCAACGCTCGACGGAAAAGAAATTTACGGCGAAACCGCAGTTGCGAAAAACGGAAAGCATCTCCTCACCGTCAGGAGCGGAAACGGTGCAAAAACCGAGACCTACTCTTTTGAAATCAACTTTCCCTTTGCCGAGATAATCGGCTCGGACCTTGCCGACGCATCGGCGGCGGTCGATGAAGAAAACGGCTATATGTGCCTTTATGGTGATTCTCTCGTCGGCGCAAGAATTTATGATATCGGCTCCCCCGAAAAATACATTCATTTTCTTCCTCTCGGTCGGATTTATTCTCACGAATTCGTCGGCGAAAACCTGATCCTTGTCGGTGATGCGGGCATTACGGTTCTCGACCGATCAACCGTGCTTGACGGCGAACCTGCGATCGTATCGACGGTTTCTGTCGAAGGAATGCTGTATTACGCTTTTGAAGACGGAACCGCCTACTGCTTCGGAAACGAGAGCATTTATGCGCTCGATATCGAAAGCGGCGAAACCGAATTGCTGTCCGAACTCGGGTTCGATTGCGAATCGGCGCTTTATTCAAACGGTGTTTTCTGTCTTGTTTCGAAAGAGGATGACGGCGTTGCCCGTTTTTACAACGTTAACACATCCGACCAAATCTCGCTGAACGTCAGCACCCCGCTCATCGGAATGAATCTCTATTTCGATGATGATCATTTTGCTGTCGGAAATCGGCTTTTTGACCTCGCAACCGGAGAAATGATTCTTGAATTCGCTTCCAATGCCGCATTAATGATCGAGGACGGCATTCTTTTCACCGAAAGCGGGCTTATTGATATCTCATCGGGCACAGAACTCGGCAGTTTTCCTTTCTCGGTGTCGGATATGGTTGTCGGGAACGATGCGGTATATCTTTTCGGATTTGAAAAGACGTTCGCAATAATCAAAAACGGTGCCGAAGGCATCGCCGCCTACGGTGCGGCGGAAAGGCTCGACCGAGCCGTTTCAAAATCCGAAACCATCAACGCTTACCGCGATCATCTTTTTTATGACGTTTATTCAGAACCGATTTCGGTCGCCGCTTCATCGGAAACGACGTTTTTGATTTTCGGCAACAAAAATTCGATTTACAGTTTCAACAACAGCTCTCTCGAAGAAAACCTGCCCGTTCCTTTGAAATTTGCGCCGAAAAGCATCTCGGTTTCGGAAGACCGAGTTGCGGTCGCTTTTGAAAACTCGCCTTTCGTTTATCTCGCGCCTGTTGATGATGCGGAAAACGGCGATTATATCGAATTTGCATCGAATTGCGACTCCGCGTTCGCGTTTGACGGTCGTCTTTATGCCGTTTCAAACGGCAGACTTGCCTATTGCCCCGTCGGCGGCGGAGCGGTTTCGGCAACGAGCATCAGCGCGGATTCGGCGGCCGCAGACAATGAATATATTTACGTCCTTGACGGAAACGCTCTTTCGGTTTACAACAAATCGCTCAGCCGTGTTCGCAGAATAACGGCAAACGGAGAAAGCCTTTATATCGGCAACGGCGTTGCTGTCGGAAAAGAGGTTTTCCTCGGTGACCAACTCAGCGAAAAAATCACGCTTGGCACCGAAGTTCTTGCTTTTCGCGGGAACACAGTTATAACCAAAAACGGAGTTTTCGGGCTTGATCTCAACCGTTATATCGGTAACGTCGGTGTTTTCGCAGAAATCGCAACGATCGCACCCGACAACTCGGCGATCACGATCGGAAACGGCATTATCTCGATATGTTCATACGGTGACGGAAGCGAAATCACCCTTGTTCCCGAAATCACGGGTGTTGAAGACGGCGGGGTTTATCTCGGCAGCGCACCGATATCATACAGTCGAGGTATCGGTTATCTTGACGGCAAACCTTTCGATTCGGGAAGTTCGGTGACCCTTGCGGGCGAACATATCTTCATGATCTCGCTCCCTTGCGGCAACAGCGTTTCTTTGAAATTCAAAGTCGAATCCAAAATCTCAAAAATCGAGTTCCTTGTCGCTGACAGAATCATGTCTGTCGGCGAGACGGTATCTCTCAGAGTCAGATACCTGCCCGAAGGCGCATCGTCGCTGCCCGTCAGTTTCAAATGCGACTCGAAAGGGATCAAAATCAACGAAAACGGCGAGGTCACAGCGCTCGCCGTAGGTAAATACACAGTCACCGCAACCGTCAACACCGATTACGGCAGATTCACCGCAAAAGCGGTCATCACGGTTCGCGACGACCTTTTGACCTTCCCCGACGACAGCGGTATCACCGTCGATCGCGACCGAGGCTTGGCTCTCGGGTTCGCCGCAGGAACTGACGTTTCGGCCGTTGAAAAGATGTTCAAAGGCGGCAAATCGGTCGATATCGTTCTTCCCAACGGCAAGAACGCAAACGGGTTTATCGCGACCGGTTATAAGATCATTCTTTATAAAGACGGTCTTCCCTCCGACGAACTGATCGCCGTTGTCACCGGCGATACCGACGGCGACGGTTGCATCTCGGCTTATGACCTTTACGTTCACGAACGTATTCTTCGCGGATATGATTATCCCGCCGAATTTTATGCTTCGGCAGACATGAACAAAAACGGCGTTGTCGCCGATAACGATTACCGCGCGCTGAGGAATGTTCTCCTCCGCCGCGATCAAACACCGCTCGGAACACCGAGCAAAAACCTTTTCGGCAACACAACCGCACAAACGGTTTCTTATATCGAACGCGGAGATACGATCGATGTCGTTATCTGCCTCGGCGGCTGTAAATATGCCCTCGGCGCAAGCGGAGCGGTTCGATATCCGAAAGGGCTTGAATTCATCGAAGGCGAGAGCACGGGTTGGGAAGTCGGATTCCGCGACAACGAAAACGAAATCTGTTTCTATGCTTACGGTGAAAACGGCGAATCCTGCGGAAAGGCATTCAAAACGCTGATAACGCTTCGGTTCAGGGTTGCCGAAAACGCAACCGAAACCCTCGCGGTTTCCTCCGACGGAATCACCGTTTCGTTCCCCGACGGCGCACGTGTTGTCAAATTTGAAAACAAAAAGTTCAAAGTGAATCGACAAACTCACGGAGAGTTCGGGATCGATATCCTTAACGCCGATTCCTTCAAATTCGACCCCGAAAAGTATGAATATGAAGTCACGATCCCTTACGACAGCGCGCTCGCAGATGTCAAAGTTTCTCACGAAGAAAACCAAACCGTTTCGGTTTCGGGGCTTGTCGTTCCGGATTCGGGAGCTTCAACTGTCATTGTTCGGCGCAACGATGAAGACGGAAGTTCATCTTTCTACACCATCAAGGTCTCACGCAGAAAAGAGCCTGTGTTTGACACGAACTGCCGGCTCTCATCGCTTGAAATCGAAGGCTTCAAACTCAATCCCGCGTTCTCTCCCGATATCACGGAATACAGCATTTCGGTTCCGCGCAGGACCTCAAAAATCAACATTTTCTGCTCGGCTCAGAACCCGACAGCGGAAGTCATAATCGGGGATACAAAACTTTACGGCGTGCCGAAAGTTATTGAGATCACCGTCGTGACGCCTGACGGCGAAACCATGATCTACAAGATAAACGTTTCTTTGATCCCCGAATACAGTTCGCCCGACATCAAAGACGACAGAGCGATAACGGCAATCGTCGCCGTGATCTTGTCGCTGATCGCTTTCGGTTCGATCGGTCTGTTCATCTCGACACAAAAAGGCAAATAAAAAAGAACCAAAGCGGTTCTTTTTTATTTGCCTTTTATGTTTTTATTGAGCGTGTTTTTCGAACGCCTCGACGCAATCGTCGATCGCCGCCTGAATAACGTTTTTATTAGTTTGGATATCGGAAGCGATCGAGGTCTTTTTCAACGTCATTACATTTGTCATGATGCCGGTGATGTTGCCGAAGTTATAAACGACACCAAGGTCATAAACGATGTTGTTGAAAATATAGTTGTCAAGCATTTCCTCGGATTCCGAGTCACGCAGATCGCGGTGTTTAAGAGTGGTCTCATAATAAGCGGGAGTGATGTGCTTCATACCGCCGAACGCCATTGCGTCAAGAATATATGCAGAGAACTGTGCCTCTTCGGTGCTGAGCGAAGCGGGGATAACGGCAGCAAACGCCATGGTTGCGCCGCAAGAGGTGTAATAAGAATCCTGCTCTTCGGTGACAAGCGGAAGAGGAATGATTCCGAACTCCTCGGCATCGGTATAAGCGCGGAGTTTCTTGATAGCAGAGAATGCGCTGGTTCTGAAAAGAGCGCGGTTTTGGCCGAAGATGTCGAGCGATTTGACCCATTGAGTACCGTCAGTCACTGTGTCGCAATGCCATACCCAGGTGTTGGGTTTTTGAAGTTCTTCGAGAAGTTTGCCCGCAACGTTGACCGAAGCGGTCTGTTCAATAACAAGAACAGGGAGATCGTCGCCATCCTTGACAACGAAATTTCTGCCCGAACCGATGAAGAAGGTATTGATATCCTGATAAGAACCGGAAAGGCCCCAAGTGTCTTCAAAAGTCATGCCTGCTCTGCCATCGGTATCAGAGGTGACTTCGGTTGCCATTTCGACCATTTTGTCAAATGTCCAGGTTTTGTTTCTGACAGCATCATAAAGCATATTTTCATCGCCGAAATAGGTTTCGAGCATCTTCTTGTTGAAGGTGATCGCCGTCGAAACGATTTTGGGCATTATCGAGATATCGCCCGTCGTGAAATAGAGGTGGTTGCCGATCGAGAAAGATTCGGTCGCTTTCTGGTCCCACCATTTCTGATCAAGATGAATATAACCGTCAAAAATATCGTCGTTGAGGTCATAAAGATATCCGCCTTCGGCAAGAGAAGTTGCCTCACGAACAAAAGGAAGCGCAGCGTCATAGGTATTGAGCGTTGCGGCGCGGTCTTTTTCAAGGTCGCTTTTAACGCTGTTGGTTGTGGTTGCTTTGATCGTAACTCCGTAACGGCTGAAAATTTCGTCGTTACGCGTTGCAACCGCTTCGTTAAGAAGGTTGTCGGTCGTCGAATAAAGGTCGGGCACAACGTCTTCGCAGAAATATGTCGGGTCGGCCTTATCGTCGGAAATCAAAATGTGAAACTCATCACGGTCTTCCCATTTGAATTCGGCAAGATCGGTATATTTATCAATCCATTCGCCGACAAGTTCGCCTTTGTCCATTTCTTCTTCCTTTTTGTCGCTGCACGAAACGAGCAACATCGAGGAACACAAAACAAGACAAACCAATATTGAAAGAAAACGTTTCAGATTCATGGTGCGGTTCTCCTTATCATTTATTTTATCACAAACATTTTATCATACGAGCAAAACCTTGTCAAGTGGAGCTTCTAAAACCTCGTTATCTATTGACTTTTTCGAAACAAAATGATATAATTCGTGATAGATAAAAATTTTTCGGAGGATTGAAAAATGAGAGTTATTGTTTGCGAAAACTACGAAGAAGTTTCCAAAGAAGCTGCGAAGCTTTTTGCGGCACAGGTTTATATGAAGCCCAACTCGGTTCTCGGTCTTGCTACCGGTTCTACCCCCGTCGGCATGTATAAGATTCTTGCCGATATGAACCAAAAGGGCGAAATTTCGTTCAAGGACTGCAAGAGCTTCAACCTTGATGAATATTATCCCCTCGCTCCCGACCACGATCAGAGTTACCGTTACTTCATGAACGTTAACTTCTTCGATCATATTGACATCGACAAAGCTAACACCCGCGTTCCCGACGGCATGGCTGCCGATCCCGCTGAAATGGGCAAGGCATACGATGCTGCTATTGATGCGGCCGGCGGCGTTGACATTCAGGTTCTCGGCATCGGCCAGAACGGTCACATCGCGTTCAACGAACCCGATGAAAAACTCGTTTGCGGCACCCACCTCACCTCGCTCACCGAAAGCACCATCAATGCTAACGCTCGTTTCTTTGAAAAGAAAGAAGACGTTCCCACCCAAGCGGTTACGATGGGTATCGGCTCTATCATGAAGGCAAAGAAGATCATTCTTCTTGCTACCGGCAAGGCAAAGCATGACGCGGTCGCAGAACTTTTGAGCGGCGCTATCACCACCCAAAACCCCGCAACGCTTCTCAACGTTCACCCCGACACCGTTATTATCGTCGATAAAGACGCTTACAACGGCTGATTTTAAAAACAAAAATCTCCCGATTTTCGGGAGATTTTTTTGTTGCCGTTTTATCTTTTTTCAGCCCTCTTTTCTCCAAGTCGAGGGAGAAAGAGCGATGATTATCGGGAAAATTTCAAGTCTGCCGAGCAACATGCCGAACGCCAGAACGAGCTTTGAGAACGCCGAATAGTTCGCAAAACTTCCCGCAGGTCCAACCTCGCCGAAACCGGGGCCGATGTTATTGAAGGTTGCAAGAACCGCAGAAAAATCGGTTTCAAAATCAGACGGCTCGATACAAATCAACAAAAATGCGGCGATGACGCATAAAGCATAGCAGGCAAAATAGGTCGCGACGCTGCTCAACGTCTGATCATCGACGGCTTTGCCTTCAAACCTGACCGAAGTCACCGAACGCGGATGAAGCATGCGCTTTATCTCGCGGAGAATGAGTTTGAAAAGAATTACCGCGCGCGAAACTTTAAGTCCGCCGCCCGTCGAGCCCGCACATGCGCCAAGGCACATCAACACGAGCAATATGCCCTTTGAAAGTGACGGCCATGCGTTGAAGTTGGCGGTTGAGAATCCCGTTGTCGTGATGATCGACGAAACCTGAAAGAACGAAAGCCTTAAAGAATCGGGAACGTTGCGGTTGACCGAATAGAGATTAAGGGTTATAAGAACCACCGAAACGGCTATCACGCCGAGATAAACCCAAAGTTCGGTGCTTTTGAAGACCGTTTTGAAACGTCGGATGATCAAAAGATAATAAATATTGAAGTTAATGCCGAACAATATCATGAAAACACCGATAACGTTCTGGCAATAAACGCTATATCCCGCAATGCTGTCCGACTTAACGCCGAAACCGCCCGTGCCCGCAGTGCCGAAAGTGTGAATGATGCTGTCAAACATCGGCATTCCGCCCGCATAAAGCAACAGTATCTGAATGAAAGTCATCGCGATATAAATAAGATAAAGTATCTTCGCGGTGTCCCTCGCGCGCGGAACAAGTTTGCCGACGACAGGTCCCGGAATTTCTGCGCGCATGATGTGAATCGAACGGTCGGTCATGTTTGAGACCACCGCCATCACGAAGACGAGCACGCCCATACCGCCCACCCAATGGGTGAAACTGCGCCAAAAGAGCATGCTGTAACTCATTGCTTCAACATCGGTCAAAATCGAAGCGCCGGTCGTTGTGAAACCGCTGACCGTTTCAAAAAACGCATCGACATAAGAGGGAATTTCGCCGCTGATAACAAAAGGCAACGCGCCGAAACCCGACATTGCAAGCCATGCCAAAGCAACGACCGCAAAGCCCTCTTTTGCATAAATAACTCTGTCTTTCGTTCGGAAAACAACCGCGCAAAGCGTGCCCAACGCCGCCGCACAAAGCGCGGTGACGATGAACGACCACATCTGAGACATCTCGCCGTAAACGATCGCGACGAGCGCGGGCAGAAGCATCATCAAAGCAACGATCTGCCCGATACGGCCGAACATATAAAATACCATTTTTCGGTTCATATATCAAACGACCGCCTTTTTATTGAAGAATATCCGAAAGATCGACCAATTGCTGACCGGAAACGATAACGACAACTCGGTTGCCGGGCTGGATCATGTCGTCGCCCGAAGGTATGATCGCTTTTCGTCCGCGAATTATTCCCGCAATCAAAATGTTCGGTTTCATCGCGAGGTCTTTAAGAGGAATATTCGCGCCCTTGAAATCGGGACTTACGTTAAATTCCAAAGCCTCAACGCTTCCGCCCATGAGCTTATAAAGCGTTTCGATGTTACTGCCGACCGAGTTCTTGATCGCTCTTGCGTAACGCGCAAGAACGTCGGAAACGATCTTTCTCGGAGAAATAATACAATCCAAACCCAGATTTTCCGCCATTGCCGCAAGTTCGGCGCGGTTTACTTTGGGAATGACTTTTGGTACGTTCTGAGACGCCGCAAAGATCGAAATGAGGATGTTAAGTTCGTCCTTGCCCGTGAGCGCGACAAACGCATCGGTAGAGCCGAGCCCTTCTTCAAGAAGCAGTTCCTGTTCGGCGCCGTCGCCGCAGATGACGACCGCTTCGGGAAGTTTTTCGGCGAATTCACGGCAGCGTTTTTCGTCCTCGTCGATTATCTTAACGCTGTTTCCGCTTGCAATAAGACGTTTTGCGAGATAATATGAGGTTCGGCTCGCGCCGAGGATCATAACGCTTCTTGCCGATTTCTGAACAAGCCCCCACATGCGCAAAATCTTTTGGATTTCGCTCGCAGATGCGGAAAGACCTATCCTGTCACCGCTTTTAAGCACAAAATTGCCGTCGGGGATATAAACATCGTTCTCGCGCTGAACCGCGCAAATAAGGAACTTCGCTTTGTATTGACGTCGAAGTTCGATAAGGTTCATGCCGTCGAGAATCGAATCCTGTTTAAGGCGGATCTCGACCATTTCAAGGTTGCCGCCCGAAAAGCTTTCGATATTGACCGCCGCGGGCAGTTTTAAAATGTTATAAAGTTCTTTCGCCGCCATCCATTCGGGGTTGACCGAAACGGTAAGACCGAGATGTTTGCGGAGAAAATCAAGACTGCGATCGTTATATTCAGGGTTGCGGATGCGCGCAATGGTATGCTTTGCGCCCATTCTTTCGGCGACAAAGCAGGCGAGCATGTTAAGCTCGTCCGATTTGGTGGCAGCAACAAAAAGCTCAGCCTTTGAAACCTCAGCTTCTTCAAGCGTTTCGGTGTCCGCGCCGTTGCCGCAAACACACATAACGTCATAAACGTTGCTGATTTCTTCGATAACGGCAGGCGAAGAGTCAATGGCAACAACGTCGTTGCCCTCTCCGACAAGGCTGGCGAGAATCGAAGTGCCTGCTTTTCCGCATCCGACAATAATTATCTTCATAAAAAACCTCGTTAAAACAAAGTTCGATGCTCGATTTGTCGTGTATTATAGCACATTTTTTTCGTTTTTTCAATATCTTAATTTATCCTCTTGACATATTCTGTTCTGTAATTATAATATAAATACACAAACGAATATTGCTTCGGGGCAGGGTGTGATTCCCGATTGGCGGTAAAGTCCGCGAGCGTTTTTGCATGATTCGGTGCGATTCCGAAACCAACAGTAAAGTCTGGATAAAAGAAGCAGAGATTTCGCGTTTTTAAGTTTTGCGTCATTTTGCAAATTCCCCCGAAAGTTTTATGCTTTCGGGGATTTTTTATTAAGGTGAGCTTTATGAAAAACAAAAACAGAATAAAAATAATTTCAATAACCGCCATGCTCTGCGCCTTGGCGTATATCGTCATGTTGGTCGGCAGGATCCCCGTGACGCTGTTTTTGAAATATGACCCGAAGGACATCATCATCGCTCTCGGCGGTTTCATTTGGGGTCCTTGGATATCGTTTTCGGTTTCGTTGATCGTTTCGCTGATCGAAATGGCGTTTGCGAGCGAAACGGGGTTCATCGGATTGGTGATGAATGTTTTGTCGTCCTGCTCGTTCGCCTGCACAGCCGCTTTTATCTATAAAAAGAAGCGCACCCTTTGGGGCGCGGTCATCGGTTTGGCTGTCGGAAGCGTTCTTATGGTCGCGGTGATGATGCTTTGGAATTACCTCATCACGCCGCTTTATATGGGTTACCCGCGCGAGGCGGTCGTCGAACTTCTGCTGCCCGCATTTTTACCGTTCAACCTTTTGAAAGCCGGACTTAACGCAGGTTTCACCTTTTTGCTTTACCGTCCTGTTGTCACGGCTTTACGGAAAGCAAATCTTGTTGATAATTCTTCTTCCGGCACAAAAAAGAAGTTCCCGATCGGTCTTTTTATCCTCGCCGGCGCGATAATCGCCACATGTGTTCTGTTCATACTTTCGATGAACGGTATTATATAAAAACGCGCGGCTTTTTTATGAAAAACTATTGAAAAAAACACATCTAAATGTTATTCTGTAAAAGGTAATAAATTCAAGGAAAGGAAATTTTTGCTATGCTTAAACCCATCACAGGTACTTGGTTTGAATTCCACCATCACAATCTTCCCGAGGGAAAATATTGGAATCCCATCTGCCGTCACTTCTCCGACGAACAGTGGGAAACCAAAATGGAAGAAATGGCTTCTCTCGGCATGAAATATATCGTGCTTATGGCAAGCGCGCTGGTCTATGAGGATTCCTGCGAGGCATACTTCAAGACAGACATCTATCCCATGGCGAAAATGGGCGCGTCCGATCCTATGGAGGCAATGTATCGTGCGGCTGATCGCCACGATATGAAGATCTTTATGGGCACAGGCTTCTACGGCCTCTGGACCGATACCGTTAATAATATGACAAGCCCCGAGGTTACCAAGCGCGCATTTAAGGCTATGGACCAGCTTTATGCACAGTACGGCCACCACAAGTCCTTCTATGGCTGGTATCTCCCCGATGAGCTCGGCATCTACCCCTACTATCCCGACACTTTCATCGAATACACCAATCTTTACACCAAATACGGCAAGAGCTTCGACCCGAACCTCAAAGTTCTCATCGCTCCTTACGGTACAAACAGCCTCAAAGCCGACGATAACTTTGTCAGCCAGCTCGAAAGACTCGATTGCGATATCATCGCATATCAGGACGAGATCGGCGTCCGCAAGGCTAAACCCCACGAAACTCCCGCATATTACGAAGCGCTTCGCAAGGCTCACGACAAAGCAGGCAGAGCTGCGCTTTGGGCTGACATGGAAGTGTTTGAATTCGAGGGCGACGTTTACCGAAGCGCGCTTTGTCCCGCCGCTATGGACAGAATCGATCAACAGATCAAGAGCATCTCTCCTTACGTTGACGAGATCCTCATCTATCAATATCTCGGTATGTTCAACAAACCCGGCACCACCGCTTTCTGCGGCCATCCCGGCTCGATCCAACTTTATAACGACTATAAAGCTTGGCTCGACAAAAACTTCACTAAATAATGATAAGGGTTACATTCGAGCGTTCTCCGAAAGAGGACGCTCTTTCCCTCGAATCGGCTCTTTCGGAATTGACGGGGCTTGAAATCGGCGGATTTGATTATGAAATAAAGAAAAAATCTCTCGACGCGCGCCGTAACAAGGCGAAATTCGTCTATACCGTTGATGTTTTCGCAAACGGGTCAGACGAGGAAAAAATCGCCTCGCGTTGCGGCGGCACTGTTATGCTTTCGGAGGAGGAATATAAATTCCCCGAAGCGCGTTTCATGCCCGAAAACCGCCCTGTTGTCGCAGGTTTCGGTCCTGCGGGTATTTTTGCCGCGCTCATGCTCGCAAGGGCGGGTTTGAAGCCGATCGTTCTCGAACGCGGAAAAATCGGCCATGAACGGAAAAAAGATGTCGACTCGTTTTTCTCGGGCGGAGAACTCAACCCCGATTCCAACATTCAATACGGCGAGGGCGGCGCAGGCGCGTTTTCCGACGGAAAACTCAACACCCTTGTCAAAGACAAAAGCTTTCGCGGTCAGTTTGTTCTCAAAACTCTCGTTGACGCCGGCGCGCCGCAGGAAACGCTTTATATCGCAAAACCGCACATCGGCACCGATCTGCTCCGCAACGTTGTGGAAAATCTGCGCAAAGAGATCATCGCACTCGGCGGAGAGATTCGGTTTGAAACCAAACTCGAAAACATCGTTACCGAAAACGGACGTCTCAAAGCCGTTATCGCAAACGGCGAAAACATAAAGACCGAAACTCTTTTCCTCGCAACGGGACAATCGGCGAGAGATGTCGCCGAAATGCTTTATTCTCATGGTGCGGAATTGGAAAAAAAGCCGTTTTCGGTGGGATTCCGTATTGAACATGAGCAAAAATGCATTGACATCGCGCAATACGGCAAAAACGATTTTCTTCGCTTTTTGCCTCCTGCGGAATATAAACTTTTCAGGCATTGCTCAACGGGCAGAACCGTTTACAGTTTTTGCATGTGTCCCGGCGGCCACGTTGTCGCGGCGGCGAGCGAAAATGAACGGCTTGTCACAAACGGCATGAGTTACCACGCGCGCGACGGTAAAAACGCCAACAGCGCGATACTTTGCGAAGTCTTGCCGGAAGATCTGGGCGACGGCATTTTCGCAGGCTATGACTATCGCGAACGGCTCGAAAAAGCGGCGTTTGAACTCGGCGGAAACGATTTCACCGCGCCTGCGATGAGCGTCGGGGATTATCTGGGAATAACCGAAAAGGCAAACCGAAAGGTCGACCCGACCTATCCGCGCGGAGTACGTATTTGCGACGTCGCATCACTTTTCTCCGACGAGATGAATGCATCGTTCCGCGAAGCGCTTATCGATTTCGGCAGAAAGATAAAAGGCTTTGACGATTCGGGCGCGGTCATCACCGCCGTCGAAAGCCGAACGAGTTCCCCGATAAGGATCAAACGTTCTGACGACCGCCAGAGCAACATCAAGGGTATCTTCCCTCTCGGCGAGGGCGCAGGATATGCCGGCGGCATTATTTCGGCCGCGATCGACGGTTTGCGCTCGGCGGAGGAATTTGTTTTGATGAATAACCAAAAATGAATAATAAATAATTATAGAAGGTTTTCCGTCAAAAGCGGAAAACCTTTTTTATCTTTTTGTGATTTGATCAACATATAGATATAATAATGCGAGGAAAGGTCTTGTCCCTCCTTCATTCAACACGCGCCCTTCGATTCCCTCCGTTTTTGTAATCCAAAAGAAAAAAAGAGACCTTGCGTCTCTTTTTCTTTTGCGAAAGAACGACCAAAAGGTGTATAAGTGGGGGGGTAAAAACGACCAAAAGTAGTGTATTCACTTTTTGTTAATTTTAACCTTGTCATCGGATGAAACATCACAAGTTTCAAAAAAGTTTTGATTGTAAGAACATATGTTTAATGTATGTTCATTTGCATCATAAAATAATTGCAATTTGCCTTCTTCTGCAATCAATTCATCAACAAGGGGCATTTCTGCTTTGAAATTCCCAGCAGTTACCACAACTATATCGCCAATCTCTGCAAATTCAAACAGTTTTTGAGGCATAATATCAAGTTCTGCTGTTGTGTTGTTTGCTTGGTTTACAATACTTCCTTTTACCAAATCCTCATCACAAGCAGTGAGATTAAAAATCAAAACAACGACAAGTAATATAATATATAATTTTTTCATTTCGCATTCTCCTTTCGAAATGATTATACCATGAATTATTGCAGTATTCAATGATATATCGCTGACGCGACATGATATACGGCTATCGCCGTATGATATACTTGCTCCGCAAGCATGATATAATATCCGTTCCTTCATACGCGAAGCGTATATCATCTGCGAAGCAGATATCATAGCGTTTGCTGTATCATCTGCGACCGCAGGGAACGGATATCATTGAAAAAAGTCTCTTTTGTCTGATAGACAAAAGAGACTTTTTTGTTGGAGCAAGCGACGGGAATCTCCGTTCGCTTTCAAGGCTTGCCGCTGCGCTCCGCTCGCTCTCGCCTTTTCGCTCTCTCCCCTGTGGCAGAAAAAACAGTCCACCGGACTGTTTTTTTACTGCCCTTCGATTCCCTCCATTTTTGTAATCCAAAAGAAAAAAAGAGACCTTGCGTCTCTTTTTCTTTTGGAGCAAGCGACGGGAATCGAACCCGCACAGTCAGCTTGGGAAGCTGAAGTTCTGCCACTAAACTACGCCTGCGTTTTTGTTTTGTGAGAAGAATTATAACCCAACCTCATTTTTTTGTCAAGAGAATCGTTTGTCAAAATCGCTTTTCTATTGTAAAGCGAAGAGGTTTTTGTTATAATTGTTTTCGGGCGGTGAAACAAAATGCAAAACCGATATTATTCTTTGAACGAATATCTGAAAAAGACCTTCGGCGAGAAGGTCTATAAAATTTCGCTCGATCTGGGGCTTACCTGCCCTAACCGCGACGGAACGCTTGACACTCGCGGTTGCATTTTCTGTCTTGAAGGTTCGTCCCATTTCGCAAAGCAGAACGGCGATGTCCACGCCCGTATTGAAGAAGCGAAAAAACTCATTTCAAAAAAGACCGATGCACAGAAATTCATTGCATATTTTCAAAGTTTCACAAACACCTATGCGCCCGTTGACTTTTTGAAAAACGTGTTTTCGGAAGTTTTAAAACGCGACGATATCGTTGCGATTTCTGTCGCGACGCGTCCCGATTGCCTGCCCGAAGAAACCGTTGCAATGCTCGCCGAGCTGAACAGAATAAAACCCGTTTGGGTCGAACTCGGGTTGCAGACCGCAAACGAAAAGACCGCCGAATACATAAGGCGCTGTTACAAAAACGAAGCTTTTGAAAAAGCGGTTTCCGACCTTAATGCGAACGGCATTGAAGTCATAACCCACATAATCCTCGGGCTGCCCGGCGAAACGGTTGCCGACGCACTTGATTCGGTCGACCTTGCCGTAAAATCGGGTACAAAAGGGATAAAACTTCAACTTCTTCATGTTCTTCGCGGCACCGACCTTTGTGCCGATTTTGAATCGGGCGGATTCAATGCGCTTTCTCTTGATGAATATATGGAGATCCTTTTTGCCTGCATCAACCGTCTGCCCGAAAATATCGTTGTTCACCGCATCACGGGCGACGCGCCGAAAGCGCACCTTGTTTCGCCGCTTTGGAGCGCGGATAAGAAAACCGTCATGAACACAATAAAGCGCGAAATGGAAAAACGAAACATCATTCAGGGCAGCGCAATTCCCTCCTCTCGTTGTCATTGAAACGACGATCAGAGAAAAAGCGAGAACAACGAGAGGTCAATGCACAAAAAGAAACGACAGGTCAAAACCTGTCGTTTTTTGGTGGAGCATAGGGGATTCGAACCCCTGACCCCAACACTGCCAGTGTTGTGCGCTCCCAGCTGCGCTAATGCCCCGTGAGATTTATCATATCACAGATAAATCCTATTGTCAACTACGGCGTGATGCGCCGTTTTGTAAATTTTTGAGTGAGTTTGTTGAAGTTTGACACGACAACGTCGGTGGTCAGGCGAAGTTTACGGCTCTTGGCATTTTGCTCATCATTCCTGATTATGCCCTCATAGACCGCTTCTTTATTGTCATAACCCTGAGCAAAAACGTCGGAAAGAACGCGTTTCGTTTTTTCGTAACCCTGTTCCTTCATTCGCTCGATATCTTTTTTGTTGAAAATGAAATAGTCTTTGAAGATCGTATCATCATAAAAGGTGATCTCGATGATCTTATTATCAAACTCGGGGTTCTCGAATTTATATGCGGTATCGTCAAAATGGATGCAAATTATATAATCCATTTCGTGTTTCATCATCGGATAAACGGGTATGTTATCTATCAACGCGCCGTCATAATACTTTCGATCGCCGATTTTAACAGGCTTGCGATAAATCGGGAACGCCGCGCTTGCAAGGAGATATTCCCTGCGTTTTTCGGGCGGAACGTTTGCGATATCTTTATAATTTATCTGCGTTTTTCCAAGATCGAGCATCGAGGTATAAAACACAAAATCCAATTTGTCTTCGGCAAGGTCAAGTTCATCAACCTTGCTGTCAAGCAGATCGGAACGAAGAACACGCGTGAATATCTGACGATCCTTGTCTCCGCAGATTGTATCCCAAACGCTGTCCATCCAATCCATTCGGTCAGTCATATAAGCATAACCGTTAAGAGTTCCGATTGAAGAACAGCTCATATATTTAATTTCGTCTTTCGGTACGAATTCAGCCAAGGCTTTCAGCGCGCCCACTTCATAAGCGCCCTTGGCCATTCCCCCCGCCAAAACCAATCCTATATTCATGCAAATCTCCCAAACGGTTGCACTTTCGACATTTTAAGCCATAATAACACATTATATATTGCATTATTCTATCATATTTTTTTCCGTTTTTCAAGAGGATAAAAGCAAAACTTAAACAACCCCCCCGAAATTTTAAAAAAGTGCTTTGCAAATCAAAACACTTTTTTCCTTTTATTTTATCAATTCAGCAAGAAGCGCTTTACAACCGTCGAAAATATCGCGATAGGCAACATCAAAACGGTCGGAATACCAAGGGTCGGCAACGTCGCCCCCGCGAGAGGTGTAATCCATGAGTTTTCTTATCTTATCGTCGGCATCGCTTCCGAAAATACGGTGCATATTGCGAATGTTTGCGCTGTCCATTCCGACGAAAAGATCATAATTGTCATAATCTGCCTTTTTGAGCTGAACCGCGGTCTTGCCCTCGCAGGTGATTCCGTGTTTTAAAAGTTCGGCTTTCGCGGGAGGATAAACGGGATTGCCTCTGCCGTTCCAAATCTCCTCGCTGCTCGTTGCGCTTGAACATACGTAAAAATCCGAAGAAAGTCCGCGTTCCGAAAGCATGTTTTTGAAAATAAATTCCGCCATAGGAGAGCGGCAGATGTTGCCGTGACAGACGAATAATATCTTATTCATAACTTTTCCTCGCTTTCGAAGGAATATTGTAACACAGCCGCCCAAAGATTGCAACAAAGGCTTTCCCCTTGAGGGGAAGGCTTTTCCGTCGGCAAGAGTTACGCATCTAAAGTAGAAGCCGAAAAAACGGCTTTTGGCTGACGGGGTAAATGCTGAAAACAAAAATCCCACTACCATCATCATAGCTACTTTTGCAGATATGGACGGGCAGCGGTAATTGGGGATTGATACGAAATTTCTTGATTTCTGTGAGTTGGCGGTATATAATTCAATTAGGCAAACAGTTTGATAAAAAACGAAAGGAGTCCTATTGATGAAAAAGATAATTCGCCTTACCCTGGTCCTATTTGCACTACTTGGCTGCTTGACCGCCTGTAACTTTACACAAAATATGTCAGGTGCGATAGCAGGCGAGGCAGAAGCTACTCCGAAAGTAGAGGAAATGATGGCAGCATTAGCTGATGATAACGCATCCGATGCCAAAGCCTTGCTACATCCCCAGGTTGCAGAAACATCCGATAATGCTATCGCCCAAATGAGTGCCTACCTGGCAGGTAGAAAAGCAAGTGCCATTGAATTGAAAAGTATCACCGTCAATACCTCCACTGGCACAGCTGGAAAAACCAGACAAGAGCAAGTAACTTACCAAGTTACGCTGACTGATGGTGCCGTAGTTTTCCTAAATGTGGTTTACCTTTCCGACAATCAAGGTATTGGCTTTTCTTTATTCCAAGTAGTTCTGGGTGTAGGTTAAAAGTATTAGGTATCGAAATGATAAAAACAGCCGCCTCCGTGATGGAGGCGGCTGTGCTATTTCGTCATATTGGGGCAAAATGTGGTTGTTTTCAAAAGTAGTATGCGAGTAGTACAAATGAGGTCAACCCGTTGCAAAGGGTAGTATAAGGTGGCATAGCTTGGTGTGCCGTGGCTGGCTTAAATCTTGCCGTGACAGACAAACATGATTCTCGTCATAAAACAAATTCCTCAACCGTTTTTTGAACATTATAAATGTTTTTGCCAAAAAGTCAATCCTTTTAGGTTTGACGTTTCGGTTTCGCAACAACGTCAAAAAAAGAAGGTTTTCCGTTGAGGAAAACCTTCTTTTCTTATTTTGGGATTATACAAATTTAATATAAGCGAGGAAGCCGATCGTCTTATTTTCAATGTCGATGCCGTTGATAATAAGTCTCTGGCCTACGGTTGCCTGACTGAATGCGTCCATATTGGGAATGCTGTCGGGAACAGAGCTGTCCCGGTGAAGCGCGATGAACAACTGATTTTCTTCGAGGTTGACCGTCTTTGCATCGCCGTTGCCATGGAACATTTCGGTAACGACATAACCGCCCATCAAATCATCCCAGGTGAGAATCATGTTCTGCGTCCATTTGTGGTTTGCGGTAGAGTGAGAGATCTCGCCGAAATCGGGAGTGAAAATGGTGGCATCGCCTGCGAGAATGGAGCTGTTGAAGCCGGTGATGAAAATGCCGTTTTCAACAAGTTCGCCTTCGCCTTTGGTTTCAAGAAGCGCTTCGAGAGTATCGCAGATATATTTCGATTCTCCATATGTAACGTCGGGAGCGTTAAGAGCCGCAACCGCGTCCGCATAAGCATTGCGGAGAGCATCGAGGTTTGTAACGCTGAATTCGGTGAATTTAACGCCGTTTGCCTGCTCGATAAGATCAGCGATTCTGTCTCTGCCGGACATAGCATCATCAAGGTCGCAGATTTCGCGGCGAACATCGCCCGAAACGGGGTTGTCAAGCGCGAGAATCGCTTCTGCTTCTGCGATTGCGGCAGAAATAGTTGCGTTGGGTTCGCTTGCAACGATAGCTTTTGCTTCGGCTATTCTGGCAGAAAGAATGTTTTCAAGGTCTTCGCTCTTGGTGCTGTCGGCCTTGACAACGAGGATACAGTCGCCAACGTCGCGAGTGCTGCTTTGGAGATAACCGGGTTCGCCGTCGCCGGTGTCTTTAACGTACATTGCGCTCGATCCGCCGCCGTCCATACGGATAACGTTAACGCAGCCCTTTTCGATCATGAACTTCGCAACGTCGCGGAGGGTGATCGATCTGCTGGTTTCGCCGGTAGAGCCGCCTTCGGAGGTGAAGAATACGTAAGAGCCGTCTGCCTTCTGACCGAATGCAGTCCAACGAGCAGCGAGAGTAACGTCGTGAGTGCCGATCGTGGATTTGATCTGAGTCTGGTCAACGCCGTCCTTAACGAGGAAGCCGACGTTGGGGATAACGCTGTTTGCGTTTTCCATGATTTCTTTGGAAGCCGCAACGGTTTCGTTAACCTGAATGTTAACGATGTCACCTAAAACAAGGTCTTCGACATAACTTGCATAAGGCGAATCGTCAGCTACGAAGAGAACGAACTTATCGGACATATCGTATTCGCCGTCCGAAAGAGCAGTGCCGTAGGAATTTTCTTTGATTTCGATAATTCTGCCGTAAAGCATATCGCCGACAGCAAGTTCGGAGTTGTTTACCTTTTCGCAAACCACTTCGTAACCCGGGCATACAGCATAGGTCGTGGCGTTGCTGCCGCAAGAGGTATCGAAATAATAGAATCTGTTGCTCCAGTTAGCTCCGTTCAAATGGCCGGAGTGCTTGTTGATGTAATAAATACCGTTGGGCACTTCCTTGCCGCCGAGGAACAGTTTGAATTCAAGCTGGCTGTTGACAAAATTCATGCTGCCGTCCGAATCGAAAGCAACAACTGTATCATAGTGGCCTGCATGTGCGGAAACGACCTTGCCGTTGGAAATGATATTTCCGTTAAGAAGACCGTATTGACCATAAGCGGTGTCCATCGAGAAGAACGAGCCGTTGATAACACCTACTACGTCATAACCGTATTTCTGGGTAGCGATATCATATTGCGTAGAGAGGATGCCCGAATCGTAATCCCAATAATTACATGCCTGACCCGAGAATACCATCGGGATATAACCGTCAGCAGGGTCAAATTCCATCGAAACAACGGTTTCGGTGCGATTTGCTTCGCCGCTCTGAACGGTGTAATACTGATAATAAACGTTATCGTCGATTTCAACGACATCGCCCTGAGGAGTCATTGAGAACAAAGTGTTTTCAATGATGGCTGTGCCGAGACAATGACGCTTGATTTTGATGTAGTCCTGAGCATTTACCCTGCCGTCGCGGTTAATGTCAGCAAGGTTAAACTCTTCATCGGTAAGAGTCGTGGTTTTAAGGCAATGACGTTTTACCTTAATGTAGTCTCTTGCGTTGATTTTTCCGTCGCGTGTAACGTCACCGAGAACGTAAGATTCAGCGGAAACGACCACGACGCAAACAGAAACGAGCATCAACGCCGCGAGAACAAACGCGAGAAATCTTTTTGTAAATTTCATAATAATCTCCTTTGTTTTATTTTTGTATATTATACAAAATCGCATGCACAAAGTCAACAGTTTTTTGGCTTTTTGCCCATATAATAATTGTAAAAAAACAAAGAACCGCTTGGTTTTTCCAAGCGGTTCCGAAAATCATGGAATTTTATTTGCCCGAAAGTTTCTTGTCGATCGCATCGGCCGCGGTCTTGCCCGCGCCCATCGCGAGAATTACGGTTGCCGCGCCCGTGACGGCGTCGCCGCCCGCATAGACGTTTTCACGCGAGGTCAAGCCGTTTTCGTCGGCAATAATGCCGCCCCATTTTTCGGTCGCAAGGTTTTCGGTGGTTGATTTGATGAGGGGGTTGGGTGATGTACCGATCGCCATGATCACGCAATCAACGTCAAGCACAAATTCACTGCCTTCCTTAACGACAGGCTTTCTTCTGCCCGACGCATCGGGTTCACCAAGCGTCATCTCAACGCATTCCATGCCGCCGACAAAGCCGTTTTCGCCTTTGAGGATACGGGTGGGGTTGGTGAGAAGTTTGAAGATGATGCCCTCTTCCTTTGCGTGTTCAACTTCTTCGGCACGTGCGGGAAGTTCGTTTTCGCCGCGGCGATAGACGATATAAACCTCGTCAGCGCCCAGACGGAGCGCGCTTCTTGCCGCATCCATAGCAACGTTACCGCCGCCGCAGACCGCAACCTTCTTTGCACGGAAAATAGGAGTGTTGCTCTCCTCGCGGTAGGCTTTCATGAGATTTATTCTTGTCAGAAATTCGTTCGCGGAATAGACGCCTTTGAGGTTTTCGCCCTCAATGCCCATGAATCTGGGCAGGCCTGCGCCAGAGCCGATGAACACAGCTTCAAAGCCTTCTTCAAAAAGTTCGTCTACCGAGATAAGTTTGCCGACAACCGAATTGGTTCTGATCTCAACGCCGAGGGCTTTAAGGGTCTCGATCTCTTTGGCAACGATCGCCTTGGGAAGGCGGAATTCGGGAATACCGTAAACAAGAACGCCGCCGGCAACGTGAAGTGCTTCAAAAACGGTGACCTCATAACCTTTCTTTGCAAGGTCGCCCGCGCAAGCCAAACCGGAAGGACCGGATCCGATGACCGCAACGCGGTGTCCGTTGCTTTCGGGACGTTCGGGAAGAACGTCGCAATGAGCGTTATGCCAATCGGCAACAAACCGTTCAAGCCTGCCGATAGCAACCGGTTCGCCCTTGATCCCGCGCACGCATTTGCTTTCGCATTGCGATTCCTGCGGGCAAACTCTGCCGCAAACGGCGGGAAGCGAACTCTGACGGCTGATAACGTTATATGCAGCTTCAAAATCGCCCTCTGCAACAAGCGCGATAAATTCGGGGATAGCGATATTAACGGGGCAACCCGAAACGCAGGGACGGTTTTTGCAGTTGAGGCAACGCTGTGCCTCGTCGATCGCCTGTTCGGGGGTATAACCGAGCGCAACTTCCTCGAAATTACGAGCGCGTACCTCGGGAGCCTGATGGGGCATTTCGTTCTTTTTTAAAGACATATTAGGCATTAGTGATTCCTCCCCATCGTTCATTCAACCGACTTGTTAAGAAGGTTGCAGGTTTCTTCATATTTATGGCGTTCAAAATCGCGATACATCGAGCCGCGATCCATAGCCTCGTCAAAATCGACCTCGTGACCGTCAAAATCGGGGCCGTCAACACATGCGAACTTGACCTTGCCGCCGACGGTAAGACGGCAACCGCCGCACATACCTGTTCCGTCGATCATGATCGGGTTCATGCTGACGGTGGTTTTGATTCCGAATTCCTTGGTGAGTTTGCAGACGAACTTCATCATGATCACCGGACCGATCGCGATAACTTCGTCATATTGTTCGCCGCTTTCGATCAACTTGCGCAGCGCATCGGTAACAAGACCCTTTTCGCCGATCGAGCCGTCGTCGGTCATGATGATGTATTTATCGCTGCAAGCAGTGAATTCGTCGCTGAGAATAACAAGGTCCTTGTTACGAAATCCGACGACCGAATGAACCTCCGCGCCGAGTTCGTGGAGCTTTTTAGCAACGGGAAGCGCGATCGCGCACCCGACGCCGCCGCCGATAACGGCAACCTTTTTGATCCCTTCGGTTTCGGTAGGTCTGCCCAACGGGCCGACAAAGTCGGAAATATATTCGCCTTCTTTTTTGGCATCGAGCCTTTTGGTCGTTGCGCCGACGATCTGATAAATAATGGTAACGGTTCCCTCTTTTGCGTCGTAATCCGCAATAGTAAGAGGAATGCGTTCGCCGTCGTCATCGACACGAAGAATTATGAACTGACCGGGCTCGGCTTTTTTTGCAATTTGAGGAGCATAAACGACCATTTTCGAAACGGTCGGATTAAGCGCCGCCTTTGAAACAATTTTAAACATAATCAATACACCTGATTTCAAAGCGATTTTCATGGATTTTATAATTATAACACCAAAATACCCTCTTGGCAATGTTTTTTTGTTCAATTTTCGTTGATTTTCAAATATTTCCATTGTATAATAATGATATAATTCCGAGAATTCGGTAAAGTCGTCATCTCTCGAGATTTTTTATTGTAATTTTCGGCAAATTCGGTTATACTTAAATCAATCATTATTACGGAGGACTGTTATGAACCTTCTTATCAAAAACGTTCTTCTGCCCGAGGGTGACAAGCCCGTCGGCACAGACATTTACGTTTCGGGCGATACGATCGTTTCGATCGGAAACGCTCCGACGGATTTCGTCGCTGACGAAACGATCGACGGTCAGGGCAGAATTGCCATGCCTGCGTTCGTCAACGCGCACACTCATGCTTATATGTCGGTTCTCCGCAACGCGGCTGACGATCTTCCTTTCATGCAATGGCTCTTTGAAGGCGTTATGCCGAAAGAGGACAGACTTAACAACGAACAGGCTTATTGGGGCTCACTTCTCGCATGTGCCGAGATGATAAAGCGCGGTTGCGGCACTTTTTGCGACATGCATCTCTTCCCCGGCGCTTCGGCAAAAGCGGCGGTCGAATCGGGTATGCGCGCTGTCGTGAGCAGAGGTCTTGTCGGAAGCGAAGGCGGCCAGAAACGCCTCGATGAGCAATTTCAGGAAATCGAGGAATGGTCGGGTCATGACAACATAAAATTCATGCTCGCGCCTCACGCGATCTACACCTGTGACAAAGAATATCTTCTTAAAATTTCGGGCGAGGCAAAACGTCTCGGTTTGGGGTTGAACATTCACCTTTCGGAAAGCAAGGCGGAATTTTCCGACTGCATGCGCGACAACGGCTGTACCCCGACCGAATATTGCGCAAGCCTCGGTCTTTTCGAAAACAAAACCCTTGCGGCGCATTGCGTTCAACTTACCGAAAACGACATCTCGCTTCTTGCAAAGCATGGCGTCAGCGTTGCTTCAAACCCGAAGAGCAATTTGAAACTCGGCAACGGCATCGCTCCGATCTATCAGCTTGACCAAGCGGGCGTCAACGTTTGTATCGGCACCGACTCGGCTGCTTCCAACAACGCGCTCAATATGTTCTCCGAACTCAATTATATGACGCTTCTCCACAAAGGCACGAATTACGATTCGACCGCGATCCCCGCGAAAAAAGCGCTCGATTTCGCAACCGTTAACGGCGCAAAGGCGCTCGGTTTTGAAAAATTGGGCAAAATCGAAGCGGGCTGGAAAGCCGATATCGCACTGCTTGACACAAACGTTCCCCAGATGAAGCCGATCCGCAACTATTATGCCGCGATCTGCTATTGCTGCGACGGCAGCGAGACCGACACGCTCATCATCGGCGGCAAGGTGGTTTTGAAAAATAAGCAACTCACCACCATTGACGAAGAAAAACTTTATTACGAAGTTAACAAAATCGTTGATTTTCTTGATAATTAAGGAGTAAAAATATGTCTTACGATATCAGAGATATTTCGCTTTGGGAAAGCGGCGAAAAAAAGATTCAATGGGTTAAAAACAACATGGACCTTCTTCGCGGAATCGAAGAAGAATTCAGCAAAACCAAGCCTTTTGCGGGTCTTCGCGTTGCGCTTTCCGTACATCTTGAAGCAAAAACCGCTTACCTCTGCCGTGTGCTCGCCGCAGGCGGCGCAGAAATGTATATCACGGGTTCTAACCCCCTCTCCACCCAGGACGACGTTGCCGCAGCGCTCGTTCACGGCGGATTGAACGTCTATGCATGGCACGGCTGTACCGACGAGGAATATGAAGAACATACCTCGCGCGTTATCGCCGAGGGTAAACCGAACATCATCATCGATGACGGCGGCGACCTTGTCAATCTTATCCACACCAAATACCGCGAACTTCTTCCGAACGTTATCGGCGGTTGCGAAGAAACCACAACGGGCATAATCCGTCTCCACGCAATGGCGCGCGAGGGCATTCTTGAATTCCCGATGGTGCTCGTCAACGATGCCGACTGTAAACATCTTTTCGATAACCGCTACGGCACGGGTCAATCGGTTTGGGACGGCATCAACCGCACGACGAACCTTATTGTCGCAGGCAAAAAAGTCGTTGTCGCAGGATATGGCTGGTGCGGCAAGGGTGTTGCGATGCGTGCAAAAGGGCTGGGCGCGTCGGTCGTTGTTACCGAAGTCGATCCTATTCGCGCAATGGAAGCGGTCATGGACGGTTTTGCCGTTATGCCGATGGAAGAAGCCGCAAAGATCGGCGATTTCTTCTGCACGGTTACCGGCAACTGCGAAATCCTCACCACCAAACACTTCCCTCTTCTTAAAGACGGCGCGATCCTTACCAACGCAGGTCACTTTGACGTTGAAGTCGATATGAAGGCTCTGCGCGAATATGCAACCGAGACCTTCGAAGCGCGCAACAACATCATCGGATACAAACTCCCCACCGGCAACACGGTTTACGTCATCGCCGAGGGCAGACTTGTCAACATCTGCGCGGGTGACGGTCACCCTGCCGAGATCATGGACATGTCGTTCGCGATCCAAGCGCTTTCGGCTCTCCATCTTGTCAACAACCAAGGAAAACTCCAAGAAAAGATCATTCGCGTTCCGCGTGAGGTCGATGAAGAAGTCGCTCGCCGCAAACTTGCTTTCTGGGGTTGCGAGATTGACGTTCTTTCCGAAAATCAGAAAAAATATTTAAGCGCTTGGCAGCATTGAGACCGCCGACGCTTTTCAATCGAAAACACCTGTTTTTGATTGAGTTTTAAGAGTTCCGTTAGCTCGCGCAGAATTCGTGCGAGGCCTGAGGTCTTATCCGAATCATCGGAACTCATAGGTATATTTTTCAAAAAAACACCGGAGGTTTTTATATGTCTACTCCCCACAATTCAGCTAAAATCGGCGATATTGCAGAATCGGTCGTTATGTGCGGCGACCCGTTGCGCGTCAAATACATCGCCGAAACCTATCTTGAAAATGCGGTTTGCTTCAACGAAGTTCGCGGAATGCTCGGTTACACGGGTTTTTACAAAGGCAAGCGCGTTTCGGTCATGGGACACGGCATGGGCATGGCTTCGATCGGCATTTATGCTTATGAACTTTATAACCATTACGGCGTCAAGCAGATCATCCGCGCAGGAAGCGCGGGCGGTATCGGCGAGGGCGTGAACGTCCGTGACATAATCATCGCGCAGGGAGTCTGCCACGACAGCAATTTTGCTTGGCAATATAACCTCCCCGGAACTTTTGCGCCGATCGCGGATTTCGGGCTGCTCAAAGCCGCCGATGCAAAAGCCGCAGAACTCGGCATCAATGCGCGCGTCGGCAACATTTATTCCACCGATGTTTTTTATGCGCCCGAGGAAGTCAATTCGCAATGGAAAGAAATGGGAATTCTCGGCGTCGAAATGGAAGCCGCCGCTCTTTATATGATTGCCGCAAAGGCGAAAGCAAAAGCGCTTTGTGTCTGCACGGTCAGCAACCACATGTTCACAAAGGAAGAACTTTCGACCGAAGAACGCCAGATGGGCTTTGACGATATGATAAAGCTCTGTTTGGAGATTGCGTGAACCGAATCAATCCGGATAAACTTTGAAATACAAACAAAAAAACCGATTTGATGAATTAAATCAAATCGGTTTTGTTTGTTCGGTCATCTCCGCGAAGATGTTCTTTAAAAATCCTTTTCTTTTTTATTTGTGAACAGCGCAAACATCATCGTCACCGCCGAAACGGCAAGCAGAATGAACACGATGATCCCAACGCTCGAATCGCCAGTTTCGGGCTTTGAATCGCCGTCCGCGCTTCCGTCCGCAAACGGTTCTTTGCCGTTTGTGTCGTCGGAAGTATCGGCGGACACGGTCCCGAAAACACTGATCTCGTCAATAAATGTCCAATCGGCATTTACAATTTCACCGCCGTCGTCAATAAAATCCGTCAGCGGAGTTACGGTAACGCGGACAAACCGACCCGATCGGTCCGCATCAAGCGATGCGGCATAGGTCTCGCTCGCGCTCGAAACCGTGCTTTTTTCGGTTTTGACCGAACCGAGACTGTTATATTTGCCGTTTCGGGTTTTAGATATAGCAAACTCAACCGATCTCGGCGCATAGATTCCCGCCGAAGTTTCGTTCAGAAACCCCAGCGAAAGCGAGGAAACGTCAACGGTTTTTCCGAGGTCGAGAATGATAACGAAATTTCCGTTTCCGTCAACGTCGGTCTTGTTGAAGCCGACGTAGGAATTGCTTGAATAATAACTTGTTTTGCCGTCGGGAATCGTACCGAAAATCCCATCGGTGAGTTTTATTCCGTCGTCGGGATAAGCGGTCGAAGCAGGCGTGATCAGAGAATAATCCCTGCCCTCGGAGATCGGTTTTGTGTCCTCCGCCGAAGCGTTGCAGGTGCCTAAGATCAAAAAGCACAAAACCGCCGAAACCAAAAGTTTTTTCATATTTTAAACCCCTTGTTTGTTTTTTGCGTTTTTATTTTCCGCAAAAACGGCAAAATTATGCAATGCTTGAATTATGAAAACAAAGATGATATAATGAACCGAATTCATTGAGAGGTTTTTATGAAAACAGGACTTGTTCTGGAAGGCGGAGGTTTCCGAGGCATCTATACAGCAGGCGTGCTCGACGTTTTTCTCGATCACGGCATCTCTTTTGACGGTGTTATCGGTGTTTCGGCGGGCGCGGTGCACGGTTGCTCTTTCCTTTCATCACAAAAGGGCAGAAGCATAAATTATTACATCAAATATTGCAACGATCCGCGTTTTATGAGTTTTAAGAGCTTTTTGAAAACGGGCGACGTTGTCGGGGTGGAGTTCGCCTATCACGAGCTTCCCGAGAAACTTGTTCCCTATGATTATGACGCGTTCGACAAATGCAAAATTCCGTTTTACGTCGTTGCCACCAACCTTGAAACGGGCAAGGCGGAATACATAAAAATGAACGATATGCTTGAAGACATCGACTATCTTCGCGCGTCGGCAACGCTTCCATATCTTTCGCGCATCGTCGAACTTGACGGCAAAAAATATCTCGATGGCGGCTGTGCCGACAGCGTTCCGATCGACGCCTTCCGCGAAATGGGTTATACGAAGAACGTTGTCATTCTCACCCGGCCCGCATCTTACATCAAAAAGAAAGAACTTCGTTTTTTGCCGAAACTCATCTATCGCAAATATCCCGAATTTGTGTCGGTTCTCGCCAACCGTCACGAAGTCTACAACCGCACGGCAGCGCGAATTGCCGAACTCGAAAAACGAGGCGAGATATTCGTTATCCGTCCCGAAAATCCGCTTGACATCGGAAGAATGGAGCACGACCCCGAAAAGGTAAAATCCGCTTACGACGCCGGCGTGAGAAGTGCCGAGAACTGCGTTGAAGAACTCAAAGTTTGGCTTTGTAAATAAAGAAAACGGTTTGGGAAACCAAACCGTTTTTTGTTATCTTTTTCGTTTTATCTGATCTGACCGTTGCCGTGAATGACATATTTATAGGTCGTCATTTCGCGCAAGCCCATCGGACCGCGAGCATGCATTTTCTGGGTTGAGATGCCAATCTCTGCGCCGAATCCGAACTCTTCGCCGTCGGTGAAACGCGTCGAAGCATTAACATAAACCGCTGCGGCGTCGATATTGTTGCAGAAATATTCGGCGTTTTCGCTGTTTTGGGTGATGATCGCTTCGCTGTGACCCGTTCCGTGAAGATTGATGTGCTCAACCGCTTCCTCAACGCCCGAAACGACCTTGACCGCGAGGATATAATCGTTATATTCGGTAAAGAAGTCGTCATCGGTCGCAACCTTTATGTCGGGAATGACAGAGCGGGTTTTTTCGCAACCGCGAAGTTCAACGTTGTCAAGACGGGTCTTGACAAGAGGAAGGATCTGTTCGGCGATCTTTTCATGAACGAGCAGACTTTCTGCCGCGTTACAAACCGAGGGGCGTTGGCGTTTTGCGTTGTCGATAACGTCAAGCGCAACACCGAAATCGGCGCTTTCGTCGAAAAAGACATGGCAATTGCCTGCGCCGGTCTCGATAACGGGAACCGTCGCGTTTTCAACCACCGAGCGAATGAGCGATTTGCCGCCGCGCGGAATCAAAAGATCAATGCCGCCCTTCATCTTCATCAAAGCGTTCGCTGTCTCGCGCGAGGTATCGGAAACGATCTGAATGCACTCCCTCGGAAGACCGACCGAAAAGAGCGCGTCGGAAAGCACGGTTGCAACGGCAACGTTGGAACTTATCGCCTCTTTACCGCCGCGAAGAATAACAGCGTTACCCGATTTGACGCAAAGCGCCGCCGCATCGGCGGTGACGTTCGGGCGCGCCTCGTAAATTATCGCGATAACACCGAACGGAACGCGTTTTTTCTCGATAACCAGCCCGTTGGGACGAGTCCAACTTTCGCTTCCGCCGAGCGGATCGGGGAGAACGATAACCTTTTCGACTGCCGAAGCGATCGCTTTAATGCGGTCATCGGTAAGCGTTAATCGGTCGAGCATCGCGTTGCTCATTCCGTTTTCTTTTGCGCGCGTCAGATCGACCTCGTTTGCGGCAATGATCTCCGAAGAACGCGCAGAAAGCGCATCTGCCATTGCTTTTAACGCTTTGTTCCTTGTGGTTTCATCGGCAGAGCCAAGAACGGCAGAAGCCTTTCTTGCCTCGGCACACATGTTTATGAGCATTCTGATTCACTCCGTTTATTTGTTTTTTGCGGCGAAATAGGTTCCGACAAAATCGCCGTCAAACACGTCATAAAGAATTTCGGGGTCGGCGCCGTTGATAATAATCATCGGGATACCGCGCTCGGTGACATATTTCGCGCTTTCGAGTTTCGCCGCCATGCCGCCCGTACCGCGAGCAGTACCCGCGCCCGCGCCGTAGGAAAAGATAGCATCGGTCACCTCGGGAACAAACTCGATGAATTTCGCGTTTTCGTTAATTCTGGGATCGCCGTCGTAAAGACCGTCGATGTCCGTCATATTAATCAGCAGATCGGCGTTACAAAGCCTTGCGACCGTTGCGGCAAGGGTATCGTTACTTCCGATTTTGATCTGCTCGTTTGAAAGGGTGTCGTTTTCGTTAACGATCGGAATAATACCCTGACCGAGAAGAAGTTCGAGCGTTGTGCTTGCATGAGCGCGGCGTTCTTTATCGTCGATAACGCTTCTGGTGAGCAGAATCTGTCCGATCGTTGCGCCGTGATCGGCAAAGCGACGCGCATACATATCAATAAGTTGGCACTGACCGACAGCGGCAGCGGCCTGTTTTTGCTCGGTGGTCAACGTTGCGCGGTCAAAACCGATCTTGGCAAGACCGCAGCTTACCGCACCCGACGAAACAAGAACGATCTGTTTGCCGCTGTTGTGCAGGTCGGCAAGGCATGTCACGAGTTTTTCGACCTTGCGAATATTTATATATCCCGAGCCGTGAGTCAGGGTTGAAGTTCCGACTTTAACAACGACTCTTTTGAAATTTTCTACCGATATTTTCATTTTTTCACCTTGAATATTTACTTTCAATAATTTAGAATTATAATATAATATATTAAAATAATCAAGGCTTTTTTGAACGGGAGATAAAATATATGAACAAAAAACTGATCCTCGCTTCCGCCTCGCCGAGAAGACGCGAACTTTTGACTCTCGCAGGGTATGACCATGAGGTCGTTCCCTCATGCGCGGAAGAAATCACAGACGGTTCGTCTGCCGCTGACCTTGTGCGTATCAACGCGCTTTTGAAAGCGCGCGAGGTTTTTGCGCGTTCGGGCAGCGAAAGCGTGATTCTCGGCGCAGATACCGTCGTTTGTCTCGGCGATAAAATTCTCGGCAAACCGGACGGAGAACAGGGCGCAAGAGAGATGCTCAAAAACCTTTCGGGCAGTGTTCACGAGGTTTTGACAGGTTTTGCCGTTGTCAGCGGTTTGGGTGAAAGCTCGGGGGTTTGCGAAACAAAGGTCTTTTTCAAAGAACTGACCGACAGCGAGATAGATTCTTACATCGCAACGAATGAATGTTATGACAAAGCAGGAGCATATGCGATTCAGGAACGCGCTTGCCTTTTCGTTGACCGCGTCGAGGGCGATTTCTTCAACGTTATCGGGCTTCCCGTCAGGCAGGTCTATGCTTTCCTTAACGAGCATGGCATAAAGCCGAATTGGATTTTTGAATAAAACAAAGAAAACCGCCCACAAAGGGCGGTTTTTTTATTTTGCATATTCAAGTTTTGTGCCGTTGAAGAAGAAAGTGAGGATATATTTATAACTATATCCGTCTTGCGAAAGTTTTTCGCTTCCCGTTGCCGAGAATCCAACGCCGTGACCGACGCCCGAGCCTTTGATCGCGATCTTTTCTGCTTTGTATTCAACGCCTTGGGCGGTTTTCACGCCGTCGCCGAAGCCTTCAAACGGTTTGTAACCTTCGGCGGTGAGAACGCCGCTGATCGGTCGGGTCTCGACCTTTCCGTCCGAGGACAGAACAGGAATTTCAACGCTGTATTCAATCTCGAAATTCGCGCTGGTGAATCCGCACGCCGCGCGGATATCTTCGCTGGTTTCAACGGTGACTGTGTTGCCTTTTCCGTCACTGACCGAGAGAACGGTGATATAATCCGAGCCGTAAGGATCTTTGCCGAGAATCTTCATCGAAATTTCATCGTCGCTCAACGAAGAAAAAGCGTTGCGCGAGCGGATATATTCAAAAAATTCTTGCTTTGTGTAAACGCGTTCCCATTTGTCGCCGTCTTCAAATTCCTCTTGGAAAACGGTGGTAAGATAAGGAACTTCAACACCGCCCCAAGCCGCAACCGACGAACAACTTGCGCCGCCGTTTGAGTTATGATAAAGAACGGTAATAGGTGCACCCTGATAGGTACAGACAAGTCCGCGAGTTGCATCGACGATCTTGTTGTTTGCCTCGCTCATGCGGTAGGTTCCGTAATAGACCTGGCAACAAGCAGAGTTGCAACAAACGTCAAACCCGAGTTTTGAATGTTTGCTGTTAAGCGGGACCGTGCGCGCGAGAACCGCAAAAGCCTTGCGGGTCTCGACCGAGAAGTTCGTGCCGATTTCGTTCGCCATTACGCAACGGGTATATTCCTCCAAACCGAGAATATTGACCATTTGGAGCAATCCGCCCGAAACCGAATAAACAAAAATACCGCGATAATCGTAACTGTTTTCGCTTCCCGAACGGTGTTTCATGGGGAGATTGACCGTTCCGCCGTTCTTTGCGCGGATCGCAAGTTTGTGCGAAGAATCCTCAAAGGTGAAGAGTATCTTGCCGTTTTCGGCATCGAGAACCGTCAAGCCACCCGAAACGGGCGAAGCGATCTCTCTGCCGTTTGAAGCCTTTTTCGCCTTTTCGGCAGTGACCGAAGCGAATTTGCGGACCTCATAACCGCCCTTTACGAAAGCGACGAATCCGCCCGAACTTTTTGCGGCGGAAAATGCACTCGACGCGCTTTGATAACTGCCCATGACCGCGCTGTATGCGCCGATATCGCCGTTGGAGTCAGCCTTAACGTTGCCGCCGTTGAAATTCGCATTGACCTGCGGAATCAAAATTATTGATTTGTTATCGAGCGAATGAAGAAGTTTGAAACTTTCACCGGAAACATATCCGATCTCAAAACCGCTCGACGAAACGTTCTTCGAGGAAAAACGTTTTGTGTCAAGCAAAGGAGTCGAAACATACATTCCGACCTGAACGTTAGGTTCTTTGTAACTGTCCGATTTTGCAAAAGTGGTTGTGCCGAAAGGCGTTACCGCCGCGCCGAAGCAGAATACGAATGCCAGCGCGAAACCGATGAAACGGCAGGGCTTAAACGATCTCATAACTTCCCCTTACCGTAAAATATGCCTTGCTGCCTGTGACGAGCACTGCTTTTTTTGATTCGGTCGCCGATGCGTAATAGATATGTCCGTATTCCAAAGACTCACCCGAAAAAAGTTCGGTGCCTTTTGACATATCGGTAATGCCTTCGTTCTCGGCGTTCGACGAGGAAATAACGACCGCGCCGCCGCCGCGATAGATGACTTCGCTGTCGGGCGAAAGTATTATGAATTGACCTTCCTTCAAGGAAACGTCTTCATAAGTGGTGTTGACGGTAATTCCGCCCGAAGCAGTAAGTTCTTCGATGAGTTCCTGCCTGAGCTGTTCTTTAAAGGTTTTAAGATAACCGTAATCAATAAGCGTGTTGTCGGGGATAGAAACCTCGTCAGAACCACCCTCCGCAAACGTGTTCATCGCCGCAACGGGAATCAACGCAAGACAAAGCGCAACGATGACAAGCGGAATGATAAATTTCTTCACAGATAAATTCTCTCCTTAAATTTTTTCGGAAGCCGCTCGAATTAACAGTTTATACCAAGATATTATATGCGACATCCTCGGAAAACATTCCTGCTTTTTGACAAAAAACCAATTTCTGCCAATGGCGCAAGTTAACCCGAATACTATTATATCACACCTTGTCAAGTCCCACAGAATGCGGTTTGAACTTATTCACTCTCTATATATTGGGTTTTTGCGTTTTTGCTTTTTTCTCGGAAACAACGTTTGAACGTCAACAAAAAACCCGAGCGACGTTAAAATCGCTCGGGTTTGATGCAGGATCAAATTATCTTTCGTTTTCGATCTCGTCTTTTATTTCGTCGAGCGCATCGCGCTCCTTTTTCTTTTCAAGCGCAAAAATAACGATGACCGCTATGACGATAACGAGAACTATCGCACCAATGATCATGACCGGAATGACGAAATCGGGAAGCCCGTTCTTTTCTTCAACCGCATCGCTTTCGTCGGATGACCAAGCGCTCGGCGAGAAGGGTTTTGAATCGTCGGTGTTTCCGTTCCAGGGGAATTCGGGGCGAGAGTCATGGCTTTGTTGGGAATTTTGAGAGGTTCCGACCGACGTTTCGGGTTCGGAACTCAAAGAACTTTCAGGGTCGGAGTTCAAGGAGCTTTCGGGGGCGGATGAAGAAGTGTTGCTCGCGTTTGAATTCTCAGAGCCTTCGCTCGAAACGCCCGAAGAGGTGTCCTCTTTTGAATTTTCGGTGTTTGAAGATTCCGTTTCGGAACTTTCCTGATTTACAAATTCAGTCATAACGGCATAACCGCCGTTGCCGACGAAATCTTCAATGGTCCGATCAACGTTCAAACTGCCGTAAACGGTTTTGTGTTCTATGTAAAAACCGATATCTCCGACCGAATCGGATTTCACCTCAAAATCAAAGGAAAATGTAACGTCGCCGTTGTTTTTCGCAGCACTTTCTTCAAAACCCATCGTGAGCAACGAGCAGTTTATCACGCCGTTTGTTCTGTCGGCGCTCGTGAGATTTTCCCAATCGTCGTTCGGCTGTTTTTTGATGCAGTCGAGCGCGTTTTCGCTGTCGGCTTCGTTTTTAAGAACAAGTTTGTCCTTGTCATAAACGAACTCGAATTCGACCGAGGTCAGTCCGCCTTGATGGGTGATGCTGTCGACCGTAACCGAAACGTTGACGGTTTCCCCCGCTTTGTACGTATCGGGCGCATTGATATTCAATTTAAACTCGGCGGCCGAATTTTCGCTCCCGACCGCATTCTTCATATCGCTCTCGACGCTTGCCAACGTCGGAAGAAGGGCAAGCGCAAGAACGGCAACAACGGTTATAATTACAGCAGTTATCTTTTTCATAAATTTTACATTCTCTTTGGATTTATTGCTTGTTTCCGCAGTTATGGCAAATCTCGCTGTTGGGTTCGAGTTTTGTTCCGCAGTTCGAGCAGAATTTAAATTCGGACACGTCTGCCGCAACGGCAGGCGCTTCGTCGTTTGCGCCGTCGGATTCATCAGCGCATTCGGACGCGTCTTTTGCCGCGGCCGCGCAAACGGCATCATCGGCAACAGAACCTTCAACGATCTCCGGATTTGAATTTTCCGCGTTTTCTTCCGCGGCGCCTGCCGCCGGCGCAACATTTGCCGCCGCAACGTTTTCTGCCGCAAGACGTTCGCGTTTTTTCTTCTTTTTGCGCATCGCAACGATGATGATAACGATTATTATAATCAGCAACCCAAAGAGCAAGAGAAGAACACCGACAATGATCAAAAATATCGCGATCGGTCTTAATTCGGTTTTCGACTCATCCGTCGGATCAACGTCGATATCATCGTCAACGTTGACGATGATCGTCACAGGTTCTGCTTCTTTCTCTTTAAATTCGACCGAAAAGGTATGATTAGCTTCGACTTCCGAAAACGAATGGGTGTAATCGGTAAGATTTTTTTCGATCTCGATTTCCGCGCCGTCAACAAGGATTCTCTTTATAACAAACCCTTCGTCCGCCTTGGCGTTAACTTCAAGAGAGTCTTTATAAATGACGCTCTGAACGCCTTCGGGAGAAACGCTTCCGCCCTCTCCGTTGGCCGAAATATAGATACTGTATCTGATCGCCTCGTTAAGGGCACACACAAGAACCGATTCGTTATCATAAACGATTCTTTCCGTTACGCCGGTTTCCGAAACGCCGACCTCGGCTTTTGAATAAACATATTTCAAATCGTCGTCGTAATCAAAGACCTGAGTTGTCGAATTTGCGTATTTTTCACCAAGGTTGAAAGAAACCTCGGTTCCGCTCGGGAAAACGCAGGACGCAAGAAAACCGAAAGCCGCAAAATTCGTGTTTTCTTCACCGCGAAGCTGCATCGCCGATCTGATGTTCTCATAACGGTTTCCGCCGACAATATCGCCGACGTTCATATAAGAAGTTTCGACGAAGTACATGAGCCTGCCGGTAGGTATGAAAATGCTGCCGAGCGCGCTTTTGAATTCGACAAACTTCCCTTCGGGAATCGCAGCGATTTTATGAAAAACCTCGTCGACCACAGGCTCGGAAGAACTCACGGGAATAACGATATTCTCGGCGGTCCAATCGACATCATCGATTTCAATGCCCATATCGTCGACATAAAGATAGGCAAACGCAACATAAACTCTCGTTGCTGATGTGACGTTGTTGACAGAGAACTCTCCGTTCGGTGCCGGGATTTCCTCGCCGTTAACAAACGCTCTGACGACCTTGGATGTATCATAAGAAGTCGAAACACAGTTAAGCGTTCCGTTCGTGACCGAAACAACCGATTCGCCGCCGTAAATCTCAACGCCGTTTGCCTCAACGCTTCCGCCGTCGGCGACCGCAACAATAACGTCAACGCTCTCGGCGGACGCCGCGAAAGGCACAAGCGCAAATATCATCAAGGATACGATCAGAACAGATAAAAACTTTTTCATGGATTTTTCTCCTTTTTCGTTCGAGGAGTTATTGAGGGGGATTGTTAAAGAATGACTTATTATTCGCCTTCGCTTTCGGTCGGGTTTTCTTGAACGGGTTCATAAGCCTCAGCCTCTGCCGCCGCCAACGCCGCCGCTTTCTTCGCTTTGTTTTTCTTGACGATTTTGACGATGACGATAATTATAACGATAACAATGACCAAAGGCAGAACTGCGAGGAAGAGGAGAAGCAAAATTACGATGATCACAATAACGGCCAAGACAGGAATGCCTGTTTTGCCTGAAATGGATTCTGCGTTTTCAGTGATGCCTTCACCGAAAACGGTCTCGCCCTTTACAGCGTCGCTATCGAACGAAGTGTCGGGACGGATTACGATGCTCATATCGACCGAGCCGTCGTCCGAAACATCGTCCGAAACGTCGTCCGAAACGTCGTCCGAAACGTCTTCGGTGTCGGGCATTGATACGTCGGGATCAACAACACCGCCTTCAATATCGGGTCTGTCGATAACATAGATCGAGGAGTTTTTATAATTTGTATCGTCGTTGTTGAGGTCGATCTCCCAAAGCCCGAACGTGGTGCCTACCGGGATGGATTTTGCAAGATTTGCGCGATCCGCCCCTGCTTGCTGTCCGTCGGAATGGACCGCAACGATGAGCATACCTTGAACGAATTCCGTATCGAAAGCGGGAACGTAGCCCGTCGGATACGAGATATCAATAAGTCTATAAACACTCGATCCGTAATAAATGGGTTCCAAAAGCATACAATATGCCCAATCCAGATTATAATTGTAGATTCCCGATATATCTGTTATGAGCATCGAATCTTCTCCGGTTATCGGGCTGTTCACTTTGTCGATAACGAGATGAGTCTTGTCAGCGAGGTGGGCGGGGATACTTCCCATCGGCTTTTCGGTATCATTGGGAAAAATGGGGCCGTATTCCGTCGTTTTAACGACACCGTCGATCTTCGGAGCAGTTTTGACATACCAAAATTCCTCTTGATAATTAACGTTGTCCGCCGCCGAAGAAGGCAGGACAAGCATCGCGCAGAGCATTACTGCGGCAAGAATGAAAGATAACGCTTTTTTCATGTGACTTTCCCTTTCTCTTTTTTGATTTATTCTTTATCATATTTCTCGAAAAACGCATTAAAAACACGCTGTTTCACGCCGCGATCGTTGCGTTCAAGTTCGGCAAGCGCGTTCTTTGCCTGCTCGCGGCGGGTATTGCCGTCGGCAGGACAATTTTTCGGAACGGGAGTTATTCCGCTCGCGCGGACAAAATGAGAAATTTCCTTTTCGGGAGCATAAAGCAACGGTCGAATGACAGTCATGTCGCTTCGATCAAGATAGGTGACGGGACGGAAACAATCAAACCGCCCCTCGATAAATAAATTCATGATTATCGTTTCAACAGCATCATCGAAATGATGCCCGAGCGCAAGTTTGTTGCAACCGAGTTCCTTCGCCGCGTTATGAAGTCCGCCGCGACGCATGTTTGAGCAAAGCGAGCATGGGTGTTTTTCTTTTCTGACCTCAAAAACAACCTGATATATCTCGCCCGTTCCGACGGTTTTGAGTTCAAGCCCCAATTCTTCGCAAAGACTGCGCGAGACCGAATCGTCCTCATTCGGGAATCCCATTTTCAGGTTTATCGGAACGATTTCGAATTTTTTGGGATAAAATCTTTTGAGTCCGTTAAGCGCACAAAGCAGAGCAAGGCTGTCCTTGCCGCCCGAAACGCCGACAGCGATTCTGTCACCGTCTTCAATCATGTCATATTTCTCAACAGCGCGCCGAGTGAATGACATGAGTTTTTGCAACGCCTTGGGATCAATCATTCTTCACCTTTTTATCATACATACAAAATTCTTTGAGCGGACATTCGCCGCATTTCGGCGATCGGGCAACGCATACTTCGCGGCCGAAAAGCACCATTCTGTGGCAAAAATCGCTCTGTTTTTCAAGAGGAACAAGTTTTGAAAGCGAACGCTCGGTTTTGATCGGATCCTTTCCGTCGGCAAGCCCCAATCTCCCCGAAATTCGGATACAATGGGTATCGGCAACGATTCCGCCAAGCCCGAAAATGTCGCCTCTTAACAGATTTGCAACCTTTCTTCCGACGCCGCGAAGCGTGAGAAGATCCTCCATTTCGCGCGGAACCTCTCCTCCGTAGACCTCACAGACACGCGCCGAGCATTCTTTGAGCGCAACCGCCTTTGATCGGTAAAGACCGACCGAGCGGATCTCGTTTTCGATGTCGCTCAGATCGGCTTTCGCCATATCGTAAACCGTCGGAAATCGAAGAAAAAGCGTTTTCGCGACGATATTCACGCGCGCGTCGGTACATTGCGCCGAAAGGATCGCCATGATGAGCAATCTGTAAGGATCGCCTTCCCAGAAAAGCCCGCAAGCGGGCTCGGGGTAAAGCGTTTCAAGCGCGTTTATTATCTTTTCTGCTTTTGTTTTCAAGTCCATAAATCAACAAAATGTTTAAATCAAAGCGTTTTTGGGGAAAAGCGGAGAGCCCTCAATCATCAAAAATAAAATTCACATCGCCCGAAAGGAGCGAAAGCGAGCCGCGATAGATTATCTCGGCGCGGTCCTCGAAATTCGCACGCATCTTTTCGGCATAATTCTTGTCGTTAAGATGAACGTTGAGCGAAAAAAGCGTTTTTTCTTTATCAACGATCGAACAGTTCAGGTTATAACCGCCGTTTGCGGATTCGGTGATCGAGCTCTGAATGCGGTTGCCGTTGAGTTTGAACGAAATAAGCCTCAACGCACTTCTCAATGCGCGTTCTTTCGTTATCGGCAAAAGCTCGCTCTCGTAACTTTCAAGCGTTTCTTTTCCGCTTTCGGAAATGATGTAAAGAATCTTTTCGCCGTCTTTGATCTCGGTGATCTGACCGTTGTCGAGAAGCTCCGAAAAGCAGATCGCGAAATCAAAATAATTGACGAACTCGTCTTGAAGAACGATATCGTTGACGGTATCGAATTCAAGCGGCATTCCAACGTTATTCAAAAGGTAAAGTATGAAAACTTTGACGTCGATACTGTTTGCGAGTTTCATTTCAAACCTCTTTATCGCGCTTTGAAAACGACTTTCAAACGCGTTTTTTCGGCAATTTTTTACATAGCATATAATTATTCAACATATTATACATCATTCTTACAAATATTTCAATAAGAGGATTGAAAGTTTCACTTGAAAAATAAGCCATATGTGGTATACTTATTTTGTATATATATATTTATTTGAAATGTTTCTTCGCATACGGCGGCGAAACGGCATGCGATCCCTGCCGTCGTGCCGTGTGGGAAGATCAACGAAGCCGTTCTGCCAAAACGGCAACAAAAAGGAAGAGAAAAATGATTTTACGTTTTCCGGGCGGAGCGCGCCCCGACGAAAGAACGCGTATCGGTAAAAAGCCGATCGAAAATATAACCGACTGCTCTGCTGTGTGCATTGAAGCGTTTGATGATTTCGGCATTGTCGCCAAAGAAGGCGAGACCGTTGATCGCGGAAGCCTTATCGGCGAAAACGCGGGCACTCCCGTTTTTGCCCCGGTCGCCGGAAAATTCAACGGCGTTGCCGAGATCGGCGGAAGGAAATATTTCGTCATCATCAACAGCGGCGAAAAGGGGGAAAAGCGACTTTTCGCGCCCGAAAGCCGATCGCTCACACAAATGACGACCGATGATATAATTGAATGCGCACAAAAATTCGGCATTATTGACACAAGAAGCGGAAGGCCGCTTTGGGAGATCCTCGAAGAAGCCGGAAACAAATGCCGAAGACTGATCATTGATTGCACAGAACCCGATGCGGAAAGCGCGATAAATTACCGTCTTTGCATCGAAAAGGCAAAATCGCTCATCGGCGGCGCGAAAGTTTTGCTCCGCTCGACGGGTGCGCTCAAATGCGTTTTCGCGGCGGAACATTACCGCAAAGCGGCTTTTGGCTCGTTGCTTGAATTTGCAAATGACGAAAAGCTCTTCGCGATGGCGGAACTCGATGAAAAATATCCTTTCAACGATTTCACACTTATGTATGCTCTCTATGTGAAACCGCTTTTGCGAAACGAAACTCCGCTTGATTACGGCGTTTGCATTATCGGCGCCGAGACCGCGATCACGTTTTACGACGCGATGGTGAACGGAACTCCGTTTTTGGACAGATATGTTTCGGTCTGCGGAAACGGTCTTGAACACACCGGAAATTTCAAAGTTCCGCGAGGAATAACGATGCACGACCTTGTTGAGGTTCGCAAAGCGGCAAAAAAGAGCCGCACTCTTGTTGCAAACAGCCGTCTCACCGGAAACGTCGCCCAAGGCGCGCTTTCCGATTCGACGCGTGCCGTTATATCGCTCCTCCCCAAAACCAAAAAGAGAACGGCTTGTATTTCCTGCGGAAAATGCGCCGAAGCCTGCCCTGTGAAACTTATTCCCTCTGACATTCTTTCCGACAAAAACGGAAAGTTGCGTAAATATTGCATTTCGTGCGGCGCCTGTGAGTTTGTCTGCCCGAGCGGTATCCCTTTGCTCTCGCTCATAAACCCGTTGACCGCATTTAACGAAACTCCGCGCGAGTCGGAGGATCCGGAGGTGTTATTGTGACGGCAAAAACAAACCGCGCACCCTTTGTGCACACCAAAGAGAATCATAATTATCTCGCGTTTGATTGGCTTGTCGCGATCGCACCGGTCCTTGTTTGGGCGGTTTTTATGTTCGGTGCAAGAGTTATAACGCTCTGTATCGTCGGCGCGGCCGGCGCACTTGCGCTCGATTACCCGATCCAACGATATCTTTTCAAGCGCGCAAAAGGAACGAGAGTTGAAATTTCCGCTTGTGTTTATGCGATTCTCGCGGTTTTCACCATGCCGGTTTCGGTTCCGCTTTGGTTTCCGACTCTTTCGGCGATCCTCGTCGTTGCGGCAAAAAACATTTATGTTTTCCGCTCGAAGCGGCTCTTCAATCCTTTCGTTTTTTCGGCGGCAATGCTTAACGTCGTCTTCCCGAAGATCATGACGGCTTTCACAAAGCCTTTCGCCTATTTTTCGGCGTTCGATATAAACATCGACCCGATTCTTTTGGATAATTACCGCGTTATTTCCCCGCTTCAATATATGGCTGACGGAAGCGTTTATGAAGACGGTGTTCTTGCACAGCTTTACGGATTCGCCTCGGGACATATCGGAGAGATCGCGATCACCGCGATAATTCTTTCCGCGGTCTGGCTTTTTGTTCGCAAAGCGCTTGATCCTTATGCAACGGCTTCGATGCTTATTCCTGTTTTGTTGCTGGCTCTGATATTCCCGTCTGCCGACGCCGAAAGCAATTATTATGCATTCAGCGTCCTCTTCTCGGGCGCGGTCGTTTTTCTCTCTGTCTTTGCGCTCGGCGAAAGTTCAACCGTTCCGATCACCAAACTCGGCAAAATCGTTTTCGGTGCAATCTGCGGCGTTTTGATTTTTGTCTTCCGCAAATTCGGCGGCGGTTTTGAATGGGGCTATTTCGTTGTGCTTGTGCTTAACGCGCTGTCTCCTTTTATCGAAAAATTCACTCAGCCGAGAGCATTGAACGAAGAAAAACCCCAAAAGAGTTTTTTGAGAAAATAACATGAAGAATGACATCATCACACTTGAAATAACCGACGTGACGCCCGAAGGGTTCGGCGTGGGACGGCTTGACGGCAAGGTTTTTTTCGTTGCCGATACAGCGATCGGGGATAAAATAAGCGCGCTTGTGCTTAAAGAACTCAAAAACCGCTCGTTCGCGAAAGTCGTTGAGGTCATTACCCCCTCTCCCGACCGAATCGCGGCCGATTGCGCCGTTTCGCAAAAATGCGGCGGCTGTGTTTTCCGTCACATTTCCTATGAAGCCGAATTAAGGCTCAAAAGAAATATCGTCAAACAATCATTTTCGCGGATCGGAAACATTGATATCACCGTCAACGAAACGGTTTTCGGTTCTCCCGAACGTTACCGCAACAAAGTGCAATATCCTTTTGCGCCCGACGAAAACGGAAAATGCGCTTTCGGATATTATGCGCGCCGTTCGCACAGAATCGTTTCGCACGGCGAATGTCTTTTGCAGGACAAAATTTTTACCGAACTCGCCGACTTCTGTGCCAAAACCGCAGACAGTCTTTACATCAACGCATATGACGAATTGACAGGCAGGGGCGTTTTGCGCCATATCGTCATGAGGAAAAACCGAAAAGGTGAGATACTTGTCTGCATCGTTGCGGCAAAAGAGGATAAAAAACTGCAAATTCTTGCCGAATTGATGAGCGAAAGGTTCAAATCCGTCATCGGCGTTCATCTTAACATAAACAAAAAACGCGACAACGTTATTTTCGGCGAGGTTACGAAAAAACTGCTCGGCGCAGACGCACTCACCGACGAACTTTGCGGAAAAACGTTTGACGTTTCGCCGCGTGCATTTTATCAGGTCAACGCCGAAATGGCGGAAAAACTTTATAACCATGCGGTAAAACTCGCCTCGCCCAAAGAAAACGGGAGCATCATCCTTGACCTTTATTGCGGAGCGGGAACGATCGGTCTTTGCGTTGCGAACAAAAACGACAAGCTCTGCGGCGTTGAAATTATCGAAGCCGCGATCGAAAATGCAAAGCAAAACTCGGTCAGGAACGGCAGAAACGATGAAAACACTCTTTTCGTCTGCGGCGACGCGAATATCGGCGTGCAAAAATGCCGCGAGAAATTCGGAAACCCCGGAATTATCATCGTCGATCCTCCCCGAAAGGGGCTTGACAGAGCTGTTATCGAAACCGTCGTTAACGCAAGCCCCGAAAAGATCGTCTATATCTCCTGCGATCCCGCGACACTTGCGCGCGATTGCGCGATTTTTGCCGAAAACGGATACAAAACGAAAGAAGCAACTCCGTTTGACTTATTCCCAAGAACCGGGCATGTTGAAACGGTGGTCTGTTTAAGTCGGGAAAAAGCCGATGATTAGTCCGCGTTTCTGTTCATACAAAAGATTTGAAAGCGAGTATGAACTGACCGACAAACTTGAATTTGTATATTTAATACATGCTATGAAAGCGAGAGTGTTGTAATGAATGCAATGGGAACACAGACGATCGTTAAGACAAGGGTGACTTTTGTTTTTCGTGGATATGGGGATTTAACATTAACAGATGCAGCATTGATTTGGAATAAATCCGCTACGTCATATTTGGCATTTGGTGCAATGAATGCTGCCACAGAGGACCATATAATGATACCTCTCGAAAACATCGCTCTCTTTGATAAATACACCTATCTTCCGGGTGGTGGGTTGCGAATCGTTGACATCGAAGGAAAGGAATTTAAGTTTTCTTTCAAACACAAAAAAGATTTTAAAGTAATTTGGGACTATTTGAATCAACGAAAAACCAAATAAGCAAATTCCAATATGTCAAACACCCTGATAGATTTCCTGTCTGATGAAACAAAAATTCGTTTATAAACAAAAATTTACTGATTATTTCGGAGACAAAAACCATGGCTTTAATTGATCTGTTGCCGTTGGTGTTTTTGGGCTTAATGCTCGTTAAAATCAAGCCTGCGAAGCCGATAACAAACGGCATAAACGATGAATATCTTTCGGTAAAAACAGGCAAATCCCTGCGCGGCCTGCTTGCGATTGCGATCGTTCTGCATCATATTACAAACCATATCGATCCCTTAAACGGAGGTTTGACGTTCCGTTTGTTCAACAATCTCGGCTTTCTTGCCGTGGCAGTGTTCTTCTTCATTTCGGGCTACGGTCTGCAAAAGCAATATATTTCAAACGAAAATTACAAAAAGGGCTTTTTGCTTAAACGGCTGCCCGCGGTTTTATTTCCTTATATAATCATCAACCTCGTTTATTGGGTGATTGGCATTGCCTCGGACAAGCCCTACACCGTTTCGGATTTTTTCAAAGTGTTCATAAACGGGGAACCCGTGGTGGCGCATTCCTGGTACGTTTTAAGTATTCTGGCGTTTTATATCGTCTTTTGGCTGTTAATGTTGATCTGCAAAAAACGTTATTGGCTCATGTTTGTCGGCGGAACGGTTTACTATGTCGTTTACGTGCTGTTTTGTCTTAAAATGAATTACGGCGCATGGTGGTACGTCAGCACGCATCTTCTTATCGTCGGAATGTTTTGGGCGATATTCGAGGAAAAAATATCAGCGATCGTCAAGAAATTTTATTGGGTCACCGCTTTGCTGATCTTCGGTGCCTACATCGGATTGTCTTACGCGTTTGGATTAGTTGACTTATTCGGCGATAATATCATTTTGTCGGTTTTGTTTGTTCTTTGCGTTCTTCTTCTGTTGCTTAAATGCAATATCGGCAATCCCGTGCTTGATTTTATCGGCGGAATTTCGTTGGAACTTTATCTTTGCCACGAAATATTTTTAAAACTATTCAAAACTCAGCTTGTTATTCAAAACGACCTGTTATATGCCGTTGTTGCAATAATCTGCTCGGTTGTTTTTGCAAAACTTTTCTGCATGCTTAACAAACTTATTCTGAGCGGATATAAAAAATTGCTCGTACATAAAGCGGCAACCCCGAAAGAGTAAGAAAAAACAACTCCCTCAAAATAACCTAAGGCGGTATCAAAATGCTTTGTCCTTATGCCAAAAAATGCGGCGGATGCAGTCTGCAAAATCTTACATATGAAGAACAATTGAGCATGAAGCAGGCAAAAATAATCCGACTTGTCGGTAAATATTGCCATGTGGACGAAATAATCGGCATGAACGAGCCGTTTTATTACCGAAACAAGGTTCAATCTTTGTTTTCCTTCCGCAACGGAAAAACCGTCTGTGGGATTTATCAATCGGCGACGAGGCGCGTTGTTCCTGTTGAAACCTGTCTGCTCGAAGACAAAAACGCAGGCGCGATCGTCAAAACGGTTAAAGATCTTTGCAACGCTTTTAAGATCAAATCCTATGATCTGACAAACGGAAAAGGATTTATGCGCCATGTGCTCATAAGGCGCGGCTTCAAAAGCGGCGAAATTATGGCGGTCATCGTCACGGCAAAGGGCGAGTTTCCGCACAAAAAGGATTTTGCCGATGCGCTTCTGAAAAAGCACCCCGAGATCACGACCCTCGTTTGGAACATCAACCCAACGAGCACACCGCTTTTCCTCGGTGAAAAAAGCGAGATACTGTACGGAAACGGTTATATAACCGATGTGCTTAGCGGATTGAAATTCCGTATCAGTCCGAACTCTTTTTATCAAGTCAACCCGATCCAGACCGAGATACTTTATGCGAAAGTGCGCGAATTTTTAGCCCTTTCGGGCAAGGAAAAGGTTATCGACGCCTATTGCGGCACAGGCACTATCGGGCTCACGGCGGCGCGCGGTGCAAAAGAGATCATCGGCGTTGAGGTCAATCCCGACGCGGTTGCCGACGCGATCGAAAACGCAAGGCTCAACGGCATTAAAAACGCAAGATTCATTAACTCCGACGCAGGCGAGTTCATGCAATCTCTTGCCGAAAAGGGCGAGAAGATCAATGCCGTGATAACCGATCCACCGCGAGCCGGTTGCAGCATTAAGTTTATCAAGAGCCTGCTTTCCCTTTCGCCCGAAAAAATCGTTTACGTTTCCTGTAACCCCGAAACTCTTTCGCGCGATCTGTTTGCGCTCCGCAAGGGCGGATATAAGGTGAAGAAGATTCAGCCGGTCGATATGTTCCCGTTTACGGACCATGTCGAAAATGTTGTGTGTCTCACACGCGCTTTTGACGACTAAATTCGTTCACCGAACAAAAAAAGGAGTCGACATGCATTGGCTTTATATATATCTCGCGATAATTAACCTTTTGGCGTTTCTGCTTTTTGCGTCTGACAAGCGAAAAGCGGTGAAAAAGAAAAGACGGATCAGAGAAGCAACTCTTCTTTTCGTTTCGTTCATCGGCGGCTCGCTCGGCGGGTTGCTTGCAATGATGATCTTCCGCCACAAAACGAAAAAGTTAGTTTTCAGGCTTTCGATGCCTTTGATGCTTGTTTTGCATATATTATTGATTTGTCTGCTAATCTTCAAATTAAAGGAGTAAAAATCATGCCCGAACTCACCAACAAAAACATCACTCTCAAAACGATGTCGCAAAAAGAAATGCGCGCGCTCTGGCGCAAATATACTCCTGCGCCCGATTCGGGCGAGAAGCCTTATGTCTACAACGAAGAAGTTGTCGACGCGGCTTATGAACGCATGGTCGAACGCGAAAAAACCGAGCCGACGATGGGCATCTTCACAAAAAACAACGAAGTTGTCGGAATGGTCGTTATCGAAAGGATCGTCGTTTCGGAAAAACGTTGCGAGATAAGAATGATGCTCGCAAGCGAAACCTACCGCAACAGAGGTATCGGAACCGAGGCGTTAATGCTCGCAAAGGATTACATAAAAGATACTCTCGGCATAACCCGTGTTTATGCTGACGTCTCGACAAAAAACACGCGTATGCAATCGGTCATGAAAAAATGCGGATTCATGCATACAAAGACCTTCAAAGGCAACTATCCCGACGGCGGAGACAGAATGGTCTTCGTCTGCGTTATGTAAAAAAACAAATTGAACGGAGAACAGAAAAATGGAAGAAAGAAGAAGCAAAATAAACTATTATCTCGACATCGCACAAACCGTTACCGAGCGAGGAACCTGTCTTCGCCGCAGATTCGGCGCTATCATCGTTAAAGATGACGTTATCGTTTCCACAGGTTACGCAGGCGCGCCGAGAGGAAGGCAAAACTGTTGTGATCTCGAATTCTGCCTGCGCGAACAGATGAGCATTCCGCGCGGCGAAAGATATGAGCTCTGCCGCTCGGTCCACGCCGAAGCGAACGCCATCATTGCCGCTCCGCGTGACAGAATGCTCGGTGCAGACCTTTATCTCGCATGTATTGATGCTAAAACCGGCGAACTTGTCGGCGGAACGAGTTGCTGTCAGATGTGCAAACGTCTGGTCATAAACGCGGGTATTGCGCGCGTTATCGTTCGTAATACCAAAGATGATTATACGATTTTCAACGTTTCGGACTGGATTGAAAACGACGACAGTTTGGGACAGATAGGATATTAAGCTCATGACAAAAAGAATTCTTGCAATTTCACTTGCCGTTTTAATGCTGTTTTCGCTCACTTCCTGCTTTCAAAAGCGCGGCGAAGAAACCCTTTACGGATTTATAGACAAAAACACCGATATAGAATATGTTGACGTCGCGCCCTTCGGGCTTTATGCCTCGGTGCCGAGCAAGAAATACATCAAGGAATATATCACAGTAGGCTCGGGCAGCAGCAAAATGATATATTACGAGCTTTTACTTGAAGACCCCAACGAGTTCCTTTGCATTGAAGACAGCGGCGAATATCTGCTTGTCCGCAACAAGGATATCGAAGAACCGACTCTTTATACCTTTGAACCCATCGCGGCGGAAGTTTATAACGAAACCAACGCAGTTAAGGTCACGACCTTTTATGCCGACGAAAAATATCTCCCCGAAGATGAGAAAAACGGCGTTGTGGGCGACCGCGACAGCGCGCTTTGCCAAAGCATTGCAACCGCAATAGAGAACGGCGAAGACGTCGCGGTTGATAACATCTCGACCGAGGATATGTTCTTTATCCGTCTTCTTTCAAAAAAATACCCCGGTCTTTATTATCTCGTCGTATTCTTCGGCAACGGCACCGGAAGATATTATCTCCGCGACCGCGCGACGGGCAAAACGGTCGTATGTCCCAACGAGATAACCGTCAGGATGGTCGGCGAATAATGAGTATAACCGTTCGCAATGTCGCGAAAGACGAAGCCGAAAGAGCGGCCGCTATCGAGAGAGAATGCCTTAAAACCGCATGGACGGAAAAGCAGATAACCGAACTCCCCGAGAATGCCGTTTATCTCGTTGCGTTTGATGGTGAAGAAATGTGCGGGATCGCCTCGATGTATTGCCTGCTTGACGAAGGGCAGATCATGAACGTTGCGGTTTCCGAAAAATTCCGCCGAAAAGGCATTGCAAATTCGCTTATGAACCGGCTTCTCGAAAGAGCAAAAGAGAAAAATTGCAAAACCGTAACTCTTGAAGTTGCCGAAAACAATAAATCCGCCGTTGCGCTTTATGAAAAGTTAGGATTTTTCACGGTCGGAAAACGAAAAGGCTTTTACGGCGATGCCGACGCGATCTTAATGGATAAAACGATTTGAACACAAAAGTCGTTCCGAAATCACTCGGAAGGGGCAAGCCCTTCACATGAATCGAAATTTTTTGTTGTTGCTGAATACGGAGAAATAAAATGAAGATACTTGGCATAGAATCATCATGTGACGAAACTGCGGCAGCTGTCGTTGAAGACGGCAGAAATCTGCTTTCAAGCGTTGTCGCATCACAAATTGATATCCACGCGGCCTATGGCGGTGTTGTTCCCGAAATCGCATCGAGAGCGCACACCGAGGCTATCTGCGGTGTTGTCGAAAGCGCGCTCGCACAGGCGGAAGTGACGCTTGACGATATCGACGCAATTGCCGTCACGAACGCTCCCGGTCTTATCGGCGCTTTGCTGACAGGTCTTTCTTTTGCAAAAGGGCTGGCGTTTTCAAGCGGAAAACCGCTCGTGCCGGTTCATCATATTCGCGGTCACGTTGCGGCAAATTATCTTGCACACCCCGATCTTGAACCGCCTTTTGTTTCGCTCGTCGTTTCGGGCGGTCACACCTCGCTGATGCGCGTCAGCGATTATACCGAATACAGTCTCATCGGACAGGCCCGTGACGACGCGGCAGGCGAAGCATTTGACAAATGCGCGCGCGTGCTCGGACTTCCCTATCCCGGCGGCGCGGCTATGGACAGGCTCGCTTCGCTCGGCGACAAACATAAATACAAATTCACGGCGGGCAGCGTTGACGGCGCTGAATATGATTTTACTTTCTCGGGACTTAAAACGGCGGTGATAAACCTCGTTCACAGCGAGACCCAGCGCGGCAGAGTTATCGACGACGAATTCCGCGCAGACGTTGCGGCGTCCTTTACCGAAACTCTCATTCGCACCATTGACTCGCGTCTTGAACTTCTTCTCTCGCGTGAGGGCGGTTGCAACATTGTTCTTGCAGGCGGCGTTGCCGCAAACTCCCATCTGAGAAAAGCGGTCGAAAAAACGGCAGACAAGTTCGGCGCAAAACTCTTTCTTCCCCCTTTGAAACTTTGCGGAGATAACGCCGCTATGATCGCTTCGCAGGGGTATTTTGAATACAAAAAAGGGGTGTTGGGAGACACAAATCTCAACGCTTTTGCAACAAAATCGGTCTGAAATTTCACCGATTATTCATTCTTGAATATTACATAATGTTTTGAGGAAAATGTGGAAAACTCGGTGGAGAAAGTGGAAAACTCAAAGTCGAATTACCGAAAAACAAGCCTTTTCCAGGTTTTGGTTGTGGAAAACTCGGTGGAATAAGTGGAAAACCCGTTTAAATAACGCAAAATCTTCCACGAATTATGTCAACCCTTGCGGTGTATAATTTTTGTATATTAAGCAAGAAAAGGCGATGATTTTCCCGAAACGAAGCGTTGCATGACGCGGCGCAAAGGGCGGGCGGTGTTTATCTTTCGATACCGTTTCAAATTACAGATCCGTGCAACAAAAAAGGGTTTTCCGATTTTATCGGAAAACCCTTGATAATCATTTATCACTTGAAATCGTCGCCAACCAAAAACTTTATCGAGCGCTCAACAGAATCCTTGGATTCGCCCCAAGGAAGGTCGTCAAAGCGGTAATCAAACTTTTTGCAGAAAAGCGAAACGTCATCTTTAAGGCTGTTGAGATAATCGATCACTTTTCCGTTGGCTGCGCGGACAAGTTCGGCATAATCCTCTTTGCCGAGAACCCTTTTTGCCGCGAGCATATATTCGCGATAATGGTCAAGGCAGAAATATCTGACCTCGGAAAACGATTCGCGAAAATCCTTTTCTTCTTTGTAAAGATAAGATGCCGTTGTGAACATTTTTGAAATCTTATCGTCAATACGGGTGCAGACATAGCAACTTCCGTTCAGCGATTCAATGCGGTCGACGCTCTTTTGAGCGATGTCGCGAGAAAAAACGTTGCCCGTTTTAAGTTCTTTTTTGAGCGATTCGAGATGGCTTTCGAGCATAAGCGCAAGTCCCAAACGGTTCTTCATCTCAAACATTTTTGAAAAATGACGTTTGCAAAAGCCGTTTCGGTTGGTTTCGCTTCGCACATCGGGCTCCATCATTGATGCGCCGAGGATTATTTCAAGTTCGTCGCGTTCCAATTTCTCAAAAAGTTTGCAAAAAGGACAGCAATCCTTATGTTCGGCAAACGCCTCGGTGACGGGGATTGTATAAATATGCTCTTTCATCTTCATCACTCCTGAAATTTACTGTTTTTATTATATATCATTCAATGCCAAATTACAAGAGGCACAAATATTATGGAATTCCAAAACACAAAAAACGGACTTTTGCTGCTCGGTTGCGAAAATTTCGACCCTTTTGTTTCCTGTGAATGCGGTCAATGCTTCCGTTTTACAAAAATTGATGAAACCGAATATATCCTTTTTGCCAAAGGCAGAAAGCTCGACATAAAAAAGGCTGACGGCGGTTGGCTTTTTTCGGATATTGACGAAGTCGAATTCAAAAACAGTTTTTTTGATTATTTTGACCTCTCGCGCGATTATTCCGCGATCATCAACCGCTATTCCGATGATGCCGAGATAAGCGATGCCGCAAAGCTCGGAAACGGGATCCGCATTTTCCGCCAAGATCCTTGGGAAACATTGATTTCGTTCATCATCTCTCAAAACAACAACATACCGCGCATTAAGAAGATCATCGAATCGCTTTGCCGTTTGCTCGGCAAAGAAGAAAACGGGTTTTATTCATTTCCCGATGCCGAAAGTATCAGAAACGCGGGAATCGAAGGGCTCGCTCCGATAAAAAGCGGTTTCCGCGCAAAATACATCATCGACGCCGCCGAAAAGGTCGTTTCGGGCGAGGTTTCGCTTGAAAAAATCGCCGTTTGCGGATATGCCGAGGCGCTGAACGAACTCAAAAAAATCAAGGGCGTCGGTGACAAGGTCGCAAACTGTGTGCTTTTGTTCGGGTTTGGATATTACGAAGCCTTCCCGATCGACGTTTGGGTAAAGCGCGTTATCACGAAATACTACGGTGAAAACTTCAACCCGAACTCTTTGGGCGAATATGCAGGCATCGCACAGCAATATCTTTTCTACCGCGAAAGAAATATCTTCGGTGACAAATAACGGTCCTTATGGCATTTCCCTCCGGCTTGACAGCGAGCGCGGCAGGCTTTTCAAATTCCGGCCCGGGTTTTTTAAACTCTTAGCGGCGTTGTAACACATAACCTCCCGATAACATATTCTTAAAGTAGTGAAGGGAGGCTTTGCAATGGGCTGCTTTGATTCGTTCTTCGGCAACAACAATTGCTGCTGGATCATTATCCTGATCGCGATCGTCATCCTGTGCTGCTGCTGCGGCTAAACCGACATAAGCGATTTTAACGCAATCGAAAAGACTCCCCTTTTTCGGGGAGTCTTTTCAAATTGATTTTAAACTTATTTTGCTTTTGCAAGATAAGCGAGATATTCGCTGTCCGACAGCGGCGATGTGATGGTGTAACGCGGAATCTCATAGATCGCATCACCGGGTCTTGCGCCGTCCCGCTCGGTCGTGAATGCCGCCTCGAACCCTGCGTCGCGCACGGCGTTGATGACGGTCGAGTTATACATACCGTAAGGATAAGCAAAGAACCGATTTTCGTCAACGCTCTGCGAGAGCATCAGATCATTATAGATTTCGTTATAACTTTGGCTCGAAAGCTGGTTATGGTTATACCAGGTGTGGCTTTGCTGATCGATAACGTCTGCGGCAGATTCAAGGTCCCTTTCGGTCATATGTTGAAGCGAAGTCGCATCATAATCAGCCTGGTATTCATCATCATAAAAACTTGTGATCGCAAAAACGGTTGCCTTGAAACCGAAGTCTCTGAGAATCGGCGCGGCGTAATAGGTGTTGGACTTATAACCGTCGTCAAAGGTCAGGCAGATCGAGCCCTTGGGCAAAAGAATCTCGCCGCGAACGTATTGGACGACCTCTTCAACCGTTGCAACGTAATGTTCGCCGTCGGTCAACATCTGCATGTGACGGGTGAATTCGCTCGTCGCGATGGTGATTTCGTTGCCTCTCCATTGAGAAGTGTTTCTGTCTGCATCGGGAAGAATGTGGTGATAAAGCAAAACAGGCACATTTTCCGCGTTTTCGGGTTTTTCCATTTTATAGGTGCCCAAAACCAAGCGCTTTGCGCGGATATAATCAAGCGAGCTTATCTTTCCGTCTTTGTTGAGGTCTGCGGCAAGGAATTCAACCTCGCTGAGTTCACGAGTGCCGAGAACCGAGCGTTTGATGTTGATATAACCCCTTGCGCTGACTTTCCCCTCGCCGCAAACGTCGCCGCAAACGATGATCTGATAATCGCCGTTGTCGGTGGTTGCAACATCGCCCGTTGAAAGCAGATCGTCATTCGAAAGTGTTTTGCCGTTATGCGTAAAACCTTTCAACGCAGGCGAAATTGATTTTGCATCCTTTACCGTCATTCCAACGGTGAACCAACTGATGACCGGCAGATCTTCCCCGGCGGAAGCAACGAACGGAAAACAGGCCAAAAGAACCGAAAGTGCAAGCACGAAAGCTAACGTCTTTTTCATTTTGTTCATTTCCTTTGTTTTAGTTTAAATCATGCCTCGATGGTGAGCGTTCCGAAGAACTCGGGGCGGTGGAAATCGGGAGTTTCGTTGTCAACGGGCGACCACATGCCGAAATGGGGAATTTCGGTTTCGTCACCGCATTTGTAGAAGTTGCCCTTGAAGCTTTCGCCGCGAGCAAAACTGAATTTGCCGAAGGTCTTGCCGATGAAATCGTTCGAGAAAAAGACTTCAACGCCCCAGCGGTCATCCTCTTTGAAAGGTTTGACCTTCGGAAGCGGAGCAAGCATCTTGATCGAAGTTTTGTTGTAACGGTCGGTACGAACTGCGGCAAGGAATGCGCCGTTCGAGTTCATCTCGAAGTTCATATATTTATCGCCGTTATTGAAATTCACAAAAAATTCGAGGCAACTGTCTTTATAAACAGGTTCGTCAAATTTGGTGTAAACCGCTTTAGGATCCGACTCGACCGCCGTCATGCGAAGCGCGAAGCCTCTGCCCTCAACATAAATAAGTTGCGCAAACGCTTCGGGCGCATAGCCCTCGGTCCATTTGTAATTTGAGATCATCGCTTTTTCCGCACGGGTAAAGTCGATCTCTTTTTCGGCGCGAATGATATAGTCCATAATAGCTACCTCCATTGATGTTTCTTTCTTTATTATAAGCCATATCTCCCTTTGTTGTCAATAAATGTAACAAAGAAAAGAGGCTGAAAAATCAGCCTCTTTTTGTCAATTCGTTATTTCTTTTTCTTGGTCAAAACAATTATAACGATCGCCGCGATAACTGCAACGATAACGACACCGGCGACAGACCAAAGAACGATGGTAAGGACCGAACCGTCATTGTCTTTTTCTTCGTCTTCCGATTCATCAACGAGCGAACTTTCGGGCTCGTCAGTCGGTTCTTCGCTTTCGACGGTCTCGGAATCGGCATTTTCGCCCTCTACAAATTCTTTGTAGGTTGCGGTGCAAACATAGGAATCTTCATACCAGTTCACGTTCGGAGTGCTTGTCGGAACGGTTTGAGTTTGAAGGTCGATACCTTCGATCACGAAAACGTCGCCGACCGCCCAGGTATTGATATCGAGGATCATGGAATCGACACCGTCGTTGGTATAATCAATACCGCCGTTTATCTCGGCATAGTTATTGCCGCGATTTACCTGATAAACAAAGCCGCCGGTCGGAACGGGAAGTTTTGTGGTGACCTCGTTCGTGGTAAGATAATCAACGATTTTAGCGACTCTGTAAGTATTTTCTTCGCCGGCAACAGGAGAGAAAGCAACGCTTATGCGCCATTCAAATTTGATGTTAGGGTCGGTCATGATAACACCTGCGCCCTCAACGGCGCTGCTGTTGTAATGAGTTACCCAAAGTTGTTTTTGCTCTGCGGCAGAAACGCCTGCAAAGGGTACGGCAAGACAAACGATGATCAACGCGAGTAAAAATGCGGAAAATCTTTTCATGGTCATACTCCTTTTTCTTTATTACCTATAAATTATACCGCGTTTTCCATACAATGTCAAGAATTTGTCAGTCGAGCATACCAATCAGGTCGGTTTTGATGTCTTTTATGTTTTCAAGACCTAACGAAAGGCGGAAAAGTTTGTCGGTTATCCCGATTTTCTCCCTTATACCTTCGGGAATCGATGCATGTGTCTGTGTTAACGGATAGGTTATGAGGCTTCTGAACCCTCCCAGACTTTCGGCAAATTTGATTATCTTTCCGCCTTGGCGCAATTTTTTGATGCTCTCGCCGTTTTTAACCGTGAAAGAAACAACCCCGCCAAAACCTTTCGCCTGCTTTTTACAAAGGCTGTGCCCGAAATGTTCTTTCAGACCCGGATAGATCACCCGATCGACTTCGGGAAGCGTTTTCAGGAATTCCGCGACCGCAATCGCGTTTTCCTGATGCTTTTCCATTCTCATCGGCAAGGTTCTCAATCCGCGCAAAGCAAGCCATGAATCGAACGAGGAGAGCGCGTTGCCGAGCGTCATTGAGATCATGCGAAGTCTTTCGGCGAGTTTTTTATCATCGGTGATGACCGCGCCTGCGACACAATCGTGATGCCCCGAAATGAATTTCGTTGCAGAATGAAGCACGATGTCGGCGCCGAGCGCGATCGGATTTTGGAAATATGGCGTTAAAAAGGTGTTGTCAACAACAAAAATCGCGCCCGCATCGCGGCAAAGCGATGCGATATCGGCGATCGGCGCGATCTTCATCATCGGGTTCGTCGGTGTTTCGGCAAAAACCATTTCCGCCCCGCCGTGAAGCGCAATGGCAACGTTTTCGGCATCGGTCATATCCGCAAATATGAATTCTATCCCGTATTTTTCATAAATTTGCGTTATCATGCGATATGTACCGCCATAAAGATCATCGGAAACTATAACTCTGTCGCCGCTTTTTAGCAGAGAAAAAACCGAATTCACCGCCGCCAACCCCGAGGAAAACGCAAAAGCATATTTCCCGCATTCAAGCGACGCAAGCGATTTTTCAAAGGCTTCGCGCGTTGGATTTGAACAGCGGGTATATGAATATTCTTTCCCCGAGAAGGTCGACGTTTGAAAAATCGGCGGACTTATCGCGCCCTCATATTCGCAATCGCCCTCGCCGATCGTTGCAAGAGTTTCGAATTCTAACATTGTTCATCACCCAACAACAATATATGCCGCGTTTCCGCTCCGCGCGACATATTCCGAAGCAAAAAAAGAGGACTCTTTTGAGTCCTCTTTTTAACAGCGTTTTAAAGCGTTAATTATTCAGCTTTTGCGCCCTTCTTCTTTTTGAGAAGAACGATGATAACAACTACGATAACTGCAACGACTGCAAGGCCGCCGACAACGCCGAGAACGATCCAGAGCCAAGTGAGGTTCTTTTCTTCTTCTTCTTCATCTACGGGTTCGGAAGATTCGTCTTCTTTGTCGGGTTTGCTGGTGTTGTTGTTGGTGTTGTTATTGCCGTTATCGGTGCTGCCCTGTTCGTCGCCGCCGTTGTCAATGATGCTTGCAACTTTGGAGATCGAGTAGGTTACGGTGCCGTCTTCAGCAGTGTTGAGAGTGAGTTCGTACGGGCAACCGAGGTTAGCGTCGATAAGGATTTCGCCATTTTCACCGGCAGTGGTGGAAGCAAAGAGAGTCGATGCGTTGTCATAGATCTCTTTGAGGTCATCATTGTCTTCGGTGAAGGTGATAGCGTTGCCGCCTGCGGGAACGGTGGTGGTAGCGAGCTTTTCGCCGACCTTAACGAGTCTGCCGTCTTTGTCGAAGACAAGAACGAACAATTCGTCGAGGTTTGCGGTTTCAGCATCGAGAACGAGGTCAGCATCGGTAGCAGAGTGAAGTTTTACGTCTTCGGAGAAGCCGCCTTCGAAAGGAGCGTTGGGATCAGCTGCTTCGATAACGTATACAGAGGAGTTCTTATATTTGGTATCGCCGTTTCTGAGATCAACTTCCCAAAGGCCGACAATACTGCCCTCTGTGATAGACTTAGCAAGCGCTGCACGTGCTGCGCCGCCCTGCTGTCCGTCAGAGTGGAATGCTACGATGAGCATATCTTTTTCGAACTTGGTTTTGAAAACGGGGAGAGTGCCGTCGCCAACGGTGGGAACGACTTCAACGATTTCATAAATGTTCTTTTCTTCGGTAGGAGCGAGAAGCCAGTTGTGGGTATATCTAAGGTTGTAACCGCTGATCCATTCGCCGGTTTCGGGATCGGTTTCGATATCGAAATCTTTTTCGGTGAGGTTTCTGATGTCGGTAAGAATGACAGAGTCTTCACCAACGATGTTCTTGTTTACTTTGTCGATGACGAGGTGGGTGTATTCAGCGAGTTCGGAAGGAATCTTGCCGTCTTTCTTAACGCCGGTATCAAGAATGATTTCTTCTTCTGCTTTGAGAGTGATGACAGCAGCGTTGTTGGGGTATTTACCGCCGAGAACGCCGTTCTGCCATTCGATCATGCCGGGATCTTTGTTTTCATAGTGTTCTTGTGCTGCAACAGCATAAGTAAGACCGAACTGTTTGTCGGTGCCGGCTTCTTCGATACCGGACATTTTCCAAGGAATTGCGATTTCGTAAGTGGTGGTGCCTTTTGCATCGTCTCTCTTAACGACTGCCTGCCATTTGTCAAGAGCAATCTGATCGGAAGAAACGGTGGTCGGATATTTCCATGCAATACGGCCGGTGGTGTGGTCTTCGAGTTCGCAGAAACCTACTTCGAGGTAGTTGTCGGTATAGTTAGCATCTCCGCCGGGAGCACCGGGAGTGATGATGAACTGAACGCAGGAGTGCATCCACATGTAACCGAGAGATTCGTTAGTGAAATTGTCACTGATGGGGTTTCCGCCGGTGTCAAATTCCTTTTTGGGAAGAGCAGCATGAACGTCGGATTCAACAACCCATGCCATGTAGAGATTGTTTTTGTCCCATGCAGCATAGAATTCAAAGTCCCAATCGGTCAATTTGGTGTGACCTTCGTTGGTAACGAACTGAGATTGGCTTTCAGAATATCTGTGGACGGGAAGAATGGAGCCATATTCTTTGGATTTAACGACACCATCTATCTTCGGAGCAGTTTTGACGTAGTCAATGTCCTGTTGGTAGTTGACGTTGTCAGCTGCTGCGGAGGGCAAAACGAGCATTGCACAAAGCATTGTCGCTGCGAGAAGAAACGCAAGTAACTTCTTCATAAAAATTCTCCTTACTTATTTTTGGGCGTAGTTAGCCCTTTTTTGGTATCAATATTATAAACGATACTATCGAAAAAATCAATAGGTAAAATGCATTTTTTTGTTTTTTGTGTTATTTTGCACAAAAAAGGCAAAGCGTCTTCGAGACCCCCGTTCGGTTCCTTCCATGCGTTCGGAAGACTTCCAAGCAACGGATTCGGTGCAACGGCGTTCTCGATAGCTTTTGCTTCGCACAACGAGAAAGAAAATGCTTGATTTTATTGATATATTATATTATAATTGAAGATAATTATGATTCGGAGAAGCGTCGATGCAGAACAACGGCAGTTACAATTCATTAAAGCGCGCGCTTTTTGATAAATATTTCGCGTTTTTGAATCAACGCCAGCGCGATGCGGTTTTTGCGACCGAAGGGCCTCTGCTCGTTCTTGCGGGCGCGGGCAGCGGAAAGACGACGGTCATCGTCAACCGTATTGCGAACATAATTCTTTTCGGGCGCGCCGCGACCGACGAAAGCGTTCCCGCTCATGCAGAAAGCCTGATTCCGATCATGGAGCATGCACTCAGAAACGGCAACGCCGATGAAATCCGCGCCGTTTTGCGCCAATGCGCTGTCGAACCCGCTTTCCCTTATCGCGTGCTCTGCATTACCTTCACCAACAAAGCGGCGAAAGAGTTCAAGGAACGTCTTGCGAACACGCTCGGTGAACAAGCCGAGGATATCTGGGCAGGCACTTTCCATTCGATCTGTGTCAGAATCCTCCGCAGATATATCGATCGGCTCGGTTACAAAAACGATTTCGCGATCTATGATACCGACGACACGAAAAAACTCATCGCCGAGATCTTAAAAGAACTCGGGATCTCCGAAAGCGCGCTCCAACCGAGAGCGGCGATGAACGCCATTTCCCGCGCAAAAGAAAGCGACCGCACTCCCGAAGACGAAGCGTCCGACGCAGGCTTTGACCAACGCGCGGTTACGATCGCAAAAGTCTATGCGCGCTATCAAAAACGTTTGAAAGCGGCAAACGCGCTTGATTTCGACGATATCATAATGCTCACCAACCGTCTTTTCGAATCGAACAAAGACGTTTTGGAAAGATACAGAGAACAATTTCAATATATCCTCGTTGACGAATATCAGGACACAAATCCGTCGCAGAGCCAACTTGTTTATCTGCTTTCGGGCAAGAAGCGCAACGTTTGCGTCGTCGGAGACGATGACCAATCCATCTATTCGTTCCGAGGCGCGACGGTTGAAAACATTCTCGGATTCGACCGCGAATACAACGGCGCAAAGGTTATCCGTCTTGAACAGAACTACCGCTCGACGGGCAATATCCTGAAAGCCGCGAACGGCATCATTGAAAACAACGTATCCCGCAAGGGCAAGGAACTCTGGACCGATTCGGGCGAGGGCGAAAAGGTTCATGTCAAACGGCTTTACACCCAAGCGGAAGAGGCGAACTTTATCTGCGAAACCATTGAAAAAAAGGTTCGGCTCGGTGCGAAATATTCAGATTTCGCGGTTCTTTACCGCGTCAATGCGCTTTCAAACTCGCTTGAAACCGCGCTCGTCAAGAACAAAATTCCTTATAAGATCTTCGGCGGCATCAGGTTTTACGAACGCCGTGAGATCAAGGATATTCTCGCATATCTCGCGATAATCGCCAACCCTGCCGATACGGTCAGGTTAAGGCGCATCATAAACGTTCCGAAGCGCGCCATCGGCGACACAACGGCAGACAAAGTCGCCGAGATCGCCGCGCGGCTCTCGTTGACGATGTTCGAGGTTATCGAACGCGCCGATGAGTTTAAAGACCTTTCCCGCGCAAGTGTGAAACTTTTGGGCTTTGCCGCGATGATAAACAAAATGCGCGAATTCTCGAAAGACCATTCGGTCTCCGAAACCGTTTCTTTCGTTATCGAAGAGAGCGGTTACCGCGTTATGCTTGCCGAAGAGGACGACGGCAAAGAACGCGAAGAAAATATTCTTGAACTTGTATCCTCGGCGGCGCTCTTTGAAGAGACCTCGGAAAGCAAAACGCTTGCCGACTTTTTGAACGAACTTGCCTTGGTCAGCGACCTTGACAGTTATGAAGACGGCGCCGATTCGGTCGTTCTGATGACCGTTCATTCGGCAAAAGGGCTTGAATTCCCCACTGTTTTTATTCCCGGTTTTGAGGAAGGACTGTTCCCGAGCACACAATCGCTTTCCGACGGCGGCAAGGGCGTTGAAGAAGAACGCAGGCTTGCCTACGTTGCCGTTACAAGAGCGAAAAAAGAGCTTTTTCTTCTCAGCACAAACTCGCGAATGCTCTATGGCAGAACCGAGTTGCGCCAACTTTCACGTTTCGGCAACGAAATCCCGAAAGAGGTTTGCGACATCTCGGCAGGCACGGGGGCATCGAGGCAACCGTCGGCAACGGTCGGAAGTTATTCGGCGGAAGACGACCGATCGCGCAGAAGTTTCCTCGAAAACGTTCGCACAAGCGAAACAAAACCGATTCAGGCGGCGGCGTTTTCTGTCGGAAGCAGGGTCTCGCACCCGATGTTCGGAGAGGGCGAGATACTTTCGGCTCAACCTATGGGCGGCGACGTTTTGTATGAGATCGAATTCTCAAACGGCAGCAAGAAACGCCTTATGGGAAATTTTGCAAAATTAAAACAGATTTAAAATTTCGTTTCATTAAATACCTATCGGAGGATAATATGGCACTCATTAAACCTATCAAAGCGTTGCGTTTCACCGAAAAAGCAGGAAAGATCGAAGAATGCGTCTGCCCTCCTTATGACATCATTTCGGAAAGCGAACGAAACGGACTTATCGCAAAGAACGAATACAACCTTGTCCGCTTGGAACTCCCTGTCGGCGAGGATAAATATGCCGTCGCAGGCAAGACCCTCAACGAATGGCTTGAAAAAGGAGTTCTCGCCCGCGATGAGGAAGAAGGAATCTACGTCTATCGCGAAGAATTCAACGTTGAAGGCGTTGATTATTGCCTGACGGGCATGATCTGTCTTGCCGAACTTCGCGAGTTTGCCGACAGGATCGTGCTTCCCCACGAAGAAACTCTCACCAAGGCAAAAAAAGACAGGTTTGAACTCATGAGCCACACGGGCTGTAACTTCTCGTCGATCTATTCGCTTTACAACGACGACACCGGCTTCATCAAAGAAGAACTCGACAAAAAAACCGCCGAAGAACCGATCTGCCGTTTCACCGACGATGAAGAAGTTACCCACACTCTCTGGAAGATCAACGACAAGCGCGCGATCGTCACGATCGTCGGTACACTCGCCGACAAGCAGCTTTTCATTGCCGACGGCCACCACAGATATGAGACCGCGCTCAACTTCAAGCGCGAAAACACCGTTGTTCCCGAAGGCGCGGATTATAATTACATTATGATGACTCTCGTCGATATGGACGACAAAGGGCTCGTTGTTTTCCCGACCCACCGCCTTATCGTCGACCGCGAGGTTGACCGCAAGGAAATCGAAGAAAAATGCAAAAACGATTTCGACATGAGCGTCATTCCCCTTTCGGAAATGAAAAAGGCGCTTAACGACGGCGAAAACTGCCACACCTACGCGCTTTATAACGGCGGAGACGACGTTCTTCTTATGATCCTCAAAGAAGGCGCGAAGAGGATCATCGACAACAGAAGCGAAGCATACAGCGACCTCGACGTCAGCATTCTTCACTCGTTCGTGCTTGAAAACGCGCTCGGCATCGACAAAGAAAATATGGCAAACCAGATCAATCTCCGTTACACCCGTTCGATGGACGAAGCTGTCGATTCGGTCAAAAACGGAAAAGCATCGGCGGCGTTCCTCATCAATGCGACCAAGGTTTCGCAGATCAAAGCCGTTTCGCTCGCCGGTGACAAGATGCCTCAGAAGAGTACCTATTTCTATCCCAAACTCAAAACGGGTTTGGTAATGAATATGTTGAAAAAATAAGTTACCGCAAGCTCTAACATAAACGTAACCGATCAGAAAGGATATCGCGGAAAGAGAGCAAAAATTCAAAATTGCCTTCAACGCGACGACAAAAAAATGAAAGAACTCGAAAAGAAATACAACCCTGCCGATTTTGAAGAACGGCTTTACACCGAATGGGAAGAAAAAGGTTATTTCAAGCCCTCGGGCGATAAGAACGCAAAACCCTTTTCGATAGTTATGCCGCCTCCCAACATCACGGGACAGCTTCACATGGGACATGCGCTCGACAACACTTTGCAGGATATTCTTGTCAGATACAAGCGCATGAGCGGTTTTGAAACCCTTTGGCTTCCCGGCACCGACCACGCCTCGATCGCGACCGAAGCGAAGATCGTCGAAGCGATGCGTAAAGAAGGCATTTCCAAAGAAGACCTCGGCAGAGAGGGCTTTTTGGAGCGCGCTTGGGAGTGGAACAACACCTATGGCGGAAGGATCTGCGAGCAGCTTAAAAAGCTCGGTTCTTCCTGCGATTGGTCAAAGCGCCGTTTCACGCTTGACGACGGTTGCTCCGAAGCGGTAAAAGAGGTTTTCGTCCGTCTTTACAACGAAGGTCTTATTTATCGCGGAACGAGAATCATCAACTGGTGCCCCCATTGCAAGACTTCTATCTCCGACGCCGAAGTTGAATATAAAGACATGGACGGCAATTTCTGGCATATTCGTTATCCCGTTAAGGACAGCGACGAGTTCGTCTATCTCGCAACCACCCGTCCCGAAACGCTTCTCGGCGATACCGCCGTTGCCGTCAACCCCAAAGACGAAAGATATTCTCATCTCATCGGCAAAACGCTCATTCTTCCTCTCGTCGGAAGAGAGATCCCCGTTGTCGCCGACGAATATGTTGAAATGGACTTCGGAACAGGCGTGGTCAAGATCACTCCCGCGCACGACCCGAACGACTTTGAGGTCGGCCAGCGCCATGATCTTCCTCTTGAAAACATGCTTACCGACGATGCGAAGATCACCGAAAACTACCCGAAATATGCGGGCATGGACAGATATGAAGCAAGAAAAGCGATCGTCAAGGATCTCGAAGAGGGCGGATTCCTCGTTCGTATCGAACCGATCAAGCACAACGTCGGCACCTGCTACCGTTGCGGCACGACGATCGAGCCGAGAGCCTCTTTGCAATGGTTTGTTTCGATGAAACCTCTTGCCGAGCCTGCGATCGAAGCAGTCAAAAACGGCGATATCCGTTTTGTCCCCGACAGATTCTCGAAAAACTATCTCCATTGGATGGAAAACATCCGCGATTGGTGTATCTCGCGTCAACTTTGGTGGGGTCACAGAATCCCCGCGTTCTATTGCGACGATTGCGGCGAACTTATCGTCACCAAAGATGCTTCGGCGGTCTGCCCGAAATGCGGCAAAGAAATGCGTCAGGACCCCGACACGCTTGACACATGGTTCTCATCCGCGCTCTGGCCCTTCTCGACAATGGGCTGGCCCGATGAAAACGCGCCCGATCTCAAACGCTTCTACCCGACCGACACTCTCGTCACGGGTTATGATATCATCACTTTCTGGGTTTCGAGAATGATCTTCTCGGGACTCGCACACACAGGCAAAAAGCCCTTCACCGACGTTTTCATTCACGGTCTTGTCCGCGACGCGCTCGGCAGAAAAATGTCGAAATCGCTCGGCAACGGTATCGACCCGCTTGAAGTCATCAAGACCTATGGTGCAGACGCGCTCCGCTTTACTCTTGCAACCGGCAACAGCCCCGGAAACGATATGCGTATCTCCGACGAACGTTTTGAGGCGTCGCGCAATTTCGCAAACAAGATCTGGAACGCCGCGCGCTTCGTCATGATGAATCTCGACATTGATTGCGACACCGATAATATCGACGTCACAACTCTCGCGGAAGAAGACAAATGGGTCATTTCGCTCTACAACCGTCTTGTCGGCGAAGTCCGCGACAATCTTGACAGATATGAACTCGGCATCGCCGTTTCAAAACTTTATGACTTTATCTGGGACGTTTTCTGCGATTGGTATATCGAGCTCGTCAAACCGCGCCTTGCCGAAAAAGGCACAGCGACCAACGTCGCGGCGCAATCGACGCTCACCTACGTCCTCTCCAACACGCTCAAACTTCTGCACCCGTTCATGCCGTTCATCACCGAGGAGATCTGGCAATCGCTTCCCCACAACGGCGAAAGCATCATGATTTCGGATTATCCCGTTGTTAAGGCAGAACTCGACTTCCCGCAGTCCGAGCGCAATATGGATGTTATGCTCACCGCTATCCGTGCGATCCGCAACCGCCGCGCCGAGATGAACGTTCCGCCGAAGCGTTTGGCGAAGGTCATCATCGTCACCGCCGACAAAGAACTTTTCGCTGACAAAGAGCCTTATTTCAAACGTCTTGCTTCGGCAAGCGGCATCAGCGTCGCCGACGAATGTTCCGATGAGGGCACGGTCAGAATCGTTACCAACGCCTGCGAGATCTTCCTGCCCCTTGCCGACATCGTTGACACCGAAGCGGAAAAGGAACGTCTTTCCAAAGAACTTCAAAACGCCGAAAACGAGATCAAGCGCGCTCAGGGCAAGCTTAACAACGCCGAATTCGTCCAAAAAGCGCCCGAAAAGGTCGTCAACGCCGAAAAGGAAAAGCTCAAAAAATTCGAAGAACTTGCCGAAAAACTCCGCGCAAGCATCAATTCGCTTTAAACACAAAAAGGACTGCGTCGTGCAGTCCTTTTTTATCTTTTCGATTTTCAATCTTGACTTAAAAAGCTCCCTCTCGGGAGCTTTTTATCATATCATCTCTTCAAGCAAATTGCCTTCATAGAATTCCAATTCGCCCTTATCGCAGAGTTCGGCAAGTTTCGGGTCGATAGGCAGTTTTGCCACCTTTTCGATTCCGTGCGCACTTGCAACCGCATCGACCTTGCTTTCGCCATAGATACGATGTTCCTTGCCGCAATCGGGGCATTTGAAATAGGAATAGTTTTCGACCAAGCCGAGGATCGGAATATTCATCAATTCCGCCATTCTGACCGCCTTGCCGACGATCATCGAAACGAGATCCTGAGGGCTCGTGACGATTATCATACCGTCAACGGGAAGCGATTGGAAAACAGTCAACGGAACATCGCCCGTTCCCGGAGGCATATCTATAAACATAACGTCGTTTTCGCCCCAATGAACGTCGGTCCAGAACTGCTTGACACAGCCCGCAATAACAGGACCTCTCCAAGCAACGGGATCGCTTTCGTTCGGAAGCAAAAGATTGAGCGACATGACCTTGATGCCGGTTTTGCTGACGGGAGGAAGCATCGCTTCACCGTCGCTGAGAACGCCGCCGTTGACACCGAAGATCTTCGGGATCGACGGGCCGGTTATATCCGCATCGAGAATACAGGTCTTCAAACCCTTTCTCTGTGCATTTGTCGCAAGGATAGAGGTGACGAGCGATTTGCCGACACCGCCCTTGCCGCTCACAACGGCGATGACTTTGCCTATCTTGCTCCCCTCGCGCAACTTTTCGATCATGCTTTCCTGTTTTTGTTCCCTGCTCGCGCAATTTGCGCCGCAAGTCGAGCAATCATGCGTACACTCACTCATTTTTTTCATATCTCCTTAGTTCTGTTCTATGATGATTGGTCTCCCTGCCTTTTGTAACAATAAAGAAGGCAAGGAGGTACGTATGTTATTACTGATTTTTACGGATCGGTCTCCCTGCCTTTCGTAACGATAACAAAGGCAAAGAAATAACTACGTTTTTGCCGATTTTTGCAAAGAGATCCGGGACAAGTCCCATGCTGTTCTCATTGCGCGCAGTGCAATATATAGTTACTGATCTGCCCATTTGCCGTTGACGAAAATCGGCGTTGCAACTCCGTCTTTATATCCGGTGATGCAAAGGTCGTCCGCACCCATCATGAAGTCAACGTGGATCATCGAATCGTTAACACCGATAGCATGAAGTTCATCAAGCGTCATTTCCTCAAAACCCTTGACGCAATTTGAATAACCCATGCCGAGAGCAACGTGGCAGGACGCGTTTTCATCGAAAAGCGTGTTGTAATAAAGCAAACCGCTCTCTGCGATCGGCGAATCAACGGGAACGAGCGCAAGTTCGCCGAGCATTCGGCTTCCCTCGTCGGTCGTGATGATCTTTGTCAGGGCTTCTTCACCCTTTTCGGCATGCCATGAAACGGCTCTGCCGTCTTCAAAATCAATATAAAAATTCTCGATAAGCGCGCCTCTTGCCGAAAGCGGCATTGTCGAAACGATTCGTCCGCTGCATTTGCCTTTCATCGGGGTGGTGAAGATCTCCTCGGTGGGCATGTTCGGGTTGAAGTAAACGCCCGAAAGGGTATATTCCCCGCCGCCGCACCAAACGCTTTCTTTCATCAGCTCGCATTTAAAGTCTGTGCCGTTTGACGACTTATATTCAAGATAATCGAACTGTTTGCTGTTGAGCCATTCGCTTTTTTCGCGGAAGTCTTTGTTTTTCTTATCCCAAGCGGCGATCGCATCGTTATCTTCGCCGCAAACAACGGTTGAAAGAATCGCTTCCCAAAGTTTCTCGACCGCAACCGAAGTTCTGTCGTTCGGGAAAATCTTCTTCGCCCAAACCTTGCCGGGAATCGCGGCAACAAGCCATTGGTGTTTGTTTTCCATCGCTTCGCGGTAGGGTTTTAATGCCTTTGAAGCGGCGATGTTCGCGCGGCTGATCTTTTCCTGATTAACTCTGCCCAACGCATCGGGATCTTCGCACAAAAGACGGATCCTTGCGGGAAGAATTTCGCTGTCGTGCTTTGCTTTCGCGATCTGCCATTCGGGGATATCGCAAAGCGAGCGGATCGTGCGGTGACGGTAAGAAAGTTTGCTGAGTTCGGTGCTTGCCCAATCAACTCGAACGTTGCCCGCGCCCGCGCGATATGCCTCCTCGGCAAGGATCGCAACGAAATCCGCCGCCTCAACGTCGGCAACGATATTCAGTTGTTGACCTTTTTGTATGTTGACACCCTGCTTGACGAGCAGTTGTGCATATTTGCGTTTCAACGTTTTTTTCATTGTTTTTTCCTTCAATTCTGTAAAAAATTGGGCTGTAATAACAGCCCGATTTTTTTATTTCTTCTTTTTGGTCTTTTTGGTTTCCTTTTTTTCTTCTTCGTTAACGACAGGTGCGTTCGCCTTTTCGAGGATCGAATGAACCGCCCATTTTTGAATCTGGATCTTGGTTCTGTCGCCGCCGGTTTCGATAAGGAGCATTTCGTCTTTTACCTTAACGACCATGCCCATAATGCCGCCGGTCGTAACGATAACGTCGCCGAGTTCAATGGCGTTTCTCATGTCGGTGGCTTCTTTTTCCTGTTTCTTCTGAGGACGGTAGATGAAGAAATAGAAAACCACGCCAAGCATCGCAAGCGAGCCGATCGTGAAAATCATTTCCATCGAGCCGGCATTGGCGTTTTCGGCAAAAAGCATCATCATGTTGTTCATTTTTGATTTTTTCCTTCTTTTTGAAAATTATCCCGAAATCTCGCGGGATTTAATATTTGATTCTCTTGACATCGGTGCAATAAAGCGTTTTTTCGTCGATCGTGAACACCGCGCCGCGCAAAGTTACGTTTTCGCTCGCGGGAACACCCTTCATTCGCACGTTTTTCGTAAAACGCGGAACGGCAGTCTCATAAGTAACGCCGATCACCGAATCCTCGCTTCCGCACATTCCGATATCGCTGATATATCCGCCGCCGCGCGGAGTCAACCGCTCGTCAGCCGTTTGAACGTGGGTGTGCGTTCCGTAAATGATCTGCAATCTTCCGTCAAAAACGTGAGCGAAAGCAAGTTTTTCGCTCGTTGCCTCGCCATGAAAATCGCAGATCGCGAAATCATAATTTCCTTTTTCGGATTCGAGCAAACGCTCAACCGCATTAAAAGGCGAATCAACAGGGTCCATAAAAACCTGTCCGCAGACCGAAATCACCAAAGCGCGAAGCCCGTTTTTAACGGGAACGATGCAATAACCGTTCCCTGCCGAACTCGGAGGGAAATTGAGCGGTCTGAGAACCATCGGCTCATCTTCAAGCAGATCAAAGATCGCATAACGCCGAAACGAATGGTTTCCGCCGGTCAACACATCGGCTCCGCTCTCAAAGAGAATTTCTGCCGATTGTCTGTCAAGACCGCTGCCCGAGCAGACGTTTTCGGCGTTGACGATAACAAGGTCTGCCCGAAGCTCGTTTTTAATACGGCGCAGATTTCTGCGCACATATTCCAAACCCGGCTCGCCGAACACATCGCCAACCGCCAGCACTTTTATCATTTTTACACCTTTTTCTAACCAATTCTCGTTCGCACAAAATGCAAACATGCAATCGGAATCTGTCTTGCGAAGAGATTACTTCGCATAATCCACTTGGCGCATCTCTCTGATAACGTTGATCTTGATCTGTCCGGGATATTCAAGTTCTTCCTCGATCTTGCGAGCGATATCCCTTGCGATAAATACCATTTCGTCGTCATTGACCTCATCGGGTTTGACCATGATACGGACTTCTCTGCCCGCCTGAATAGCGAACGATTTTTCAACGCCGTTGAAAGATGTCGCGATTTCTTCAAGTTTCTGCAAACGCTTGATATAGGTTTCGAGATTTTCACGTCTTGCGCCGGGACGGGCAGCCGAAACGGCATCTGCCGCCTGAACGATCATGGCAACGAGAGTCTGAGGTTCAACGTCGCCGTGATGCGCTTCGATCGCATGGACGATTTCGCGGCTTTCTTTGTATTTACGGGCAAGGTCAACACCGATCTGAACGTGAGATCCGTCGATTTCGTGTGTCATTGCCTTGCCGATATCGTGAAGCAGACCTGCGCGCTTCGCCTGAATCGGGTCAACGCCCAATTCCGAAGCGATCATGCCCGCGATGTGAGCAACTTCAATCGAATGTTTAAGAACGTTCTGACCGTAACTTGTACGGTATTTAAGTCTGCCGAGCAACTTGACAAGTTCGGGATTGATACCGTGAACGCCGGTTTCATAGGTTGCCTGCTCGCCTTCTTTCTTGATGACGGCTTCAACTTCTTTGCGGCTCTTTTCAACGGTTTCCTCAATGCGCGAGGGGTGAATTCTGCCGTCGGAGATGAGTTTTTCAAGAGTCATTCTTGCAACTTCTCTGCGGACGGGGTCAAAGGTGGAAATTGCGATCGCTTCGGGAGTATCGTCGATGATGAGGTCAACGCCCGTGAGAGTTTCGATAGCGCGGATATTTCTGCCTTCTCTGCCGATGATCCTGCCCTTCATTTCATCGTTGGGAAGATCAACGACCGAAACGGTTGCTTCGGCAACGCTGTCAGCAGCGCAGCGCTGGATCGCAAGCGCGATGATATTCTTCGCGGATTCGTCGGCTTTGTCTTTGCATTCCTGCTCGACTTCAAGCAGTTTCATCGCCATCTCATGTCTCGCTTCGCTTTCGACGCGTTCCATAAGCATTGCACGTGCATCTTCGGAAGACATGCCGGAAATTTTCTGCAAGAGCTCGTCCTGCTTGGAAATGATTTCTTCCGCTTTGAGTTTCAATTCGTCGTTTTCGCGGATCTTCGAATTCAAAACCTCTTCTTTCTTTTCGAGGTTTTCATATTTTTTGTCGAGATTTTCTTCTTTCTGCATCGCGCGGCGTTCCATGCGTTGCAGATCGTTTCTTCTCTCTTTCAATTCGCGCTCGGTATCGTTTTTGATTTTGAGCGCTTCTTCTTTTGCTTCGACAAGTTTTTCTTTTTTTGCCGTTTCAGCGGCTTTTGTAGCATCCTCGATTATCCTTTTGGCTTCTGCTTCCGCACTTCCGATCTTCTTTTCTGCGATCAGTTTGCGGAGAACAAAACCTATGATGAAAAACAGGACGGCAGCACCGGCTATCAAACCGATAGCTAAATAAAGGTTCATAGTTTGCCTCCTAAATATATAATTATCCCGAGGCAAAGCCTGATTGCTTGGCTTATAAGTTTTATATCAAAAATATATCGTTATTTCGCCGCTGCAACATCTTTGCATCGGTATTCACCGTAATTATACACCCTTTTCCTTATTATGTAAATAGGTAAGCGAAAATTTAAGCCTGAATTTTTCCGATTATATAATAATTTGAAGTCTTTTTGCGGTCATCATCGGTTGACTAATTTCCTTTTAAACTGTATAATACCATTTAAGGAGATTTTTTATGGATATGATATATTTTGATTCTGCGGCGACGACTGTTCTTTCACAATCGGCTGTCGACGCGGCAAACGAAGCAATGAAAATATTCGGCAACCCCTCGTCGCTCCATTCGGCGGGGATTCAAGCAAAAAAAATCATCGACACCGCGCGCAAACAGGTCGCAACCGCGCTTTATTGCAAACCCGAGGAGATAATCTTCACCTCTTGCGGAAGCGAAAGCAACAATCAAGCGATCTTCGGTGCGGCGAAACTCCGTTCAAGGCGTTCAAAGCGTATCATCACGACCGACAGCGAACACCCCTCTGTTTCCGCTCCGATAAACGCGCTTTCGGAAGAAGGGTTTGAGGTCGTTCATATCTCGACAAAGAACGGCGAACTTGATTTGCAATCGCTCGAAACCGAGCTTTTAAAGGGCGCGGCGTTCGTCAGCATCATGCTCGCAAACAACGAGACCGGAGCTAAATATGATATCGCCGCCGTGAGAAAACTCATTGACAAAAGCGGATGCGGTGCGATTTTCCATTGCGATGCGGTTCAGGGTTTTTTGAAAACCGCCGACAGAAAAGAAATCGTCAAAAATTGTGATCTTGCAAGTGTTTCGGCGCACAAGATCGGCGGATTCAAAGGCGTCGGCGCGCTTTATATCAAAAGCGGGATCAAACTTCCTCCGTTTATCAAAGGCGGCGGTCAGGAAAACGGATTCCGTTCGGGCACCGAAAACGTTGTCGGTATTGCCGCTTTCGGCGCGGCTTGCGAAAGTTATGATTCCGATGTGAATTCGCACATTTCCTCGCTTTATAACAACCTTGTTGCGCTTCTGAGCGAAAAAATGCCCGAAATCAAACTTAATATCCCGAAAAATCACATCGATACCATACTTTCTGTTTCGGTTATCGGCGTTAGGAGCGAAGTCATGCTCAACGCCTTGAACCTGCACGATATATGCGTTTCGGCAGGAAGCGCATGCTCCGCGCGGAAAGGTCCGAGCGGGGCTTTGACAGCTTTCGGTTTGTCAAAAAATGAGATCGAATCTACAATAAGGATCAGTCTCGGAAAACACAACAAAACGGAGGATTGCGTTTTTCTCGTTGAAAAGATCGAAGAAATCGCAAAGAAATTAAGACGATGAAAGAAGTTCTGCTTTTAAAATACGGCGAGATCGTTTTAAAAGGGCTCAACCGCAGTTATTTTAACACCAAACTAGAAAGCCGTGTCAGGCGCGCACTGAAATCGGTTCAGGGTGAGTTCTTTTTCGATTACGCACAGTCAACGCTCTGCATCACTCCCTCGGACGATGCCGATATCGACGCGGCATATGAACGAGTGAAAAAGGTTTTCGGTGTCGCGACCGTTTGCCGAGGCATTCAGTGCGAAAAAGATATGGACGATATCATGGCAAAACTTGCCGAAAACGTTGACGAACTTCTCGGCAACGCAAAGACCTTCAAATGTGATGCAAAGCGAAGCGACAAGAAGTTTCCGCTCAAATCCCCCGAAATCTGTGCTCTTTGCGGCGGAATCGTTCTTGAAAACCGCCCCGATATGAAGGTTGACGTTATCAATCCCGAACGCGTCATCACGATCGAGATCCGCGACCGCGCCGCCTTTATTCACGGCAACGGCGAAAAGGGCGCGGGCGGTGTTCCCGTTGGTTCGAGCGGCAGAGCAATGCTCATGCTTTCGGGCGGGATCGACAGCCCTGTTGCAGGCCATATGATCGCGCGCAGAGGCGCGGCGATCGACGCGGTCTATTTTGAAACTCCGCCTTACACAGGCGAAGCGGCGGCAGAAAAGGTGAGAACGCTTGCTGAAAAACTGACTGAATATTGCGGAGAGATCTATCTCCATTCGATCAGCCTTACCGAAATTCAGGAAACGCTTGTCGAAACCTGCAAAGAAAAACTTTTCACGCTTCTTTTAAGACGGTTCATGGTCAGATGCGCCTCGAAACTCGCCGAAAAATACGGCGCCGGCTGCATTGTGACCGGCGAAAGTCTCGGTCAGGTCGCAAGCCAGACGATGCAATCGCTCGCAGTCACCGATGCCGTTGCTACGGTTCCGATTCTCCGTCCCTGCGTTGGTCTTGACAAAGAGGAAATCGTTGTCCGCGCAAGGGAGATCGGCACGTTTGAAACCTCGATCCTTCCTTATGAGGACTGTTGCACCGTTTTCACCCCGCGTCACCCCGACACACGTCCCGATATGGCTGACATTCTCGAAGAAGAATCAAAACTTGACGTCGAGGGGCTTGTCGAACGCGCCCTTGCAACCGACCGTTTTGTAAAGTTGGGTTGATCGGGTCTTGAAGATCTGTATGGATCCGTTGCGCTTTGCAAAACAAAAACGAGGAAACGCACAATGAAAAAACTCATTAATATATTGAAAAATCAAAAGAAAACCATAAGCGTTGCCGAATCCTGCACGGGCGGTCTTATCTCAAAGATGATAACCGACGTTTCCGGTGCGAGCGAGGTTTACGGTTGCGGCGTCACGACCTATTCAAACGATGCGAAAATGAAGATCCTCGGTGTCAGGCGCGAAACCTTGGACGAATTCGGCGCGGTTTCGGAGCAAACGGCGAAAGAAATGGCGGCCGGATCGCTCGGGCTTGCATCTTCCGACATTGCGATCGCGGTGACTGGCATCGCAGGGCCGAAAAGCGACAACACGAACAAGCCCGTCGGAATGGTCTGCATCGGTATCGCAACGAAACAAAATTGTCACGCAACGACCTTTTATTTCAACGGCACGAGGTCGCAGATAAGAAATCAAACGGCAAAAACCGCGCTTTCTCTGGCTTTTGACGAATTGATAAAAAACGAAAAATAAGGTTTTAAAAAGGTCGCCTCCCGGATCATTCGCGATCCGCAAGGCGACCTTTTTTGTGTGATTATCAACAAAAAACGAATCGTTTTGACAATTTTTGTTTTGAGTTTTGTTTCATTGACAAAAGACGACAGAAATGATAGAATGTATTTGTGAAGATTCGTGCAATGAAGTAAAAGGAGGGGGAAATTTGGAAGACTTGCTCATCAGAAAACCGTCATGTCTTGAATGTTTTTACATGGATTTCAACGACTGCGGTTTTAATATGTCTTTTCATTATTATCTGAAATTGGACAAAAAACCTTCTTTGGAAGAACTCAATAAAGCGCTTGAAAAATCGCTTGAAACCCATTGCGGTATCAATTTAAAATTCAAGAAAAAGGCTTGGTACTGTTCCGATTTCATCGCACCCTGCGTCATCAAAGAGGTTGACGGTAAGGACCTTAACGATTACAAACCCGCTTGGCTTGATTTCAGAAAGAGCACCGTCGCTCTCAGCGTTTTACATATGACTCAATGCGACGATTGGTATCTGTGTTTCGACTTCTTTCACGGTGCTGTCGACGGACGAAGCGGAGTTATGTTCATTTATGACTTTTTCGCGATCCTCAACGGTAAACCGATCGATAAAAATGAGTTTTCGCTCATCGACCACGACATTGTCAAGCAACACAAAAATACAAGATTCAGAATTCCCGTTTGGCCTTCCTGCGAACCTCAGAATTGGGCTCCCGAAAAGGGCGGAGAATCCAACGTTTGCATTCTCAAAACCGATTCCTGCGCCCGCGCAATGGCGGCAAGATTGGCTTCGGCGATCGGAAAATGTTTCGGCAAAAACGCCCATATGCTCATTCCTGTTGACGCAAGGCGGTTTTTGAAAGAAAAGGGCACCGAATTTTTCGGCAACCTGATTCTTCCGATTTTTGTCAACGCAAAAGCCACCAAAAAGGTCAAGGAGATTCACAACGAGATCATCACACGTATAAAAAAAGAGAAGCTTTTCTCAAAAACGATCTCGAAACTGTTTTTCTATAACAAACTTCCGATTCGTCTTCGCAAAGCCGTTCTTAAAGTTTTGATCCGCATCGTTATGGCGAGCAAAAAGTTCATTTTCTGTGCGCTCGTTTCCTCGATCGGCGAGATAAAGAGAGAAAAACTCCAAAGCGCAAATTTCAACACGGAGGATATCGTTGTCACCTTTGAAGCCTTTCCGTTCACGGCGTTTGCGGTCGTTTCGCTTCAATTCAACGGCCACACCAACACCTCGATCGGTTGGCACAGCGGCAGAGTTCCCACGCAAGCTGCCGAATCGCTCATTGACGGCATTGATCACTGCATTACCGATTCGGAATAGCGTCATACAGATAAAACAAGAAGATTTTCTCCAAACGGGGCAAAATCTTCTTTTTTTATTATAAAAAAGGCTTGACAATCGCACAAAACGATGATAGAATAAACACCGCGCACAAGAAGCGCAGAAAATTTAGCGGAATTGTGTAACGGTTAGCACGACAGACTCTGACTCTGTTTGTTGGGGTTCGAATCCCTATTCCGCTGCCAAATGAAAACAGACGGATTTTTTCCGTCTGTTTTTATTTTACGATTTTGTCGGGATTCGAACGGGTCGGGAGTGAATGACAGTCCGGGGGACTG
>JAZSNS010000030.1:0-49889 GCA_045536535.1 Eubacteriales bacterium | reverse complement strand
TTGTGTTCTACATTACTTTTTGCTTTGTAGTACATCTGTTGTTCAATTTTCAATGTCCGTTCGCACTGCCCTTTTTGCGGACAGCTTGGCTATTCTACCACAGCATTTTTACTTTGTCAATACCTTTTTTGAAGTTTTTTTGATTTTTTTGACACAATTTTTCAAAGGCTTTAAAAACGCAAGATTTATGGTAGAAAACCTCCAAATTATCCGTCGAAAAGTGGCGCTATTTGGTGAAAAAGGATATCATTTCCAAAGCGAATAACTGCTTTTATCTTCGTCCGGCTTTTCAGCGCGTTCGATCCATTTGCCACAAGTGAAATCGGGAACGGCGACCGGCGCACCGCCGGCGGCAATTGATTGCTCCGACAGGCAGGATATACTCATGAGCGTAGCTGTATCATATGTATCTATCGGAGGAGTTATCCCTTCCCTCACAGCTTCGGCAAACGCGTTATAAACCAGCCAGTCGATACCGTCGTGGCCGCCGATAGGATTTTTATAATACTCTTTCCAGATCGGATGTTCATATTCTTCCACATAGTTCTCAGCGTTGCCAACCTTTTCCGCAACCGTTGCCCATTCGCTTTCACCGTCGAGATGGACATAATCGCCGTCAGCGCAATACATACCTTTTGTGCCGCGAACCGTAAAGCCACGGGAATAGATACGAGGCAACGTTGTATCAAGAGTGAGCACGACAGTCCTGCCATCGGCACAGGTGAGAACCGTTGTAACGATATCGCCCTGGGCGAATTCACAGTTCGACAACGGATGATCGGCGCCGCGATGCTCGACCGCATATTCATGCAATCCTTTCGCGCAGGACGCAACCGAATTCAGCGAAACGATTCTGTTACCGCGATTGATATTCAGCACGGGCATAATAGGCCCGAGTTCGTGAGTCGGGTAATTTTCGCAATTTCGTCTCAAATAATTGCGTTGACGGTAATGGCGGTTGATATCGCCGTTAACGATTTCTTCGCGAAGATCATGCATATAACCGCCCGAGCAATGAACGACATTTCCGAAAAGACCCTTGCGCGCCATATTGAGCGCCATGAGTTCACGTCTGCCGTAACAGCAGTTTTCAAGCATCATGCAGTGAACGCCGGTTTCTTCAAAAGTTTCAACCAGACGAAAACAATCATTTATATTATAAGCACCGCCGACTTCGACACCGACAAACTTACCCGCACGCATTGATGCAATGCACATTTCGACATGGCTTTCCCACGCGGTGAGAACAAGAACCGCCTCGACCTCGGGACAATTTATAACTTCATGCCAGTCGGTCGTACAGAAAGGACGGGTACCTGTCTTTTCCTCAATGAGTTTCGCCCCGGCTTCGGCGCGGTCATCATAATAATCGCAAACGGCGGCAACTTCAATTATGCCCTGTTCCCACATCGGAACAAAGACGGCATCAAGCAAACCGTAGCCTCTGTTACCCAGACCGATGACACCGATTTTGATTTTCTTCAAATTACCCATTCAAAGCACCTCCGTTTTTAATCATGACGCATGAATATTATAAAATTATATGAAATAATTGTCAACATATTTTGATTTTAGCCTTTACAAATCTACATTTATATTATATATTGTATTATATACAGATAAAAAACACAAGAAATTGTGAGGTTTGTTATGACACTTTTAGTTATGGCCGCAGGCATGGTCAGCAGATACGGCGGTCTTAAACAGTTAGACCCTATCGGGCCGAACGGAGAGTTCATTCTTGACTATACCGTTTTTGACGCAATGAACGCGGGTTTCGACAAGGTTGTTTTTGTTATTAAAGAAGAAAACCTTGAAATTTTCAAAGAAACTGTCGGAAACCGAATCGGTTCGAAGATCGAGACAGCTTACTGCTTCCAATCGCTCGACGATCTGCCCGACGGTTATTCCGTTCCCGAAGGAAGAACAAAACAATGGGGCACGGCGCACGCGGTCCTTGCGGCACGGAACGAAATCAAAGGTCCTTTTGCCGCCGTTAACTCCGATGACTTTTACGGCAGAGAAAGCTTTGAGATAATCGCAAAGCACATGAAAGACAACGAAAGCGGTTGTTGCATGGCAGGTTTCGTTCTCAAAAACACTCTCACCGAAAACGGCACCGTTTCGAGAGGCGAATGCAAGGTCAGCGAAAACGCAAAACTCATTGACATCACCGAGCGAACAAAGATAAAGCGCATCGAAAACGGCAACACCGCATATTTCGACGGCGAAGAATGGATCGAGATTCCCGAAGACACTATTGTTTCGATGAACTGTTGGGGTTTGCCCGAAGAATTTTTCGGTTATACCGAAAAGAACTTCTGTGAATTTTTGGAAAGCGGCGGCGACGAGATAAAAAAAGAATTCTATCTCCCCGATGCCGTCAAAAAATATCTCGCTCAAAGCGGAAGCGAAGCAACCGTTTTGAAGACCGAAGCAAAATGGTACGGTGTGACCTACAAAGAGGACAGAGCCGTTGTGGTCGAGCACATCAACCGATCGATCGAAAACGGCACATACCCGAAAGAATTATGGAAATGATTCATTTAAAAGCCATTTGCCGTGAATTTTTGGGCAACGAATCAATTTTGGGCATTGAAGTTATCCCTTACGGTCACATCAACACCACATACAGGGTATCGACCGAAAAGCGAGATTACATTCTTCAACGGATCAATACCGACATTTTCAGGAATTTCGACGGACTTATAAATAACATCGAAGCCGTAACCGAATTTCTGCGAAGCAAAATCATCGCAAACGGCGGCGATCCCGAACGCGAAACGCTCACGCTTTTGAAAACGCTTGACGGGAGTCGGTATTGCCGCAACGAAAGCGGTGTTTACAGAATGTATCTTTTCATAACCGATGCGATCTGTTACAACAAAGCCGAAAAAACGGGTTTGTTCGGTGAATCGGCAAAGGCGTTCGGCAGGTTCCAAAAACTTCTTTCGGATTTCGACGCAAGTCGGCTTTCCGAAACCCTTGAAAATTTTCACAACACGAAAGTTCGTTTTGAAAATTTCAAATCCGCCGTCGAGGCGGACAAAGCAAACCGTGTTTCAGAATGCAAGACCGAAATCGATTTTTATCTTTCAAAAGAACGTTATTGTCCTCTTATCGCCGAAAGGCTTGATGACGGCAGGCTTCCGACACGCGTCACTCACAACGACACGAAGCTCAACAACGTTATGATCGACCGAGAAAGCGGGCGCGGGATCTGCGTTATTGATCTTGACACCGTTATGCCCGGCAGTTTGCTTTATGATTTCGGCGACAGCATTCGTTTCGGTGCATCGAGTGCGGCAGAAGACGAGAAGGATCTCGACAAGGTTTTTTGTGTGCCCGAACTTTACGACGAATACGCCAACGGTTTTTTGTCCGAAATGAAAGATCACATCACCGACGAAGAGAAGAACTTGCTTCACGACGGTGCTATTATGATGACTCTCGAATGCGGAATGAGGTTTTTGACCGATTATCTCGAAGGCGACAACTATTTCAAAACCCATTACGACGGGCAGAATCTTGACAGAGCGCGAACTCAGATGAAACTCGTCAAGGATATGGAAGCAAAAAGAGACGTTTTTGAAAATATAATTAAAAAACACGTATAAAGCAGAACTGTTGCAATTTGAAATTGCAACAGTTTTTCCATTTATTACATATTATATTTTTTGTATTACGGCGTAAAATATTGGCGAGGAAAAAACCTCGATGAAAAATCAAAAAGGAGATTATGAAAATGTCCAGAAACAAGACTATGGTTCCTGAAGCTAAGGCTGCACTTGACAAGTTCAAGATGGAAGCTGCAAGCGAAGTCGGCGTTAACCTCAAAGCAGGTTACAACGGCGACCTCACTGCAAAGCAGGCAGGCTCTGTCGGCGGCCAGATGGTCAAGAAAATGATCGAAACCGCTGAAAGAAATATGAAATAAGAAGGCTTTATGCTTTCGTAAGAAAAAGGCTCTTCATCATCGAAGAGCCTTCTTTCTTTTTTATATCATTTTAACGTTTTTTAGGTTTGACAAGAATGAAAATAACCAATCCGCCCAACGCGATGCCGATGATCAGATAGATCCAAACGCTGTAATCGGGCGGTGCCTCTTCAACAACGACCGCAGAATCTTCAAACGGAGCCGATTCGAGTGCCGAGGAGTTCGGGGTTGATTCATCCTTCGGCTCGCTTTCTTTATCGCTTTCGGCGCCTGACAATTCCGCTTCGGACGAAACAACGCCAGACTCTGCATTTGAAGGAATGTCAGAGTTCGATTCGGCAGCTGCCGCAAAGCACAAAAGCATCGAACAAACCAGAATCAAAGCCATAACGGAAGTTATGCGTTTCATCAAAAAAATCCTTTCTGTTTTAACGTTTGATCTATCCTTATTCGTCCTGCAAATCGTCATCAGATGACCTTTTGCTCTTTCGCCATTCTGAAATACGCTCGCGAATTTTTTTACGAACCGGCTGAGACGTTTTCTCGCAAAGCGTTCCGTTTTCGGTATTGATAGCATCGACATTAAGATATGTCCTGCTGGGAATCGGCAACGATTTTTTTTCGAGTTTGCGTTCGACGTTTTTGCGAATGCAATAGAACAAAACCGCAACGAAGGGAACCGAGAAAATCATACCGACAAGACCGAACACACCTCCGAACACAAGCAATGCGGCGGTGATCCAGAATTTCGAAACGCCGGTTTTATCTTCCATGATCAAAGGTTCGATAATATTTCCTTCGATCTGTTGCAAAACAACAAGGAAAATGATATAAATAATGCCTTGTTTGGGATTGGTAACGAGGACGATAAAAGCAGTCGGGATGCCGCCGATGAACGGTCCGAAAAACGGAATCACGTTGGTAACGGCGATGATGCCCGCAGAGAGAAGCGCATACGGCATTCCACAAACAGACATGAAGACAAAAGTAACAATACCGACGATCGTTGATGTCAGGATTTTACCCGAAATATATTTGCCGAAAACGGTGTGGCTGTAACGCGCAACATCAAGGATATCGTTGGCAACGGAAGGTTTGAAGAGAGCAAAAATGATTTTTTTACTTTGCGAAATAAAACTTCTTTTTTCAATAAGTGCATAAACACAAATGACGAGCGCAATAAGAAAATCCACAATGATGCCGACAACGGCAATGACGCTCTCGACAACACCCGAAACGGCGCTCATAAGTTCGGTTTCAAACCAGGCAGTGATGCTCGCACCGATCGTATCAATATATCCGCCGAGATTTTTCACGAGCGCATTATCGGTCTTCAAAAATTCATCAAGACGCGCAACCGCAACGTCAAACAGATCAGGCGCGATATCAACAAGTCTCACAAGGCTTTCCCAAAAATCGGGAAGAATGAGGAACAGCAAAAGAACAATCATTGCGATGAGAAAAATCATCGAAAGAGTTATGCTGAAACTGCGGGAGATCTTCTTCACCGCCAAAGGAGACAATTTTTTGAATTTCGAGAAAATCCGTTTGAATGCTTTTTCGAGCATTCTGTCGATAGGATTGATGATATAGGCAAGAATGACACCCGTGAGCACAGGAGAAAGAACCGAAATCACCGATTTGGCTACATTTTTAACGGCATCAAATTGCGACACAAGCAATATCGCGCAAATACAGATTGCAAAGATGATCACTGTCCGCAACATCACGGCATAGGGTCTTCTTTCGTTCGTATTCATTTGGTTTTGATTATTAGCCATTCTCACACCTCCGTTTTGCAGAATTATTGTATCACAACAAAAAACATTTGTAAAGTGCAAGCGAGCGAATTTCCCGCTTTTTACGCTATAATGCAAAACCACCCGAAAATTCCTTTTATCGGGTGGTTTTTTGTTTTTTTATTTTCGGGCAAAGCAAAAAGGAAAAACTCTTTATTCCTTAAAATTTCTTGCTGTCTTTAAGTGCTACGACCGAATTGAAGACCGAGGTATCTTTGGTGTCACGACAGAAATATCCTTTGCGAACAAACTGGAACTTTTCTCCGACAGACGCATCAAGAAGAGAACGTTCGATCTTAACGCCGTTTGCGATGACTTTCGAGTTCGGATTAAGGTATTCTCCGTAACGTGCGGACTCGACAGCATTCATATCGGCCTCGGTGAAGAGTTTGTCATACATAACGACGTCGGTCTCGGCGCAATCGTTGGCGGAAAGCCAATGGATCGTGCCTTTGATCTTTCTGCCGTCCACAGGCATTCCGTTGCCGGTTTCGAGGTCGGCGGTGCAGAGGACTTCGGTTATATTTCCGTTTTCATCGGTCAGGATATCATCGCAACGGACGATATAACCACCCATAAGACGGACTTCCCCACCCTTTTTCATACGGAAGAACTTAGGAGGCGGATCAAGCGAAACATCCTCGCGTTCAACGAAAAGTTCACGGGTGAAGGGGAGTTTTCTCGTGCCTGCATCTTCGGCGTTGGGATTATTCGGCAACTCGAAATATTCAACTTTATCTTCGGGATAGTTTGTGACCGTTACCTTTACGGGATCGAAAACGGCAACGCGTCGGAGAGCGGTTTTGTTGAGTTCCTCGCGGACACAATGTTCCAGAAGCGCGATATCGACAAGGCTGTTATTCTTGGCAACACCAACGCGGTCAATAAAATCAAGGATAGAAGCGGCGGGATATCCCCTTCTTCTGAGACCGCAAAGAGTCGGCATTCTGGGATCGTCCCAACCGTCGACAAGTTCGTTCTCAACGAGCGAACGAAGGAAGCGTTTGCTCATAACGGTGTTTGTTACGTTCAATCTGGCAAACTCGATCTGACGGGGTTTAGAAGGAACGTCGCAATGCTCAATAACCCAGTTATAAAGCGGACGGTGATCTTCATATTCAAGCGAGCAGAGCGAATGGGTTATCCCCTCCAATGCGTCCTGAATAGGATGAGCGAAGTCATACATCGGGAATATGCACCATTTTGTGCCCTGACGATGGTGATCGATATAGCGGATACGGTAAAGAACCGGGTCGCGCATGTTGAAGTTGCCCGACGCGAGGTCGATCTTTGCGCGGAGGGTATATTTTCCTTCGGGAAATTCACCCGCACGCATGCGGCGGAACAAATCAAGGCTTTCATCAACAGGGCGTTCGCGATAAGGCGAAACGGCGGGCTTTTGCAAATCGCCGCGATATTCGCTGAACTGTTCCGGCGAAAGTTCGCAGACATAAGCATCGCCGTTCAAAATGAGTTGCTCGGCAAGTTTATAGGTTTCTTCAAAGTAATCCGAACCATAGAAAAAGCGGTCGTCCCAATCGAAACCGAGCCAATGGATATCTTCTTTGATCGCATCGACGAATTCCGTATCCTCTTTTGCAGGGTTGGTATCGTCCATACGCAAATTGCAAAGACCGCCATAGCGCACAGCCGTTGAAAAATCGATGACGAGTGCCTTACAATGGCCGATATGGAGATAGCCGTTAGGTTCAGGCGGAAAACGGGTGTGCACCTTCAAGCCGGGGTTGGCGGCAATGTCGGCATCTATGATCTCATTGATGAAATTTGTGGATTCCATGTTTTTTCTCCTTGGAAAAAGTGGTTATTCCGAAACACGTGCAAGCACACGGTCTTTACCGAGGATCTGCATGACCTCATAAAGGTCGGGAGAGTTCATTCTGCCCGTTACGGCAACGCGAAGGAACATGCTCACATCGGCAACAGAGCCTTTGAATGCCGTCGGATCGGCTTTGTATTGTTTCATATCGGGGCAGAAACCGCAGGATTCTGCGATTGATTTGATGTTATTAAACCATTCGTTTTGTTCGACGGTCTCATCATAACTTGACTCGAACGCAGAAAGCACGGCTTTTACATCAGACTCATCAAAGTTTTCGGGGATCGTATCGACGGATTCGAAAAGTTCGTCATAGAAGAAGGACATATAGCCCTTGACCTCGCTCCAAAGAGCGATATCTTTACGGGGCTTTTTGCCGCCTCTGCCTATCGAGAGGATCCTGACGGCATATGCTCTGTCGCTTTCAAGGATCGACGCGAACCCGGGATCGTTTTCTTTCGCCCAAGCAAGAGTTTGGTCATAAACTTCATCGGCAGTCATGCGCGAAATGACGTTTTTGGAAACATCGTTAAGTTTATCCAGATCGAACAAGGAGCCCGAAACGCTCATCTTTTTGGTCGTGAATTTGAATTCCTCGATAGGCGCGTTCGGATTTGCAAGACGCCATTCCTCGAAGTTGGAATTCAAAAGAGTCATAAGATATTCACGTACTGCCGCAACGGGATAGCCCTGAGAATGGTAATAGGTCAACGCAGCTTCGGGGTCTTTGCGTTTTGATATCTTTCGTTTGTTGCCGTTATCAAGTTTTAAAACCTGAGCGGTATGGCAATATTTCGGCATCTTAAATCCGAGCGCCTTGAAAAGTTGAATATGGAAAGGAAGCGTTGAAAGCCAACTTTCGTCACGGACAACATGAGTTGTACCCATTAAATGATCATCGACCGCATGGGCAAAGTGATAGGTCGGAATGCCGTCGCTTTTGAGAACAACGTGGTCGATATCATTCTCGGTAACATCAATATCGCCCTTGATCTGGTCGTTGAATTTGAGTTTGTTATTGATATTCCCTTCCGAACGGAAACGAAGCACAAAAGGCGCGCCCTCATCAAGTTTTTCTTTGATCTTTTCAACCGGTGCATCGCGCCAGATCGCAAATTCGCCGTAATAACCGGGAGTCAGTTTTTGTGTCTCTTGGCGTTCGCGGATAGATGCAAGTTCTTCCTCGGTGCAGAAGCAAGGATATGCCTTGCCTTCGCGAATGAGTTGTTTTGCATAGGTTTGATATATATGAGCACGTTCACTCTGGCGGTAAGGACCGTAATCGCCTTTATCTCCGTCGATAACCGCGCCCTCGTCAAAAGTGACGCCGAGTTTGGCAAGGGTTTCGATTATAATAGCGATGCCGTTTTCAACGGTACGTTTTGCATCGGTATCTTCGATTCTCAAATAGAAAACCCCGCCCGACGTATGTGCAAGGCGTTCATCGGTGAATGCGCCGTAAAGGTTGCCTATATGAAGAAAACCGGTAGGACTGGGCGCAAAGCGAGTGACCTTTGCTCCTTCGGGAAGATCGCGTTTGGGATAGCGCGCTTCGATATCTTCGGGCAGAGTTTGCACGTTAGGATAAAGAAGTTCGGCAAGAAGGTTTGTGTCCATTAATTTTAACCTCCGAATAACAAAACAAATAATAAGGTATTATATTATAATAAGTCCCTCTTGTCAATAGATTGCAACATCTTACTATATCAATTCGACCGACATTTAAGCAGCGATCGTCAAAATTGTTATTGACATATCATGCGATAAATGGTAAAATATGCCCATAAAAGGGAGTAGCAGGATACTTACGTATTTCCGACCGCTTCGACAACACGGTGTTTTTCACCCGAGCGGCGTTTCGTTGCAAGACTTTTATGGCGTTGCCATTAGTCTTGTTTTTTGTTTTATGGCAACATACATTTTTCAGGAGAAAGGGAAAAGTATGAAACATTATCTGAACGAGATCAAGCAGGTTTTTGCCGATATGAGATCGGGCGAAAACGGTTTGAGCTCTACCGAAGCAAACATGAGGTTCGAGGCAAATGGCCCGAACAAACTTGCAGAACCACCGAAAATTCCGCTTTGGAAAAAGTTTTTATTGCAATTTTCGGACCCGATGATCATCGTTTTGCTTGTTGCGGCGTTGGTTAGTTTTATCACTGCGCTGATCAAGGGCGAATCCTTGGCGGACGTGTTCATTATACTTTTTGTTGTTATTCTTAACGCCGTTCTCGGTGTTATTCAGGAAAGCAAAGCCGAAAAAGCAATTGATGCACTCAAAGAGATGACGAAGGCAAAATGCAAAGTTTTGCGTAACGGCGAACTTCGCATTTTGAAGAGCGAAGAACTTGTTGTCGGCGACGTTATTCTTCTTGAAGCAGGTGACGCTGTCCCTGCCGACGCAAGGCTTTTCGAAGCGGCTTCGCTCAAAGCAGAAGAATCGGCTTTGACGGGTGAATCGGTCCCGACCGATAAGTTTGCCGAAACCATAACGACCGATAACGACGACGTCCCTCTCGGCGACAGAAGTAATATGGTTTACACCGGCACGACGATCGTTTACGGCAGAGGCAAAGCGGTTGTCGTTGCAACCGGAATGGACACCGAAATGGGCAAGATCGCGAAGGCAATCACCGACGCGAGCGAAGAAAAGACCCCTCTTCAAATGAAGCTTGCTCAACTCAGCAAGATTCTCACGGTCGCGGTTCTTGCTATCTGTATTATCGTTTTTGCAATCAATCTTTTTACCGCAGATCAGATCAACGGCAAAGTTTTTCTTGACACATTCATGGTTTCCGTTTCGCTTGCTGTTGCGGCTATTCCCGAAGGTTTGAGCGCGGTAGTTACGATCGTTCTTTCTATCGGCGTTACGAAGATGGCGTCGCAAAACGCCATTATCCGCAAACTCACGGCGGTGGAAACGCTCGGTTGCACACAGATAATTTGCAGCGATAAGACCGGCACACTCACGCAAAACAAAATGACAGTTGTCGAGCATTTGAGCGGAAACACCGATCTTCTTTGTTATTGCAACGCGCTTTGTAACGACGCCGAAATCGACAGCAACGGAAACGTCACGGGGGAACCGACCGAAGCGGCTTTACAGCAATTTGCGTTTGAAAACGGATTTGACCGCAGAACGCTGAGTTCCGAACAGCCGAGAATTGCGGAAGCTCCGTTTGATTCCGGCAGAAAGATGATGTCAACCTTGCACTCGTTCGGAGGCAAAGTGATACAATATACAAAAGGCGCGCCCGACGTTGTGCTTTCGAGATGTACGAAATACATTTCTCCGATCGACGGGAAGACTCGTGATATGGACGATAAAGCGCGTCAAGCGTTCCTCGTTCACAACAAGGCTTTCGCCGACAAGGCGTTAAGAGTGCTTGCCGCTGCTTTTTCGGTGCATTCGACTCTCCCCGAATTCCAGAAACCCGAAGAGATCGAAAAAGATTTGGTATTTATCGGTCTTTCCTGCATGATCGACCCTGTGCGTCCCGAAGTTATCGACGCGGTCAACCGTTGCAAGGACGCGGGAATCCGCCCCGTTATGATCACGGGTGACCATATTGACACGGCGGTCGCCATCGGCAAGGAACTCGGAATCATCCGAAATGAAAGCCAAGCAATTACAGGCTCGATGCTTGACGATATCAGCGACGAACAATTTGAGAAAGACATCAGGAATTACTCGGTCTATGCAAGAGTGCAACCCGAACACAAGGTTCGCATTGTTACGACATGGAAAAAACTCGGTTATATCACAGCTATGACCGGCGATGGTGTTAACGACGCGCCCTCGATAAAGAGCGCAGACATCGGCATCGGAATGGGCATTACAGGCACTGACGTCACAAAGGGCGTTGCAGACATGATCCTCGGCGATGACAATTTTGCAACAATCGTCAATGCGGTCGAAGAAGGCAGACGTATTTACGCAAACGTCAGAAAAACGATACAATTCCTGCTTTCATCGAACCTGAGCGAAGTCCTGAGCGTGTTCATCGCATCTCTGTTCGGAATGACTATATTCAAACCGATACACATTCTTTGGATAAACCTTATTACAGACAGTTTGCCCGCTTTGGGTCTGGGTGTTGAAAAAGCCGAAGGCGATGTTATGAAACTTCCCCCTCGCGACAGCAAGGAAGGCATCTTTTCGGACGGACTCTGGATCGATGTTTTATGGCAAGGCGCGGCTATTTCATTCCTTACTTTGATTTCGTTTTTCATCGGCAACGCGATTCAGGACGGGTTGGGAACAACAATGGCGTTCGTCACTATGTCTATGGCAGAAATCGTTCATTCGTTCAACCTGCGCTCGCGCGACAAAAGCGTGTTCAAACTTACGGGCCACAACAAAGTGCTTTGGCTCACGATGACAGCTTCGTTTGTGTTGACAGCTTTGGTTATCTTTGTCGCTCCGCTTCGCAAAGCGTTCTCTTTTGTGGATATCGGTTTTTGGAAATATCTCCTCGCTTTGTTTATCGGCGCGTTGATCCTTCCGATCTCCGAAGGCGTGAAGCAATTAAAATCAAAATTCCAAAAATAAAGAAAAAGGCGCCAGACGGCGCCTTTTTTGATTTGGAATGATCTATTCAGAAGCATGATAGATGTTGTTTTTTGATAGCGTTAAACGGTCCGCGCGATTTTTGAAGCCGGCGCACAAAAATTGATGCGGAATCAAAAAACAACATCGACGATGTAGAAACCTACTTCGAGATGTTGTCTTTTTGATAGCGTTAAACGGTCCGCGCGATTTTTGAAGCCGTCAGCAAAGCTCCTCCATTTCGGTGATCAATTCATCAAACAGTTTGAGCGCGGAGTTTACGGGTTCGGGGGTGGACATATCGACGCCCGCGATCTTCAAAAGCGAGATCGGATCGGTGCTTGAACCGCCCGATAAGAACTTCTTGTAATCGGCAACGGCGGGTGCGCCCTCTTTCAAAATGCGAGATGCGATCGCTACTGCGGCGGAAAAGCCCGTTGCATATTGGAAAACGTAATAATTATAGAAGAAATGAGGTATACGAGCCCATTCGAGCGCAATTCCGTCATCGGAAACCATATCAGGACCGAAATAGAGTTTATTCAACTCATGATATTTCGCCGAAAGCGCATCGGCGGTGAGAGTTTCGCCGTTTTCGCACATTTTGCCCATCCAGAGTTCAAATTCAGCAAACATTGTCTGACGGTAAACGGTACCTTTGAACTGATCAAGAAAATGATTGATAAGATATGCGCGTTCCTTTTTATCATCGGTTTTTGAAAGAAGGTGGCGCATGAGCAAAATCTCGTTACAGGTCGATGCAACCTCGGCAACGAAAATAACGTAATCACTCGTGCTGACCGGTTGGTTGAGAGTGCTGTAATAGCTATGAAGCGCATGTCCCATTTCATGTGCTACCGTGAACATGCTGTCAAGGTTATCTTTATGATTCAAAAGCACGAACGGATGAGGGCGCGCACTTCCCGAGGAATATGCTCCGCCGCGTTTGCCTTCGTTTTCATAAACGTCGATCCAGCGGTTATTGAAACCTTCGTTCAAAAGGTTTACATAATCTTCTCCGAGAACATGGAGCGCTTCGAGAACGGTTTGTTTTGCATCTTCATAAGAAATCTCGCTCGCAGCATCGGCAACGATGGGGGTATAAACGTCATACATATGAAGTTCATCGACGCCCAAAAGTTTTTTGCGAAGAGCAACATATCGATACATTTTATCCAGATTTGCGTGGACCGCTTCGATAAGGTTATGATAGACCTCAACGGGAACTTCGGTGCGGTCGAGCGATGCTTCGATGGTGCTTTTGTAATTACGCGCTTTCGCAAAAAAGTTGAGTTGCTTAAACTGGCCGTCAAGAGTTGCGGCTATCGTATTTTTGAACTCGCCGAGGCGGTTATAATAGGTTTCAAAAACCTGTTTGCGGAAATCAACGTCATCGCTTTCGAGCATCGGAACGAACGAACCGTTGGTCAAAGGAAGCGTTTTTCCCTCTTTATCGGTGACGCTCGGAAACTTCATATCGGCATCGCGCAGGGTGCTTCCGATGTTATCGGGGCTATCGGCCATTTCGCCCGCCGAGGCGAGAATGCGTTCGCATTCGGGGCTTAAAACGTGAGCGGCGCGGCGACGGATCTGATAGATCGTGCGGCGGTAGGTTTCAAGTTCGGGTTCTTCGGCAAAAAACGAACCGATGGTTTCTTTGGAGATCGCCATTATTTCGGGAGTCGAAAAAGACGCCGCGCCCGAAATCGCGACATAAACATTCATAGCTTTGCCGCGAAAATCCTGATAATAGCTATTTGCGGTATCTTCATCGGATTTGCAATGAGCATAGCCGTAAAGCATGCTTAATCTAACGCCGACTTCATCATCAAAGCGGAAGAATTCAAGCAAGGTTTTAGCGTTTGAGCCGAGTTTTCCCTGAAAAGCCGCCATTTTTTCGGGCATGTCTTTAAGCGATTCATATTCGGCGAGCCAGGCTTCGTCATTTTCAAAAATATCAGCGAGGTTCCATGTGTTTTCAACGGCAACTTCGCTTCTTTTTAATATCTTTTCGGACATTTTGATACCTCCGATTTAATTTTAAGAAATTTTACCATATTTTTCCCGATTTGTAAAGGGAAAAAAGGTGAAACGAATCACCCTTTTATATCAAATTTCACTTTAATTCTTCCCAATCGTTTGTCGGTATCAGGCAGGCATGATCACGACAGATATAAAACGTCGTTTTGTTTTCAAGAAACGGATAGTCTTCGGTGGGTTCGGTCAGAATGCGAACGATCGCATCTGATGGTGCCGAAACGGGAAGTTTTGTTTTATCGGATATATCTCCCAAAACCGCAACGATCTTTATCGGCGGATCGTTATATTCAAGCAACGCGAGAAGATACATCGCGCTCCCCGACGGATATTGATAGGTCTCGCTCGACATAAAGTCAAGCTGACGTTCGGCGAGGTTTACATAATTTTCATCGCCGGTGAGTTGCGAAAGTCTTACAAGGTTCAGTGCCATGAGCGAATTACCGCTCGGGATCGCGCCGTCATAGGTTTCCTTCGGACGAAGAATCAATCGTTCGCTTTCGTTGCCATAGAGATAATACCCTGCCGAATTGTTTGCACTGAAATCGGAAATGACCTTTGAACAAAACATTTTCGCGCGTTCGAGATACGAGTTATCCAGCGTTGCTCCGTAAAGCGAAATCAGGGCATTGATATAACCCGCATAATCATCGAGAAAGCCGTCAACTCCGCGTTGGCCGTTACGGTAACTGACAACGATTTTATTGTTTTCACACAGGTTTTCGGAGATAAATCGTTCACAGTTCATCGCGGAATTGAGATATGCCGCGTTTCCGCCAGCACGGTAAAGCATACAGAGCGCCGATATCATAAGACTGTTCCACGCCGCGAGAATCTTATCGTCGGTATTAAGCGAATGACGCGATTTGCGGTATTCATCGACCGACGGAAGCAACGAATCGAAGGTTTTGTCCCACGCTGTACGGTGAAGCAGATTCGGGATATTTTTGCCCTCGAAGTTACCCGATTTCGTTATGCCGAAATAATCGTTGAAAGCATTGCCCCTCTCGGTTCCGAAAAGGTTGATTATTTCATCGGGAGTCAGCAGATAATACTTCCCTTCCTCACCCTCGCTGTCGGCATCCTGAGCGCTGAAAAATGCGCCCGAGGACGAAGTCATTTCTCGAAGGACGTATGATGCGGTTTTTTCGGCTGTTTCAAGATAAAGTTTGTTCTTTGTTATGCTGTATGCTTTGCAGTAAGCCATGATGAGAAGCGCGTTATCATAAAGCATTTTTTCAAAATGAGGTACCAAAAAATATTTATCGGTCGAATAACGGCAAAAACCGAACCCAATGTGATCGAACAAACCGCCTTTATACATCTGCGTCAGGGTATGCTCAGCCATTCGAAGGCATTTTTCGTCGCCGAAACGTTCGTAATAAGCAAGAAGAAACATCAGGTTATGCGGTGTTGGGAATTTCGGGGCGTTTCCGAAGCCGCCGTATTTTTCATCATATATCTGCTTGAAGTGTCCGACGGCGTTTTCGGGCAGGTTTTCTTTCCGAACCCGGGACCCGTTTGACACAACGTTCAGTCGGCGCACGATGTTCTCGGATTCTTGCAACAAAGTTTCGCGGTCGGTTTCCCATTTTTCCGAAACCGTTTTAAGAATTTCGCAAAGGCCATACATTCTGCCGCGCGAACGCTTTGGAAAATACGTACCGGCAAAAAACGGTTTTTGATCGGGTGTCATAAAAATGCTCATCGGCCAACCGCCGCTCCCTGTGAATGCTTGGCAAACCGACATATAGATACTGTCGATATCGGGGCGTTCTTCGCGATCCACTTTGATCGAAACGAAATTTTCATTCAGCAATTTTGCCGTTTCGGAATCTTCAAAGCTCTCGCGTGCCATAACGTGGCACCAATGGCAGGTACTGTACCCGATGCTTAGAAAAATAGGTTTGTCCTCGGTTTTGGCTTTTAAAAACGCCTCGTCACCCCAAGGAAACCAATCGACGGGGTTTTCGGCATGTTGAAGAAGATAAGGGCTTGTTTCATGTTTCAAACGGTTGCTCATAAAAAAATCACCTCAATGACATTATTGTCAGAGAGGTGATGATTTAAACACAGGGGTTTTTATCTTAACTTTCGGATTCTTTTATCTTCTTCGCGGCTTCGGCGCGTTTGCGGCAGATCTCCGCCCAACTCGGCACGTCCTTCAACCCGTTTGCAAAATCGGCAAGGTGTTTTGGGATATCAAGTTGTTGAGGACAGATCGCAGAGCACGCATTACATTTGATGCATGCGGTCGGTTTTTGGTTTTCGGGCAATGCTTCGATACGGGCCGAAATTATCATTGCGGGTGAAAAACGCATTTCGTTATAGAGTTCAAGCATCGCGGGGATATTTATGTTCATCGGGCAGCCCTCGACGCAATAGCCGCACGCCGTGCAGGGGACGGAATTCTTCATACCCTCGGCGATTTGCAGAAGCGCATCGAACTCGGTCTCGGAAAGCGGTTTCGGTTCCGAAAAGATCTCCACATTTTGCTTCATTTGCTCCATGTTCGACATTCCGCTCAAAACAAGCGAAACGTCGGGAACGGTTTGAAGAAAACGGAAACACCACGAAGCGGGCGTTTCGTCGGGTCTCAATTCTTTGAGTTTTGCGATCTCTTCATCTTTAAGGTTATTAAGTTTACCGCCGCGAACGGGTTCCATCACCCAAACGGGAATTCCCCTTTCGGTCAAAAGCGCACATTTCGCTTTTGCGTTTTGAAGAGTCCAGTCGAGATAGTTAAGTTGGATCTGGCAAAACTCCATATCGGTTCCGCAATAATCCAGAAACTCGCGCAGGTTTTCGACGTTACCGTGACTTGAAAAGCCAAGGTGGCGGATACGCCCGTTTTTCTTTTGCTCACGGAAATAATCGACGATGCCCCATTTTTCGTTTTTGTAGTTAATTATTGAGTTTTCATTAACGTTATGAAGAAGATAAAAATCGAAATAATCGACACCGCATTTTTTAAGTTGATGCTCGAAAACAGCGGCGGGATCATAACTTTCGGCGATCTGATGACCGGGGTATTTTGTGGCGAGATAAAAACTTTCACGCGGGTAATTTTTCAAAATCTTACCCATGACGATTTCGGATTCGCCGTTATGATAGGGGTAGGCGGTATCGAAATAATTAACGCCGTTTTCCATTGCATAAGCAACCATTTCGGCGGTTTGGAGTTCATCAATTTTTCCGTCAGACGTCGTCGGCAGACGCATTGCGCCCAAGCCGAGCATCGGAAGCGTTTTGTTCTGGAAAGGAACTCTTATCATTATATTTACCTCGCGCTTTTACTTTTCGGTTACAATTTCATTCATTACTTTGCGTCTTTTCGGGCGAAGTTTATCGTCGTCCGCAGCATAACCCAAAGTTATGACAAGGCGCACGGGATTGTTTAAATCACAAATTTTTCTTATCTTTTCGTCATCCAGCCATCCGAGGATGCAGGTTGAAAGCCCCTGCGCAGTCGCTTCGGCAGTTAGGTATGCAACGGCGATGCCGATATCGATAGAACGGTAGTCGTTATGTTTGACCTTTGCGCCGAGCGCGGCAGTTTTGTTATAAGATGCTTCCGTAACAACGATAGTCACGGGGGCTTTATCGGCAAACTTGTTCATGCCCATTCCCATGCACGCTTTTGCAACGGCTTTCGCGGTTTCACCAAGGCAGACAGTAAAATGATAGGGTTGCGCGTTACATGCCGAGGGTGCAAGGCGAGCCGCTTCGAGAACGGAATTTAATTTTTCGGGCTCAACTTCCCTTTTGGGATCATAGTTACGGCAGGATTGGCGATTTTGAGCAATTTCGAGAAAGTTCATAGCATCATTCCTCTCGTTATTATTACAACGATATGATAGCACACCGCCCGAATAATTTCAACAAAAATTTATCGATAAAAAATAAAAAAGGAGAGCTTTGCTCCCCATTTTTAATATAACGCCGAACCGATTCGCAATGAGTTTAGCGATTACGGTTATTCTGATCGTTGCGGTTGTTCTGGTTATTTCGGTTGTTCTGTTCATTGCGGTTATTCTGATTGTTCTGATTGTTTTGATTGTTCTGGTTATTCTGGTTGTTGCGATTGTTCTGGTTATTCTGGTTGTTGCGATTGTTCTGGTTGTTGCGGTTGTTTTGATTGTTCTGATTGTTCATGCTTACACCTCCTAATTTGTTCAGCAAGTATAGTTTCCCTCGTTTCAGGAAAACTATTCACAACGGCAATTTACTATTTTTTCAAAGGAGTTTTTTACGATGATTTTGATAAAAAACGGTCTTTTAAATACTATGGAAAGAAAGAAGCCGATCTATTCGGATTTGCTTATAAAAGACGGAAAAATTGAAAAAATTTCAAAAAAAATAACTCCGACCGAAAGCATGAACGTGATCGACGCCGAAGGATTGCTTGTATTCCCCGGATTTATAGACGCGCACAGTCATCTCGGTATCGCAGAAGAGAAAACGACCGCTCAGGGCGATGTGACCAACGAGGGGACAAACCCCATTACGAGCTGTCTTCGCGCGATAGACACGGTGAACCCGATGGACAGCGCATTCCACAACGCATTGGCTGTCGGGATCACGGGAGTAAACGTCGGACCCGGAAGTGCAAACGCGATCGGCGGACAGTTTGCTTTTATCAAGACCGACGGAAGAAGGATCGACAACATGATCGTTCTTGCGCCCTCGGCAATAAAAATCGCGTTCGGAGAAAATCCGATGAATAATTACGGCATGAACGGCAACATTCCTTCAACAAGAATGGGGATCGCTTCGCTCATACGCGAAGAGCTATATCTCGCCAGGCAATATTTTGAAAGCAACGGTCAGGGCGATTTCAGCATGGAATGTTACCGCGATTTATTTGAAGGCAAAATCCCTTTAAAAGCGCACGTGCACCGAGCCGACGATATTTTCACAGCGATTCGGATCGCAAACGAATTCGGGCTTTCGCTCACGCTCGACCATTGCACCGAAGGGCATTTGGTTGCCGAAGAAATCGCCGAAAGCGGGTTTCCCGCGATCGTCGGACCATCGCTGGCATCTCGAAACAAAAAAGAGGTGGGTGCTTCGGATTTCAAAACAGCAGGAATACTTCACAAAGCGGGTGTCACGGTTGCCGTTACCACCGACCATCCCGTTTCACGCATTCAATATCTTCCGTTATGCGCGGCTTTGGCGGCAAAAGAGGGTTTGGGCGAAGACGAAGCTTTGAGAGCAATAACGATCAACGCCGCGAAAATTTGCAGGGTTGACCACCGTTTGGGGAGTTTGGCGGTCGGCAAAGACGCAGACATCGTTATCTACGACGGCAATCCTTTGGAGATACGCTCGAAAGTTTTTGCGACATTTATAAACGGCAAACAGGTTTGGCCGAAACAGCAATGACTTTTTAACAAAGCGTTAAAATACGGTGCCCTTTTAGGGCACTTTTTCTTAATGACGAAAAAAGCAAAAAAATTTCAAAAAAGCATTGACAACTTGCTTTTGTTATGTTATACTACCACTCGCTGACGTGAGCGAGATGCTGGTGTAGCTCAATGGCAGAGCAACTGATTTGTAATCAGTAGGTTGGGGGTTCGACTCCCTTCACCAGCTCCAAAAAATCTCAAAAATCCAATAACATGGGGGAATTCCCGAGCGGCCAAAGGGGGCAGACTGTAAATCTGTTGTCACTGACTTCGGTGGTTCGAATCCACCTTCCCCCACCAGAAAAAGGACTTGCATTTGCAAGTCCTTTTTCAGTTATATTCGCCTTGCGGCGAATTATATCGGCTTATGCAGGTTATATTTGCTACGCAAGTGATATTGCCCTTCGGGCGGTTTGTCCGGCGAATATAATTTCACTTCTGCGCAGCAGGAACCCTGTCGAAATTGATTCTATCGACCGAAAAGAACAATCTTGTTTATTTTAAATCTTTGTGTTACAATTCTGATAGGAACGATTTTATCAATTTTGTTTTCGACCGCAAGGATTGTGAGGAAGCTATTATGTCACAAAGTGTTTCCGAAGAAAGGTTCTCTTCACGAAAGCACAACTGTTTAAATTTCATACGGATTTTTGCCGCTTTGCAGGTTGCCTTTAAGCATTTGGTGACTCATCTTGGCATCCCTGCTCCGGTTTGGTTGATGAACGTGATCGGATTCTTTGGCGGTGTGCCGATATTTTTTGCTATCAGCGGTTTGCTCATTTGGTTTTCGATCGAAAGAACCGAAAATTATAAATTTTATATCAAGAAACGGTTTTTGAGGATCTATCCCGAATTGTGGGTCGGGGTTTTGATTGAAATCGCCACGATTTTGATTTTTTACCGCGAATGGAAGCCGCTTTCGCTTTTGGCGTTTACTTTTACACAGGGAACTTTTTTACAGTTCTGGACACCCGATTCGCTCCAAAGCTACGGTTGCGGCGCTCCCAACGGAGCACTTTGGACAATCGGTATCACGATCCAGTTTTATTTTGTCGTTTGGTTCTTTTTCAAGTTGATGCACAAAAAGAAGGTCATTCATTGGATAATCGGATTTTTGAGCTCGATTTTTGTCAGTTGGGCGGGCGGCGTTATTCTCACTTTGATCGGCAACGAAATTCTTCTCAAACTGTTTTCACAGACGGTTTTCAGATACTTTTGGATTTTCTTCATCGGCTGTTTCATCGCTGAGTTTTATGACCGGATGATCCCGATAATTTCAAGGTTTTGGTTTGTGTTTTTGGCAATCGGGGCTATTCCCTGTTTTTCAGGGTTCGGAATATGGTTAGGCAATTATGATTTATTATGGGCTTTACCGCTTTGTGTGGGAATTATCGGATTTGCGTTTAAGTTTCCGAAGATCAAACTCAAAACCGATATTTCATACGGATTGTTTATATATCATATGATAATCACAAACGTCTTTATCAGTTTGGGGTTTGTCGGCGATTGGCGATATCTTGTTGGTGTGATGATTTTATCCTGCCTTATCGCTTATGTTTCGACTTTAACCGTCGGAAGGTTCGCTGATTTAAAGAAACAAAAAAGCTGAAAACTTTTTATTGACACCGATTTTAAAATTCATTATAATATAACAAATTCATTTCAGAAAGGTAAAATCATGTTCATCGTCGCTTTTCTTATTGGTTTTTTAATTGTCGCTATTCCGCTTTTGATCATTGCTGCCGCTACTTACTTTGTTGAAGCGATAGCCGTTTACAAGCTCGCAACCAAAGCAGGCAGAAAGAACACATGGCTTGCGTGGATTCCTATTGTTGGTCATTACACAAGAACATATCTCATTTCCGACATTGCGGGCGATAAAGAATTTTCTCTTTTCGACGGCAAGATCTGCATTAAAAACAGAATGAATTCATTCTGGATCTACGTTGCTATCGGTTACGGCGGCGGATTAATATCAAGCATTGTTGGTATGATTCCCTTTATCGGAGTGTTTATCGCACCGCTCGTTTCGTTCGCTATTGTGGTTGCGGCCGCATTAATGAGATTTGTATATCTTAAAGATATGTTGGACGTTTTCAAGGAAGACAAAGAGAAAAACGAAAAAACCTCGATCATCGTTACGATTATCGACAGCCTTATTTCCAACGGTCTCGTACGTGCGATTTACCTCTGCACCGTTATGAAATGCGATCCTATTCAGGTTGAAGAATCCGGCGAAGAATTTTACGAAACCGTTTGATTTCAAGCAAAACACAAAAAACCTCGTTTCCTTTTCGGAAGCGAGGTTTTGTTTTTTCAGGAAATATCTTTCTTGCTGTATTTTATGAATGCCGCCGCTATACTTAATACCGCAATCGCAATCCCGATCGAAAGATAAACGGCGTCGATCGCTTCGTTGGCGATTATATCCGCGCTGTCGGCAAAAGCAAACGGTGTTATATACTTCAAAAATTCGGATTTCTCAGAAAGGTTTGCGACGATATTAAGGAAGTAGAACAAAACAGAAACTCCGAGACCGATCGCGAATCCGCTGTTTTTGATGAAAGCAGAGATCCCGAACGTTATTGCGGCGATTTCGACTTGAAGAATAAAATATGCAAGCAACATCAAAACGAGAGGTTTATATTCAAAAGTCACACCGACCAGTTGTGTTGTTCCCAATGTAACGGCAAAAACGACAATATTCAACAAAAGAATCTGAACAACGACAGCCAAAAGTTTTTCCGCAACGATTCTTGTGCGTGAAACGGGCTGAGTGAGCAGAAATTCGGCGGTTTTGTCCTTTTCCTCTTTCGCCAAAGCCGAAACACCTATTATCGCCGCAAAGAAAGAACCGCCGAGTCCGAGAGTATTGCCGCACTCGACACCGAAATATCCGATGAACTCACCGAAATTGAGTTGGTCCATTCCGAATGCGGCGGAAAAGCTGCCCATATCCGCAAACATATCGCTCAGTTCGTTCATTTGCGATGACATCTCGGGATAAATCAGAATGCATACACCGAGCATGAAAGAAAGTATGGCTGACCAAACGATCAAAGCGGTTCTTCCTCTTTTTAATTCATGAACAAATATATTCATTTCGATTCTCCCTTCGCATAATAATGCATAAACACGTCTTCCAAATCGGGATCGGTTATCGAGATATCATCGAAAGAAAGCGTTGACAACGCTTGCATAAGTTCAGCCGATGAACCGCTGTACAAAAAGTCAAGCGTTTCGTTTTCAAACTTGACGTCCCTTGCGTTTTCAAAATCGGGAAAATCGCAGATGCCTCGCAAAACAACACGTTTCACGCCGGTATGACCGAGATTCTCAACGCTGTCGGAAACGAGAATTTTTCCCTCACGGATAACGGCTGCATGCTTACAATAACGCCCAACCTCCGACAAGATATGGGAAGAAAGAAAAACCGTCGCGCCGTTTTCATTGCGTTCTTTTAAGATCGAAAAAAATTCCCTTTGCATCAACGGATCGAGACCGCTGGTCGGTTCATCAAGAATGAAAAGTTTCGGATCATGCTGCATCGCGCAAACGATGCCGACTTTTTTTCGGTTGCCGAAAGATAATTTTTCAACCTTTTTATTTACGTCAAGTTCAAGACGGTCGCAAAGACGTTTTGCCTCTGCACTGCAATCTTTTTTGCGCATTTTTGCTGATAATTCGATAATATCCTTGACCTTCATTCCGCTGTAAAAAAACGCTTCCGACGGAAAATAACCGACCTGAGAAAGTATCTCGGTTTTGCTTTCGGGTGTTTTAAGTCCCAAAATTTCGGCCGTTCCGCTTGATGCCCCGATAAGTCCCAAAAGGGTGCGGATAAACGTGCTTTTGCCCGCGCCGTTCGGTCCGACAAAGCCGAAAAAGTCGCCCTCTTCAACACTCAGGCTGACATCAACGATACCTCTTGACTTCCCGTAAAACTTCGTGAGATTGTCGGTTTTTATTGCATACATGTTAATCAACTCCTTTGACTTTCAAAGAAAGAATATCATATATTTTCTCGGTTTCTGTTTTGTCTTTTCCGTTTATGACGAGCGTCTTCCCTTTTACGGTAAGTACAACACAGGAATCGCAATTTGTATATGAAAGGCGTGTATATGTGCCGAATTCATCATTTTTAAAAGTTCCCATTGAAAGTCGGGGACCGCCGAAGCCGACAACCCTTATGCCTTTTTCGTCTTTGGCGCGGAATTCGATACTTTCAACATCGGCATAATCAAACGCCACATCTTCATGAAAACTCGCTTTTATATTTACGGAAGTATCTCCATATTCCATAACCACATTGCCGCTGAAAGTCACGAAAAGGCAAGCAATGAGAATTATCGCGACGATTGAAATCACAACGATCGATACACGCTTCATCGACGGGCTCATATCAACGACCGCTTTTTTATCTGCTGTGCCTGATTTTACCTGTTTCTTATAATACACGCAAGAATAAACATACGGCAAGATGACTGCCGTTACAAGAACAACCGATGCAACCCACACGGCAAATTTTTCGGGAAGGAAAACGCAGAGCAGCATGCACAAACCGCAGATGAACCATACTTTGCCTACGAAGCGATGAGTGGCGTTCCAATTTTCTTCGTTTGCCAACGTCCATTTGATTTTGATACCGATCGTGAAGTTTTGCTTGCATTTCGGAAGATAGTTTCCGATCACCAAAAACATCAAAGCAAGTAAAAGAATGACAAAATCGAATATATGAAGCGTGTTGCCCAATGCAATAAAATAGGTCAATCCGCAGACAAAAACTGATATCGTCGGCATTATAAACGTTACAATACCGAAAACTTTATCGTTCTGATTTTCATTTCTTTTATCTTTTACGGTAACCAAAATACCAAGCCAATTGATCGCAAGCAATATCAACGGAATCCCGAAAACCACAAATGCTTTACCGCCGAAATTGTCGGGAGAACCGTCTGCGCCCCAATGAATCGGCATTTGTTCAGGCAATTTGTTCCAAAAAATCGCGCCGAATATCGAAGGTGCAAAAATTGCGAGCGATGACAAAATCAGCTTTAATTTATTCTTTTTTATCATCGGTGTCATCTCCTTTCAACACAGATATCCAAAGCATTACGTCCTCTAAAACAGAAGTGTTCAGTTCATAAAAGATGAACTTCCCTTCTCGTGTATCACGTATTAAATCAGCTTCCTTCAAAACCGAAAGATGACGCGAAATCGAAGCACCTGTCACATCAAAGCGATCGGCGATCTCACCCGCAGGCAGACGCCCGTTTTTGAGAATATTCAATATATCGCGCCTTATCGGATCGGCAAGAGCTTTTAAAGTATGATGAAGTGCCAATGATTTCACCGCCTTTAATTTAACATTTAACCTAATTGTTAATTGTATTATACTTCTTCCCGCAGTATTTGTCAAGCGATATCTCGGAAAGAAGGGGTCGATTTTCCGCATGCGGTCAAAAAGGGTTTGATTTGTTGAAAAATGAAGAAAAAAACACTTGCGAATTTCGACTTTTTAATGTAAAATTATTGCAATATATTTATTAAGCAAAAGCAGGTGAACGTCAATGCAGCTTCTTAAAGACAGAATCAGGAAAGACGGGAAAATCGGTGCCGGGAACGTTCTGAAAGTCGATTCCTTTCTTAACCATCAGATGGACGTTGAATTTCTTTGCGAACTCGGGCAAGAGTTCCGCAGACGTTTCGACGGCGAAAACATCAATAAGATCCTGACAATCGAGGCATCCGGGATCGGAATCGCCTGCATCACAGCACAATATTTTAACTGTCCCGTTGTTTTTGCAAAAAAAACAAAAACAAAAAACATTTATTCCGACGTTTATACCGGCAAGGTCGATTCCTACACTCACGGCACGACCTATGACATCGTTGTTTCAAAGGAATTTTTAAAGCCCGGTGACAGAGTTTTGGTCATCGACGATTTTCTCGCAAAAGGCAGTGCGCTCAAAGGGCTTTTGAAACTTATCACCGATGCGAACGCCGAAGTTGTCGGCGCGGGAATCGTTATTGAAAAGGCATATCAAGAAGGCGGTCAGATCATTCGTGACATGGGCGTCAGGGTTGAATCGCTCGCCAGAATTTCGGGAATGAGCGTTGAAAACGGCGTTGAATTTATCTGAAATCAAATAATATGAAAAGAGCAGTTTTTACGACTGCTCTTTTTTATTTCAGCACATCGCGCAGTATGGCAGAATGCGACAGCCGTTTTTGATAGAATACAGAAAAATCGAAAAAACGAAAGGACGACGAAATGGAGATCAAAAGCGAAAAGCGCGGGAATGAAACCGTTGCTTTCATTCACGGTGAGATCGATCATCACAACGCCAAGGCGGCGAGAGAACAGCTTGACAAAATCATTGACAGTGATCAGCCGATTACTTTCGGACTTGACCTTTCGGGGGTGACTTTTTGCGATTCGTCGGGGTTGGGACTCGTTATGGGACGCAGCAGAAAATGCTCCTCGGTCGGAAGCACGATGGTCATCAAAAATCCGTCGGCGGCAGCTTTCAGGATTTTGGAAATTGCAGGAATGGACAAACTTTTGAAAATTGAAGGAGGAAAGAAAAATGCCTGACAGAGTGATCAATACGATGAAAACCGAATTCTGTGCCAAGAGCGTGAACGAAGGATTTGCGAGGACAGCGGTCGCTTCGTTCGCGGCGCAATGCGATCCGAGCATCGCCGTTATTGCGGACATCAAAACAGTCGTGAGCGAAGCGGTGACGAATGCTATCGTTCACGGTTACGCAGGTTTTGAGAACAAGAGCGAATGCTTTATCTACATATTTTGCAAACTTACGGAGAACGGAAAGCTTTCGATAAGGATCAAGGACAAAGGGAGAGGCATTGAAGACGTCGAGGCGGCGATGCAACCGCTTTACACGACAGACACCGACGGCGAGCGAAGCGGAATGGGTTTTACGATCATGCAAAGTTTTACCGACGGGATCAAGGTTAAATCGAAACCCGACAGAGGCACTGTTGTGACGCTCGAAAAGAGGTTAAGAGGCAGGTGAACGGCTGCACAGCGGAACTCATTGCACTTGCCAAAGAAGGTGACACCGAGGCGCTCGAAACGCTTGTCAGCGACAACACGGGGCTCGTGAGGTCTATCGCACTCCGTTTCAACGGACGAGGCGTTGATTATGACGATCTTTGCCAGATCGGTCACATCGGAATGATTAAGGCCATACGCAATTTCGATCTCGAACGAGGGACAGCATTTTCGACATATGCAGTGCCTTTGATAATCGGAGAGATAAAGCGTTTTTTGCGCGATGACGGAGAAATCAAAATCGGGCGCGAACTGAAAAGGCGAGGCGCTTTGGTATTTGCGGCGCGAGAAAAGTTTGTCATCGAAAACGGAAGCGAACCGACGGTTTCGGAATTGGCGTTTTTATGCGGTTTGAGCGAAGAAGAAACCGTTGAGTGTATGACAGCCTCGGCAACACCGATTTCGCTTTCGGAGCAGGTCGGCGACGATGCAACGGTTGAAGATTTTATCGGCCGCGATTTTACACCCGAGATAAATGAAAAAATCGCCTTGAAGCAGGCGATTCAAAAGTTACCTTTTGAGGAACGGGAAATAATCACTTTGCGTTATTTCAAAAACCTTACGCAAAGCGAAACCGGACGTGCGCTCGGCATGACGCAGGTCACTGTTTCACGCAAAGAGTCAAAGGCGTTGGAGAGGTTGAAATTGGAGTTGGTTTGAAGATCAACAACTTCCCTCTCCGAAACGGGTGATATCAATCAATTCGCTCATCAAGGGCGAGATGCCGGTATCGCCGATATCGTTACGCGAGGTTATACAAACGGTGCCGATTCCCTGAATCTGTTGATTTGTAATAGTTACGTGAAAATTCAGTTCTTCATCGAATACGTAGACGTCAAGCGGAAGAAACGAACGCTCTGATGAAAAAGCATCGCGGTCATTTTCAAGAGTTTTAGCCAATTCGCTGCCCGAAAGTTTCAAAAGCGGAAATTTCAAAGCGTTTTCTTTCGTGCAAGACGGTTTTTTGTCCCATGTAACGTAAAGTTCAGACATCGAACCAAGCAACGACAGCGCGCGTTCGAAGGAGATAAGTGTGTAAGGACGCAAAACCTCCCAAATGAATCCGTTATGAGTGGTGTTGCCGTAAGTATCGCCATGTCCCATGACGGCGCGATATTGCGGGAGACGTTTATCGGCAAATTTATTTATAAAGGCGCGGCGCAAAGCACGCGCCTCTTTTGGTGCAACGGTTGAATAATGCATATCAGTCCTCAATAAAAAGTTCGTTAGGGGTGCAATTAAAAAGTTTACACATGGTCTCGATATTTTCATAGCGGATCGACTTTGTTTCGTTATTTATCATTTTATTGAAATTTTGATAGCTCATACCGAGTTGCTTATAAAGCCAATATTTCGTTTTGCCGTTCTTCTTTAACAATTCCAAAGCGTTCAGTTTCAAAATATCTCACCTTTTCATAAGTTATGTTTACATTAGATGATATCACATTTTTAGCCTTTTGTAAAGGGGATTTGCAAAATAAAAAAGCCACCGTTCGGTGGCTTGCAGAATTTAACGATTCTTTTGAACAAGAAGGAAAACGTAAAACTCTTTATAGCGTGACGCCCTTCTTGTTATTTCTTTTCGGAGATACCGCGAATGAGTTTATAATATTCATAGGCGGCGCGCTCGGTCTTATTTTCGCCGAAGTGATAGAATTCGCCCTCTTTGATATCGGGCGGCAGGTAGCGTTGCGCTACATAGTGGTTAGGATAAACGTGAGGATATTTATAACCCATATCGGCATCGGGACGGTGGGTATCGCGCAGATGAGAAGGTATGTCCCTTCCCCTGCCGAGGTTAATCGCTTCAACAGCGGCGGCATAAGCGTCGTGGGCCGAATTTGATTTGGGCGCAGTTGCAAGAAGCACGACCGCATCGGAAAGCGGAAGCGAAGCTTCGGGAAGCCCGACGGAATTCGCGATGTCAACGCAAGCCTTAACGATCGGGATACAGATCGGATAGGCAAGCCCGACATCTTCGCACGCGATGACCATTAATCTTCGGCAGGCGGAAATAAGGTCGCCGCCTTCAAGGATACGCGCAAGATAGAACACTGCTGCATCGGGGTCAGAACCTCGGATTGATTTTTGGAAGGCACTCAAAAGGTCATAATGCTCATTGCCGTCGCGGTCAAACCTGATTCCGGAACGTTGAGAAAGATCCTTTGCAAGATCGACAGACAGTTCGGTCTCCGACGAAAAATAAACGTTTTCAAGAGCGCCGATAGCCTTTCTGACATCACCGCCGCAACCGCGAGCGATAGTCAGAAGCACGTCATCGGGACAGACTTTGTTCTGTTTTTCGGTGCCGTTGCAGATTTCAAACGCTCTTCGGAGCGCAGGAAGCATATCTTCGGGTTCGACAGGTTTGAACTCGAAAACGCTCGAACGCGAAAGAAGCGCGGGATATAGCGAGAAAAAGGGATTTTCGGTAGTTGAACTTATCAGCGTGACTCGTCCGTCCTCGACATATTCAAGGAGCGATTGCTGTTGTTTTTTATTGAAATACTGGATCTCGTCGATATAAAGAATAATGCCGTCAAAGGCAGTTATGGTTCGTGATACCGAAAGGATATCTTTGATATCGGAAAGCGAGGCGACCGTTGCATTTATGCGATAAAATTCCTTCCCCGCAGATTTGGCAACGATTTCGGCAACCGTCGTTTTACCTGTGCCGGGAGGACCGTGAAAAACAAGAGAAGGCAGATGTCCGCTTTCGATAATGCGGCGGAAAGGCGCATTTTTGGCAAGCAGGTGCTTTTGCCCCGCAACTTCATCGAAGTTTTGCGGGCGTACTTTATCGGCAAGCGGCATTTTTTGACCTCCTTTTTTATGTTTTATCAACAGATACGTTGCGGTCGGAAGGGGGCAAGCCCTTTACGAATTACTCGGATCCCTCTTCGGGTTTATCTTGACCGTCCTCTTTTTTGTTTTTCTTTTTGAAGCTGAACTTCGATTCCTCGTTTCTGAAAAGGCGGCGAAGGTTGGATCGGTGCATAAAGATCACAAGTGCGCCGGCAAAAAGAGCGAAAAGAAGTTCGAAAAATTGGGGATTGTTTCCGTTTGCCACATAAACGGCGGCAGGATAGGTTATCGCCGCGATGATAGAAGACAGCGAAACATAACGAGTTATGAGCAAGGTTATAGCAAAAACGATGAAAAGGATCGAGAAGATCATCGGATCAATAAGCAAAATCATCGTCGCGGCGGTAAGAACGCCTTTGCCGCCTTTGAAACGGTAATATATCGGGAAAATATGCCCGATCATGCAGAACAAGCCCGCGAGATAAGCGCCGTATCTTCCGACGAAAATCGAACCGACGAGAACCGCCGCAAGTTGTTTGCCGATATCGCCGACGAGCGTCAGAATCGCCCCATCCTTGCCATAGACGCGGTGCATATTGGTGAGACCTGCATTGCCGCTTCCGAAGGAACGGATATCTTGTTTGAATTTATACTTTGATACAATTATCGCCGAATTCAGCGAACCGAGGAGATAAGCAATGACGGCAACGAAAACCCAAGCCGTTATAAGGAGCGGCATTGCATATTCATCGGGAGCGTTTGAAATCCATTTGGCGACACATCCGAAAAACTTTTGGTCCGCATCAAGTTTGAAGAGGTATCTCATCAGTTAACTCCTTTTGGGTTTTCGCCCTTTTGCTTTATCACGAAGCGAATTGGCGTACCGGAAAAATCAAATGCCTCTCTTAAACAGTTCTCGATATAACGCTGATATGAAAAATGGAAAAGTTCGGCATCGTTACAGAACAAAACAAACGTCGGGGGGCAAACACCGGTCTGAGTCATATAATAAACTTTCAACCTTCTTCCTTTATCGGACGGAGGCTGAACACGCGCTGTCACATCCGAAAGAAAATCGTTAAGAAGTCCTGTCGTGATACGGCGGTTGGCGTTTTCATGAATTTCATTGATCATCGGATAAAGTTTATCAACGCGTTGTCCCGTCAACGCCGAAACGAAAGCAACGGGAGCATAGCGCATATATCCGAGCGCATTATAAACGTTCTTCTTGAAGTTATTGACCGAGGAATTATCTTTTTCAAGAGAATCCCATTTGTTGATAACGATTATGCTTGATTTGCCCGCGTTATGAGCAAGACCTGCGATGCGTTCGTCCTGAGCGGTAACGCCTTCGTTAGCATCGACCATTATCAGACAAACGTCGGCCTTTTCGACAGCCGCATTAGCGCGAATCACAGAATATTTTTCGATCCTGTCTTCAACCTTTGAGCTGCGGCGGATACCTGCAGTATCGACAAAGATATATTTTCCGTGTTTATTCTCGACAAAACTGTCGATAGCGTCACGTGTTGTGCCGGGGATATCCGAAACGATAGCCCTATCCTCACCCGTGATACGGTTGATTATGCTCGATTTGCCTGCGTTCGGTTTGCCGATGACGGCAACGCGGATCGCGCCCTCCTCCTCGGGAGCTGCTGTTTCGGGAGGAAGAAGTTCGCTGACGCGGTCGAGAATATCGCCCGTGCCCGTTCCGTGAACCGAAGAAACGGGGATAACGTCTTCAAAACCGAGTTCATAAAACTCATAAAAGCCTGCGGGAACTTCGCCGATGGTATCGACCTTATTGACCGCAACGATGATCGGTTTTCTGCTCTTTTTGAGCATTGAAGCTATTTCTCTATCGGCTGCGGTAACACCGACGCCGAGTTCGGTCATGAAAATTATAACATCGGCGCTTCCGATCGCGATGAGCGCTTGGTCACGCATCTGGCGGAGAAGCGTATTTTCGGTTGAGGGTTCGATACCGCCGGTGTCAATAAACAGCATGCTTCTGCCGTTCCAATCGACATCGCAATAAATCCTGTCGCGAGTTACACCGGGAGTATCTTCGACGATCGAGATACGTTCGCCCGCTATTTTATTGAAAAACGTGCTTTTGCCGACATTCGGTCTGCCGACGACGGCAACTGTACATTTTGACATTCTAACAATTCCTTTCGTGAAGCCCTGTCATCGCTTCGCAAAGCGAATAACCGCCCTTTTGCGTGACGGTAACCGGCACGGCTAATGCGTTTGATAATTCGGCAAGAGATATGTTATCGAGAAAAAGATCGCCCTCGGAACGAAGCATGTTTTCGGGAATCAAAAGCTCATCGCCGAGATCGTTTTCTCTGAGTTGGTTGATGATATCTCCGCCCGTGACAAGACCGCTGACGGTCACGCTTCCGCCGAAAAAGTCGTTGCGGATCGCGCTGACATTAACGGTCAGTTTCGGATACTTTTTCATCGCTGCGGCGGCCAAAGAAGAAATAAACTCAAAGGCCGCAACACCTGTTGCGATCGTTACTTTTCTATTATACTCCATTTCAGGAAGATTTTCAAGGCATTCGAAAAATTCCTCGGCATCACTTCTTATCATTCCGACGCCGTTTTCAAGCTGAGGATATCCCTCATAATAATCTTCCTCGGGCAATTCTCTTCCCGAAAGCAGATAAAATTCATCGGACGGATAAACAAGGCGCATTCCGCGTTTTTCAAGACATTTGTCACCAAAACGGTTTGCGATATCTATAACGTCAGATGCAGATTCTTTATCGAACCCCAAAAGAGGATAAAGACCGTCTCTGTGTCCGGTCAATCCGCAAGGAACGAGCGCGATGCTGTCAACGTTCGCAAGCGAAGTAAGGTCCGAAAGCGAGCGTTCAAGTTCAAAACCGTCATTGATGCCTTTGCAAAGAACGAGTTGAGCATTGATGACAATTCCTGCGTCATCGAGTTTTTTGATATATTTAAGGCATTCGCCCGCAAAGCGGTTTCGCATCATTTTGACACGAAGTTCGGGGTTGGTCGTATGGACCGAAATGTTAACGGGAGAAATACGCATTTTTATAATGCGCTCGACATCCTCATCTTTGAGGTTTGTCAGCGTTACATAGTTGCCTTGAAGGAAGGAGAGGCGTTCATCATCGTCCTTGAAATAGATCGTTTCACGCATGCCCTGCGGATTCTGGTCAATAAAACAGAAGATGCAGTTGTTACGACAACGTTTTTTCTCGTCCATAAGATAGGTTGCGAATTCAAGACCGATATCATCATATTCATTCTTCTTGATGTTAACCGAAAACTTTTCGCCCGAACGGTCGATCAACAATTCAAGCGATCGTTCCATGATATAAAAACGATAATCAAGAACGTCATTGACAGCGTTTCCGTTCACCGAAACGAGAACGTCACCCGAAAGGATCCCGCCTTTTTCGGCATGGGACTTCGGTTCGACAGACGTTATTCTGACCATTTGACACCTCCTTAAAAATTACAAAAAAGCGTGTTGCGGACTGACCTTGCAACACGCTATTTCGTTTAGTCTTTATCCTTGACCTGAAGAACTACTTTTCCGCCGTAGCTACCGCAGCTCTTGCATACGCGGTGAGAAAGAATATACTCGCCGCACTTGGGGCATTTGGTCATTCCGGGAAGGTCGAGTTTCCAAACAGAAGAACGTCTTTTATCTCTTCTTGCCTTGGATACTTTTCTCTTGGGTACTGCCATTGTTGCAATCCTCCTTGATATTGGTAAATAATTTTTTTATTACTCTTTTATTCGCCGAAGAAATCCTTCAGCACGTCCCAACGAGGATCGCGCTCTGTCATATCACAAGAGCATGTCCCTTCGTTAAGATCACAACCGCATTTCGGGCAAAGCCCTTTGCATTCCTCGCGGCAGAGGTAGCGCGACGGCATTTCCAAAACCAATGCCGAGCGAACAAGTTCTTCAACGTCAAGCATGAAATCGCTGATGACGATAAATTCCTCTTCGTCCTTATTCGCAAGTTTATCGGTGATTTTTGCTTCAAGCGCAAGAGGTTCGTTATAATCAAAAACCTTTCCGCAACGGGCACAGGTGACTTTTAAATCAGGTCTGACAACACCTTTCAAAAGCACAACGCCCGAATGATTTGTGACTTCGCCGGAAGCCGAGAACGAACCCGACACAGCATCATCAACAAAATCGCATTCATCAAGCGAAAGTGAAAATTCAACGATCGGCAAACTGCCGTCGAAGAGCTTTTTTAAATCAAGCATCACATCATCCCTTCCGCAAAACTCGCGTAAAAGCGCACTGTTCATTATATCTGTGAACTTATGATTTGTCAATACTTTTTTGCAAATTCGGGCATTTTCGGCAAAATTAAAATTTTAGGTTGAAACAAAATCAAATGTATGGTATAAGTTTTATGGATTTCTCGAATAATATCATCGAGGTGAAAATCGATGATGTATATGAAAAAGAAAATCGCGGCCAACAAACTTTGCACCTATATTACCCTTACGGCGGCAGGTGCGGTTTTGGGAATGGCGGCAGCAAAAATGCTCATTCAGCATTGCTGTTGCGCCGAAAAGATAAAATGCAAGGCGAAAAAGGCTTTGCAAACAATGGAAGAAAAATTTCTCGACTGAAATATTATCCGGTACGGCGTTTTGCCGTACCTTTTAAAACGGAGAGTTACATATGAGTTCTTTGGGAATCAGACTTGAAACCGCACTTGAACTTTTGGCGGATTGTGAAAACAATATCCTTTTTGCCGACATCGGCAGTGACCACGCGTTTCTGGCTATTGAAGCATTAAAGCGCGGAATCGCCAAAAACGCGATCGCATCTGACATCAACGAATTGCCGCTTTTGAAAGGCAAGGAAAATGCGTCCGAGCAAGGAATCTATCCCGAATTTATTCTTTCCGACGGATTTGATGCTTTTGACGGACGGAAAATCACATCAGCCGCGATCTGCGGAATGGGCGGCGAGTTGATTGCAAAAATAATTTTGAGAAGCGCGAGCGCGAGGAATGCGATGCTCGTTCTTCAACCCATGTCGGCACAGGAAGAACTCAGAAAGGCTTTATGGGACAACGGTTTTGAGATAGAAAGCGAGACTTTTGTCGTTGAAAGTTCAAAGCCTTACACCGTTCTGTCAGCAAGATTCGTCGCGAAAAACACCGAATATGACATTCTTGATTTATTCTTGGGAAAGGAACGTATTCCCTCCTGCGAATTTTCAAAATACTGCGAAAAGATTCTGGTTTCCGCAAAAAAACGCCGTTTGGGCATTGTTGCGCGAAACGAAGACCCGAGCGAAATTGATTTACTTATCGAAGAATGTCAGGCACAGATGACCAATTTCTCGGCAGGAACATATTCCGAAAGATAACTCAGCGCCTGATCAATCGTGACTTTAAAGTTGCGTTTCGGAAGTATAAAGACCGATTTTTTATTCATATAAACATAAACTGCATTCGGCGCAAAATAAATCTTTTGAACTTCGTCAAAATAATATTCATTATGTTCGGCTTCCTTACCTTCGCTTTTAAGTTCGGTAATGAAGCCGTTTTTTCCGAACAGTGTGCTTTGAACGGCGCGCGCATATTTTGCATTTGCCGCATACATCTGTTTCCCCTTCGTTTTGAAAGAACCGAGAACCACGCGAAGCATGAGGATCATCATCACAGCGATAAATCCATAGATCAATGTCGATTGCATGACCGAAAGATAAATCATAAATATACAGAAAAGTGCAGCAACAAAGGGGACTGCCATGATTTTAATGCGGAAATATTTGCCTTTGAATACATTAAAACGGGCAAAATCAACATAATCGCTCAAAATCAGTTTTCCGTTACATTCAAGCGGTTTCATTTGACACCTCCCAAAAGAAGATCCATAAGTTTTTCGCCGCGATCGAGATAAACTCCGCCGTCGACGCCGCTCTTTTCGGAATATTTTTCCGCACCGCCAACCTCATTTTCACTATCATACAGCACAAAAGGTACCGAAGCGCGGGTATGGGTGCGGGCGCTGATAGGCGTCGGGTGATCGGGAAGCAGAAGAATGCGGAAAGCTTCGCCTTTTTCTTTCAGATAATCAAGCAAACCCGAAAGAATATATTTATCAATATTTTCAATCGCTTTTATCTTATCGTCGACCTTTCCCTGATGCCCGCACTCGTCGGGTGCTTCAACGTGGATATAGACAAGGTCCGCGCCCGATTCAAGCTCTTTGATCGCAGCATCGCGTTTGCCGACATAATTTGTGTCAAGCGTTCCGGTTGCGCCCTCGACATAAGGAACGTTCATCCCCGCGCAAGCGCCGATGCCTTTGATGAGGTCAACCGCACATACAACCGATGCATCAAGCCCCGTTTTTTCTTTGAACGACGGAAGCGAAGGCTTTTTGCCCGGACTCCAGAACCAAAGCGAATTTGCGCGTTTCAAGCCCATTTTTTCTCTTTCGATATTGAGCGGGTGGTTATTCAGGAACTCATAAGATGCTTTCATAAGTTCGCGAAGCGGCGCTCCCGATTCTCCCGCAGGGAGATAATCGCCGATTTGTCTGCCGATGATATCATGAGGACGCGCAAAGTCGTTGAAACCGTTATAATTCTTCCAGATGAGGCAATGACGATAACTGATGCCGCAATGGAACTTCAAAAATTCGTTTCCGAAACGTTCTTCGACAGCCTCGATAAGAACGCGAGCCTGATCGGTCGGGATCTCATCGGAAGAATGATCAAGCATCGTAAGTTCTTCATATTCACCGTTACCGCCGAGCGCCACGATATTGGCGCGGATCGCGGTTTCGTCGTCCTGCATCAAAATGCCCATGCTTGCGGCTTCAAGCGGAGAGCGGCCTTTCGAATAAACGCGCGGATCATAACCCATGACGGCCAAATTCGCCGTATCGCTTTCGGGAACCATTCCTTCGGGAACGGTATCGACAACGCCGTTAACGCCGCGAGAGGCGAGAAAGTCCATTGTCGGTTTATTTGCCGCTTCAAGCGGTGTTTTCTTGCCGAGCGAAGCGACAGGCAAATCAGCCATACCGTCGCCGAGCATTATGATATATTTCATAGCCGTCACCTGCTTTAATACTTATTATATAAATTATATCAAAAACCGACATTAAAATCAATCGTTATTATTGCTGTTTTTAAACCATATCTCTCGATTTTCGTTGACAAAAACGTAGGTTGGAATTATAATTGATACATGAAACGTTTTGGAGGTTTCCGATGAAGATCAAAGAAGGATTTGTGCTCCGCGAAGCGGCAGGTAGTTTTGTCGTCATGAACATCGGCGGTGAACTTTCATTCAACGGTATGATCACGCTCAACGAAACGGGCGCGATGATCTGGCGCGCAATTGAAGCAGGCGAAGATGCAGAAACTATCGCAAAGCAAATTGCCGCGAAATATGATATCGACATTGAAATCGCACTTAACGACACCAACGGATTTATCGAAAAAATGAACGGAGCGGGTATCCTTGAATAAGAGCATAAAACTCGAAGACATGTTCCCTCTCATCAACGAACAGCTCGAATCGGGAGGAAGTACTTCTTTTGCCATTCACGGAACGAGCATGAAACCGATGATGAAGGACAGGGTCGACAGTGTTCGGATCGTGAAACCGACCAACCCTCCGAAAAAATATGACATCATTTTTTATCGCCGAAGCGACGGACAATTTGTACTCCACAGAATCGTCGGTGTTAAGGACGGCGGTTTTATCTGCCGAGGCGACAATCAGACGGTTGACGAATTCCCCGTTCCGTCAGAAAGCATCATCGGGATCGTCACCGATTACACAAAGAACGGAAAATGGCAAAAGATCGATCGTTTTTCTCAAAAATGCTATTCCCGTTTTTGGGTGAACACCGTCGGTATCCGAAGAATCAAGCGCAAAATTTGGGTTTGGGGCAACAAAAATTTAAAAGGAACAACAAAATGAAGGTTGCAGTTATCGGTTCGCGAAGCATTACGGAAGCGGACATCGGAAGATACATTCCTCCCGATGCAGACATGATCATCTCGGGCGGTGCGATCGGTGTTGACGCGCTTGCCGAAAAATATGCCGACGAGAACCGAATTGAAAAGTTGATTTTATATCCCGATTATGAACTCTACGGAAAGAGCGCGCCGTTGATACGCGACAAACTTATCGTTGACCATGCAGATCTGGTGGTCGCGATCTGGGACGGAGTTTCAACCGGAACCGAATTCACCATTTCATACGCAAAAAGGCGCAAAGTGCCTTGCGAGATTTATATTTTGTGAAAATTCCCAAACATAAAAGAAGAGGCAGAATGCCTCTTCTTTTTTTATCTGATTATTTCATACACAAGCGGTTGAGGTTCGGGCGCAACTTCGGAGAAAGAAAGGCTTTTCAGCCAACGTTCAGACGCGGCAGAATGGTCGGAAACGGTCGAGGATTGAAGCCTTGCAACAGGCTGACCTTTGAAAACTTTGTCGCCGACACGTGCAAGTTGAACGATGCCCGCCGTGAAATCTATCGCATCTTCTTTCGACGCTCTGCCTGCGCCGAGCATCATTGCCGCAACGCCCATTCCGGTTGCATCGACAGACGAAACATATCCGTCACAGGGAGACAGAACCTCACTTTTATAGGTTGCGTCCGCAAAAGAAGAACCCTTTTCAAACACGCCTGCGTCGCCGCCTTGGAGCGAGATCCACCGCAAGAACCGTTCATAGGCTTTGCCATTTTCCAAAACCGAAACAACGTTGTTCCGACATATTTCGTAAGGCAGATTTTTTGAAACGCTCACGATTTCGGAAGCGAGTGTAACACAAACTTCCAAAAGGTCGGGATCGGCGTTTTTATAATCGCGCAGAAGCGAAACAGCTTCCGAAACTTCAAGCGAGTTTCCGACGGCAAAGCCGAGCGGTCTGTCCATATTTGTAATTACCGCAGAAACCTTTCTGCCCGAAAGTTTACCTATCGCTACCATACGGCGCGCAAGTTCTTTCGAGTTTTCAAGCGTTTTCATGAAAGAACCACTTCCGGTTTTTACATCGAGAACGATCGTTTTTGCGCCGCCCGCGAGTTTTTTGCTCATTATGCTTGACACGATGAGCGGTATGCTGTTTACCGTTGCGGTTACGTCACGCAAGGCATAAAGCTTTTTATCGGCGGGAACAAGATTCTTCCCCGCTCCGCTTACGCAAAGGCCGCATTCTTTCGAGACCGACATGAATTCATCGGAGGACAAATCGGTTTTGAACCCTTTGACAGATTCGAGTTTATCAAGAGTTCCGCCTGTGTGTCCGAGCCCTCTGCCGGAGAGTTTTGCAACGGTGCAACCGAGCGTTGCAACGACAGGAGCAACGACGAGCGTTGTTTTATCACCGACGCCGCCCGTGCTGTGTTTATCGACCGACAGTTCACCGAAAGCAGAAAGGTCGAGCATATCGCCCGAAGCTGCCATTAGTTCGGTCAATTTTGCCGTTTCTTCATCGGTCATGCCCGAAAAGCAGACCGCCATGAGCAAAGCCGAAACCTGATAATCGGGAATTTCGCCTTTGACATAGCCATTGATAAAGAACGCGAGTTCCTCGTCGGTCAATTCGAAACCGTTGCGTTTTTTATCAATAATATCATACATTCTCATAAAAATGCCTCACTTTAACGATTCGTCAGAGAAGGAAAGCGGAAGGATTTCGCAAAGTTTATATTCATCGAAGCCTTCTTTTTTAACGAGCAAAACCGAGAAATCATCGCTTTGACAGAATTCGGCCATTGTCTGGCGGCAGACTCCGCACGGCGGACAAACGTTGACACCGATCGATTCCTTGCCGCCCGCGATCGCAATCATTTCGAATTCGGATTTTCCGTCGGAAACCGCTTTCAGAAACGCAGTTCTTTCGGCACAGACTGTCGCGGAAAAGGCCGCGTTTTCAACGTTACAACCGAGATAGACCGAGCCGTCTTTGCAAAGCAATGCCGCGCCGACCTTGAATCCGGAATAGGGCGAATATGCATTATTTGCGGCAAAGCAAGCGAGTTCACAGAGTTTTGATTTGGTCATATCATTTCATTTCCTTTGCGATTTTAACGATTCGGCTCGTTCCCAACCGATCGGCACCGAGATTTATGAATTCCTCGGCATCTTCGATCGAGGCGATCCCTCCTGCGGCTTTGATTTTCAGTCCCTGCGGAACATTTTCGGCGAAAAGTTTCACATCGTCGCTCGTTGCGCCGCCTTTTGAAAAACCTGTACTCGTTTTGATATAATCCGCACCGGCCTCGCCGACGATTTTGCACATCAGTTTCTTTTCCTCGTCGGCAAGAAGGCAGGTTTCGATAATTACTTTTAATATCTTCCCTTTACATTCCTCGCGCACTGACATGATTTCATCACGAACATAATCAAAATCACCCGCGCGGAGAAAACCGAGATTGATGACCATGTCGATCTCATCGGCACCGTTAGCGACCGCATCACGCGTTTCAAAGCATTTTGCTTTTTTTGTCATATTTCCGTTCGGGAATCCGATGACTGTACACACGGCAACACTGCCATTCAAGCATTCCTTCGCGAGCGAAACGTAACACGGCGGAACACAGACCGAAGCGGTTTTGAATTCAAGCGCATCTTTACAAAGCGCGACGATTTCTTCGGGCGTTGCAGTTTGGAGAAGGAGTGTATGGTCGCATTTTGACAGGATCTCGTTTATTTTCATCTTTTTCAGCTCCTTTTTATCTTACGGTGATATTTTACCACAACAAGTCTTATGTTGCAACGAAAAGGTTATTCATTAACAAAATTTGTGTATATTTTTTTGGAAGGATATGCTATAATATAAAAAAAGAAATTCAAAAGGAGGAAAGTTATGAATATCGCAAGCACCGGTAAGACCATTTCGCTTTTGCGCAATATGCTTGACACAACAAAACAAACGCTTTCTCCCATTGAATTTACCGAGAGAAAGCCGATCCTTAAATCAAACAGCGAAACCTTTTTCGAGCGCGTAACGCCTGAAAAATGCGGCATTGACAGCAAGCACGTCAAAGATTATATAGAAAAACTCGCGTCCGAAAAGCGAGTCGGATTGCAGAGCATTATGATCATGCGCGGAAACAAGGTTTTTTTCGAAGCCACCGTCGGCAGTCATGACGCGGGGTTACCGAAGGCAACCTTTTCGGAATGCAAAAGCGTTGTTTCGCTTGCGATAGGTGTGCTGGTTTCAAAAGGCATGCTCAAACTCAGCGAGCGCGTTGTTGACATTCTTCCCGAAAAAGCACTCCCTGTTGCGAAAATCAAGTTAAAATCGCTCACCGTTAAGCATCTGCTCAATATGACTTCCGCTGTCACCTTCAACGAGAGCGAAGCGATGGTCAGCTCTGATTGGGTCAAAGGTTATCTTAATTCCGACACCGAGGGCACAAACGGCAGGAAATTCAGATACAACAGCCTTAACTCCTATATGCTTTCCGCCATTATCAAAGAGCGAAGCGGAATGACTTTATCTGAATTTCTCGATATGACCGTTTTCGGCGCGCTCAACATCACCGATTATTATTGGGAAAAATGTCCGATGGGCCTGGAAATGGGCGGTTGGGGGTTATATATCCGCCGAGAGGACATGGCGAAGCTCGGATTGCTCGTTATGCAAAACGGCGTTTGGAACGGAAAAAGAATCATTTCCGAGCGATATATCGCAGAAGCCACGAAGGCGAAAGCGACGGTTCCCATTGAATACGGCGATTATAACTATGGTTATCACATCTGGTGCGGAAGAACCGTGAACAGTTTTCTTTTTAACGGTGTTTTCGGTCAGAATCTTTTGGGATATCGCGAAAGCGGAGTTATGATCATTGCAAACTGTGGCAACGGCGACACGTTTCAGCAAGGCGCATTCTTTAACATCACCCACAAGTTCTTCAACCGCAGTTTCTGCGAGGTTCTGCCCGACAACGGTGACGCATTTGATGAGTTAAACAATTTGAAAGAAGCTCTTGCAAACGGCAGATTTATAAAACCTCGGAGTTTTCTCGAATCAAAACAAGCCCCGCGAGATCTGATGGCTGATATGGACGCTATCAACGGGAAATTTTTCGAATTCAAAGGTCCTAACGCCGCTTCGGCAGGGTTTGCTCCTTTGCTTTTGCAGTTGATACACGCAAATTACACTCACGGAACAAATTGCATCAGATTCAGAAAAGTTGACGGTCGATTGGTGATGGACTTCTTTGAAGAGGACGAATGTCACACCTTCCCCATCGGCTTCGGCGAAACCGAACAATGCGTGATATTCCTGCACGATGAACCTTTTACGATCGCGGCAAGCGGAAATTTCGCCGAAAACGAAGACGGGATTCCGGTTTTGAAAATTGAATGTGCGTTTTTGGAAACGCCTTTTACCAGAGTTTTTAAATTTTTCTTTGATGCTCAATATCCTTATGCTATATTCACCGAAGTGCCCGGCAACGACATTTCGCGAATCGCCAACGTTGTGGCAAGCACGGTTATGCCAAACGTTGAAAAAATGGAAAGCGTTTTCACGAAAATCGACGGAGATTACATCACTAACAAACTTGAAAAGGCGTTCGCAATCAGGCTTTCGATGACAGAAACTCAAAATTAACGGAAAGAGAAATGCTCGCACAAAATGTGCGAGCATTTTTAATTCATATTAAAAGGCTTTACTGCCGATCGATTACGAATTTCTCTTTTTTGCGAAGCAATCGCTACAATAAACAGGTCTGTCGTCAGAGGGCTGGAAAGGAATCTTTGCCTCGCCGCCGCATTCAGCGCAAACTGCGGTGAACATTTCTCTGGGAGCTCTGGTAGCCTGCTTTCTTGCATCTCTGCATGCCTTGCAGCGCTGCGGTTCGTTCTGGAAGCCGCGTTCTGCATAGAATTCCTGTTCGCCTGCGGTGAAAACGAATTCGTTACCACAGTCTTTGCAGGTAAGGGTCTTGTCTTCGTACATGGGTGTTCTCCTCTTGTGGTGTGTTATAATAAACCCCTTTAGGGATTTTTTCAGGGTTGCTGACAAAAAGATTCGGTGTCACCGATAATTTGTCTTAACTTGTTCCTTATTCTGAAAATCGCGTTCGATGTGCTTTTTACACTTTTTCCTGTGACAAATGCGATGCTTTCATAGGACATATCGGAGAGATACATCTCGAAAACCGTTTTTTCATAAGACGAAAGCGATTGACAAACTTTATCGTAAATCAATCTCGCTCGAACGTCATCAAGAAGAACGTCCTCAGCAGAAGGCGCGGTTTCTTCATCAATCAACGTTTCGGGTAACATCACGGTCTTGGAGGTTTGATTGGCATTTTTGCGGACACCGCTGATAATGCTGTTTCGGATGCAAAGAGAAGCAAATGTAGCGAAGGAAGACGATTTTCCATCGTAACTTCTGACTGCTTTAAGCAGACCTATCAGACCTTCTTGAAACAAATCGTCATAATTTGAAGGGTTAGGATCGAAATGTTTGATATGGAATTCAAGAACACGCTTATAAGTTTCCGCGAGGGCTTCAAAAGCATGGTCATCCCCGCGCTTGGCAGAAGCAACAAGTGATTCTTCGGAAGCGGCTATTTTTTTTGCGGGAGCAACTGACTGCACTTGATTTCCTCCGCGAGAACAGACACGGCATTTCTACCTATGACTGCCCTATTTCTGTAATTATCTATTATACACGTTTTATTGCTTTTGTCAAGAAAATTTCCAATTTGTCAATAAATTTCGTCGTTTTGAACATTTTTTATATATTCAAACTATTAGTTATGCCATCTAAAATGCGGCGCAGTTCGGACATTTTAGCATTGATGTCCTTAGCGAGCGTGATCTGCGTTTTTGTACGCACAAGGTTATGGCGAGGGATCTTGCATTTGAAATAAACGTCGCCGTTGAGGTAATCCGTCAAAAAGCGCGACGCAAGTTCAAGCGTGATCGCAAGAACGCCATCGGGAAGTGTTTCCACTTCACGTTTTGTGACCTTGCCGGCAATGCTGGGAACAAAGCCTTCGACAAAGGCTTTGTAATAATCGAGATCAAGATAGACCTTTGAAACGTCGGGATTATCCTCGCCACCGGGGTTTGCGGCAAAACGAACGGCATCGCCAAAATCGTATGCAACAAGGCCCGGCATGACGGTGTCAAGATCGATAACAGCAAGGTTTTCGCCGGTTTCAACGTCAAACATAACGTTGTTACATTTCGTATCGTTGTGAACAACACGGTTTGGCAATTCGCCTTTTTCGTTCAATTCGCAAAGAACACAAGCTGCGTCTTCCATTGAAATAAGATAATCATATTCGTCCCTGACCTCGTTAAGTCTACCTTTCACATCCGCCTCGGCAGCAGCGCGAAGGTCAGCATAACGCTTTTTGGTGTTATGAAAATCGGGAATCGTCACATAAAGACTTTCGGCAGGAAAATCCGAAAGATAGTTCTGGAACTCACCGAAAGCAATGCCTGCCGAACGAAGATAGTTCACATCGGCATCGCTGACACTTACCGCGCCGTAGACGCAGGAAAGAACGCGCCAATAGTCACCCGACGGGGTGATATGATAATAACTTCCATCTGACTTGCGGTAAAATCTCAAAACGCGGCGACGGATATCCGTTGCGTTTTCGGCACGAAGTTTTTGCTCGATATGATTGGTTACGTTGCTGACGTTTTCGGCAATTTTTTCAGGCTCGGAAAAAACATGATGGTTTACCCTTTGGATAATATAATGTTTTTCGCCGTTGTGAAAAGCGGTACGAGCAACGTAGGTATCGTTGATGTTACCCGTGCTGATACAGCTATATCCAATCAGTTCGCCTTTAAGATTGAAGTCATTGATAATTGTTTCAAAAAGCGTGAAGAGTTCGTTGTTGTTCAATTCAAATCAGCCCTGCCTATTCGATAGTTTGGGTCTTTGCTATTTAGGGATACGAGAACGTTATTTTTTCTTGATCTTTAAAATAGTTACTTTTTTAGAAGGAACGGTGACGGAATTTCTTTGAACCTGACCGTTCATCATGTCGATAGCATCGGCATGAAGCAGATAGTCAAAACCGTTTTCGGACATATTGGCAAGAACAACAAGTTGTTCATCGCCGAGAGTTCTGACGATTTTTGCAACGCCATCGCATTCTTCGCTCACTTTGAGTTCGGTCGCTTTGAAAAGCGCCTCCTCACGACGGAGTTTATTGATTTTGCGGAACAATCCCGAGAAATCATCAACAAAGCCGTAAGTCGGGAAAGGACGGCGGTTAAAGGGATCATGATAACCCTCCATGGCGATCTCGTCACCATAGAAAATACACGGTACTCCCGGAAGCGAAGCAAGGAGCAGATATGCCTGATGAAGCAAATCTTTGGTTTGCTCACGCACGTCAGCGGGCATTTTTCTGACCGCAAGAACCGAATTCGCATCACCCATATCAGGTTCACCGCCCAGGACGGTCGCGATTCGTTCGGTATCGTGAGAACCCAAAAAGTTCATCACTGCCGCCAACTTATGGGGCGGATAATTGCGATAAAGCGTTTGAAGCGTGTGCACCAAAAAGCCCGCATCGCCATATTTCAAAAACTCGATGATCGCGTTACGGATCGGGTAATCGGTGACGGAATCGAGTTGATAACCGCGAAAATAGCGTTTTCTCGCGTTATAAGCGATCTTATTCGATGCATCCTCCCAGACCTCACCGATGATGAGGGCGTCGGGTTTATAGGACTTGATCGATTTGGTGATGCGCTCCAAGAACTCGCCTTCCAACTCGTCGACAACGTCCAAGCGCCAGCCGTCGATACCCATTTTCATATATTTCGGAATGACGGTATCGGTTATGAAACGGATATAACTTTCGCGACGGTTGATTTTAGGAAGGTTCTTTATTCCCCACCAGCTTTCATATTCATAGGGATAATTGACAAAATGAAACCATTCGCGATAGGGGGAGTTCGGATTGCTGCAAGCACCGTTGCCGAATTTCCCATAAGCATCAAAATAAATGCTGTCATCACCGACATGGTTGAAAACGCCGTCGAGAACGACCTTTATTCCATAAGAATGAGCCTTTTCGACAAGCATTTCAAGAGCTTCATCTCCGCCGAAAGAGCGATCGACGCTCAAAAAATCGGCAGTGTCGTATTTATGGTTTGAATATGCCTCAAAGATCGGGTTGAGATAGATACAATTCACGCCGAGCGACGCCAAATAGTCAAGTTTTTCGACAACACCGTAAAGTGTGCCGCCGAAATGTTTGTTATTCGGAAAAGCCGCGCCAGCGATCTCGGGATATTCGGGGATCCCGTCATCCCATTCATCGGCATAGACCGCATCGTCACGGCGCACAACATCTCCCCCGCGCGCAAAGCGGTCGGGAAAAATCTGATACATAACTCCGCCGATGAGCCAATCAGGCGTTGCATATTGCTCATCATAAACCAAAACCTGAGTTTCGTTGACGAAATGGTCTTCCATTTTACAATTATAACCGTCAAATGCGGTATAATAACGTTTTCCGCCGGATATTATTTCAACATGGCAGAAAAACAGACCGTCACTTCCGGTGAGATCGAGAGTGTTAAGCGTCAATCGACATGCAGAACCGTAGGGTTCTTTTTCGACAGGCAATTCCCTCTCGATAATAACGCGTTCATCGTTCCCGATATAAAACCATGCTTTTTCAAACACGGCACCGGTAACGAAAAACAAAAATTCGATATTGCTCCCCTTCGGGAAGGCATGGCATCCCGAAGGGGTATTTTTTGACTTAATTACAAACGAAGCGTTCATTATTTATCCATGTGAACAGGTTTGAGATGCCAGATGTTGTCGGCATATTCTTTGATCGAGCGGTCTGCCGCAAAGAAGCCCGCACCCGCGATGTTTGCAACCGCCATACGGTTCCACTTCTCGCGGTCCTTATAATCGGCATACATCCTCTTACGCGCTTCGGCATAGAAGTCGAAATCGGCAAGACACATGAACGGATCGGAAACACCGAACGAATAAAGGAGGTAGTTTGCGATATCCGAGAACGAACGGCCGTTGAAACCGGTTTGCATATAATCGACAGCAGCTTTGAGTTCGGGGTTACGGTTATAATAATAGGAAGAAGCGTAACCCTTTCTCCAAAGTTCTTCAACCTCGGGAGCGGTATGACCGAAGATATAGATATTATCCATACCTACCTGTTCAGCCATTTCGACGTTTGCGCCGTCGAGAGTACCGATCGTAAGCGCGCCGTTTATCATGAACTTCATATTACCCGTGCCCGAAGCCTCTTTGCCGGCAAGCGAGATCTGTTCAGAGATTTCAGCAGCGGGCATAAGGTGTTCGGCAAGAGTTACGTTGTAGTTTTCAAGGAATACAACGCGAAGTTTTTCGCGGATCTTGGGATTCTTTTCGATATCTGCGGCGATATAGCAGATAAGACGAATGATATCCTTTGCGGTGTAATAACCGGGAGCCGCTTTTGCCGCGAAGATAAACGTCGTGGGCGTTACGTCGGCATCGGGGTTATCTTTAAGCTTGAGATAAAGGGTGATGATATTGAGCGCGTTAAGAAGTTGGCGTTTGTATTCATGCAAACGCTTTGCCTGAACGTCGAAGATGGTATTCGGGTCGATATCGACGCCTTTGGTCTTCTTAATGTAGTTTGCAAAATCAATCTTGTTTGCCTTTTTGATCTCATCAAGGCGCGAAAGTACCGAAGAATCGTCGGCAAACGCCAAGAATTTCGAGAGATTTTCGGGTTTCGAGCGATAGTCCTTGCCGATAGTTTCGTCAAGAAGCGCCGCGAGTTGCGGGTTGGAATAGCAAAGCCACTTTCTATGAGCAATACCGTTGGTCACGTTGGTGAAGCGTTCGGGATACATGTCGTTATAATCCTCAAAGACGGTCTCTTTAAGAATATCGGAATGCAATCTCGAAACGCCGTTAACGGTATGAGAACCGATAACCGAAAGGTTTGCCATGCGCACCGAGCCTTTATTAAGGATAGACATACGTCCTACCTTATCCCAATCGCCCATGAATGATTCCCACGCATCGGCACAGAAGCGACGGTTGATTTCTTTGATGATGGAATGGATTCTCGGAAGCTTGATAGCAAACAGATCTTCATTCCAGCATTCAAGCGCTTCGGGAAGAACGGTATGGTTTGTGTAGGAAATGGTTCTTGTTACGATATCCCAAGCCTTATCCCACGAAACGTGATGGTCGTCGATGAGGATACGCATGAGTTCGGGGATACAGAGAGCGGGATGGGTATCGTTGATATGGATAGCGACTTTATCGGGAAGGTTATCGAGCGATTTGAAGTGATAAAGGTGACGCCAGATGATGTTCTGCAAAGATGCGGAAACAAGGAAATACTGCTGAGTCAGGCGAAGAAGTTTGCCCTCGTGGTGGTTATCGGCAGGATAAAGAACCTTCGAGATGGTTTCGGCTATCGTATTTTCTTCAACGGCTTTAAGATATTGGCCCTGAGAAAAGGCTTCCATGTTGAAGTTATTGATATCTCTTGCCTTCCAAAGGCGAAGAGTGTTGACCGCTTTGCCTACACCACCGGAGATGAGCATGTCATAAGGGACTGCTTCTACCTGGTCGTAATCTTCATAAATGATCTCGCAATGGTTTCCCTTCCATTCCTCGCGAACCTTACCGCCGAAGCGGACGGTGACTGCTCTGTCATGACGCGGAACGAGCCAGTTTGAGCCGTCGGGCAGCCAAATATCGGGGAGTTCCAACTGTTCGCCGTCAACAAGGCGTTGTTTGAACAAGCCATATTCATAAAGAATGCAATAGCCGCGTGCAGGATAGTCCTGAGACGCGAGCGAGTCCATAAAACAAGACGCAAGTCTGCCGAGACCGCCGTTGCCCAAGCCGGGATCGGTTTCGCATTCATAAACATCTTCAAGATCGAAGCCCAACTTTTTAAGAACCTTACGATATTCTTCTTCAAGACCGAGGTTACAAAGGTTCATTTTGAGCGATCTGCCGATAAGGAATTCCATACACATATAATAGACCTGTTTGGCCTGTTTCTGGTTTACCTTCTCGGAGAATTCCTTGTGACGTGTTGCAAGGATGTCGCGAACGGTAAGAAGCGTTGCGTTGTATATCTGATTGAGATCAGCATCCTTATCATTGATTCCGTAATAACGCGAAAGTTTTACACTGAGCGCCTCACGGATTTCGGTGGTTGTGAGTTTCTTTGCCATTTTTTAGGGGTTTCCTTCCGGGTTGATCAAAATTTGTTATAAAGTTCTATATAGGAAAGCGCACTTTGTTTCCAAGAGAAATCAACGCGCATGACCTTCTTACGGAGTTTGTCAAACGTTTCGCGGTCGTTATAATAAAGCGAAACCGCACGGTTGACCGAGCCTAACATTTCATAGGCACTGTAAGCGGCGAATGTAAATCCGTTGCCGCCGTTTTCGCAGCCGATATCCTTGATGCTGTCATAAAGACCGCCGGTTTCATGGATAACGGGGATCGTGCCGTAACGCGAGCAGATCATCTGAGCAAGGCCGCAGGGTTCGCTGCGCGACGGCATCAAGAAAATATCTGCCGCAGAATAGATCTTCTTTGAAAGATCGCGGTTATACGTGATAAGAGTTTTACATTTATCGGGATAGCGTTTTGCAAGGTCCTCAAAATAATTCTCATAGCTCTTATCACCCTGACCGAGAACGACAAGTTGAACATCGCCTTGAAGCATATCGTCGCCCGCAAGCATCACAAGGTCAAGACCTTTATGGCTGACGAGACGCGAGATGACCGCGATAACGGGAACATCCCTCTCGGGCAGTCCGAGCATGCGTTGCAAACCCGATTTGCAGATCTGTTTGCCGTCCATTTTGCGGGTGTTGAAGTTCGCGAAAATCTCTTTATCTTTCGAGGGGTTATAATAATCACGGTCAATACCGTTCAATATACCCGACAGTTTGAACGAAAACAGGTTCAGAACACTGTCAAGTCCATGAGAGAATTTGGGCGAAAGAATTTCCTTCGCATAAGTCGGGCTAACCGTACTGACATGGTCGGCACAGACAACAGCACCCTTCAAAAGGTTGATACAGCCTTCATATTCAACGATTTCTTTATCCGACGGCATAAGTCCGAAAACGTCGCCGAGAATCGCAAAATCATAGATACCCTGATACTGAATGTTATGTATCGTAAAGAGCGCCTTGATGTCAGAATAGCGTTCATCAGTCTTTGCATAGCATTGTTTAAGATAAATCACGCTCAAAGCGGCATGCCAATCGTGAGCATGAAGAATATCCGGGAAGAAATCGATATCCGGCAATATTTCAAGCGCGGCACGGCAGAAGAAGGCAAAGCGTTCGCCGTCGTCATATTCGCCGTAAAGGGCATGACGTTTGAAATAAAACTCGTTATCGAGGAAATAAAAAGTAACGCCTTTATGAACATAGCGGAAGA
>JAZSNS010000008.1:0-25826 GCA_045536535.1 Eubacteriales bacterium | reverse complement strand
ACGCCATTATCTTTAATCAACGCTGTGTTTTATATTTTTGAGTGTCCGCAAATTTGGGTAATAGCAAGCGTATTGCTTTCTGCAGGTTGTTGCTGTTACTTAACGGTTAAATACGGAAAACCCTTGACACTCAAAGTTGTCACATTGGTTTTGTCTGCACTAATGATTTTGCCGATTGGTTTCTTCAGTTTTATTGCCTTGATTTTTGGCAACATTGGTCAAAACACAGTTGTACAAACTGTTGAATCTCCGAGTGGAAAATACTACGCTCAAGTTATTGACAGCGACCAAGGCGCCCTTGGCGGAGATACTCTTGTTGATGTATACCAAGACTGCGGAATAAATGCAATTCTTTTCAAAATTGAAAAGAAACCTCAAAGGGTTTATTTCGGTGATTGGGGAGAATTTGAAAATATGCAGATCCATTGGAAAGATGATAATTGTTTAGTGATTAACTCCGTTGAATATGAAATAGAATAACACGATAGAATACTGCAAGTAATTTGGGAGCATTTTGTAGCAGTATTACCTTTACCCTAATTCAGTCGTCCTTGCTAATTGCCTGCTAATCAAATGAGTTAAAACAGGATAATATCTGCGGTAATGGCGTAACACAAGATAATACTTTAACCTTAAAAATCCCCTGACAACAGGGGATTTTTAGGTATTACAGGGGATGCCGTTATCGTTTCCATTGGTATCTCCTAAGGGTTAGTTATGGGTTCGATTCCCGTTGCGGGTGCCAAAATAAAGCAAGGTGGTTTTGCCGCCTTGCTTTGTTTTTTGTGTTTCGAAAGGGAATCGAAGGGCAAGTAGTGAATGACAGTCCGGGGGACTGTCAGAGCTCGCCACCGCTCCGACCGCAGTCGGGCGATTCCCGAGGGGTCCCCATAAAGTTCATCTTTATGGGGTATTTTGCGGGTGCCAAACGGGGTTTTGAACATTATAACGGCATTTTCAATGACGTGTGAAGCGAGAAAATCCTGCAATAAACATTTTTTTGATTTTAACTATTCACTTTTTGATAATGTGTGATATAATTATTATACAGACAACGGAGGTGCGGAAAATGAAGATACAATTTATCGGTGCGACTCACGAAGTTACGGGAAGTTGTACACTTCTCGAAGTGAATCAAAAATACTATTTGGTCGATTGCGGTATGGAACAAGGCAAGGATGTTTTCCAAAACATCGATCTTCCTATCCCCGCGTACCAAATTGAAGCCGTTTTCATAACTCACGCTCATATTGACCATTCGGGAATGGTTCCGAAACTTTTTCGCGACGGTTTTAAAGGAAGCGTTTTCGCGACCGACGTGACATGTGATCTTTTGAACATCATGCTTCGCGACTCGGCTCACATTCAGGAGTCGGAGGCAAAATGGCGTTCAAAAAAAGCCGAGCGCGCAGGGCTCGACCCCGTTGAACCCGTTTATGACATGAACGATGCCGAAACCGCGATATCACATTTTCGCAGATGCATTTACGGCGAAACAATTTATGCCGCCGAGGGAATTGAAGTCAGATTCACCGACATCGGACATTTGCTCGGTTCTGCCTGCATTGAATTTTGGCTTACCGAGGGCGAAACTCGCAAAAAAATAGTTTTCAGCGGTGACGTTGGCAACCTTAATCAACGCATCATCAAAGACCCGCAAGGCGTTGAAGAAACCGATTATCTCGTGATCGAATCGACCTACGGCAACCGTCTTCACGAAGCCGACAGAAGCAACGTTATCAATGAGCTTGCCGGATATATTCAGCGCGCATTTGACAAAGGCGGAAACGTTATCATTCCCTCATTTGCCGTCGGACGCACTCAGGAGATTCTTTTTGCGATCCGCGAAATAAAGCAAAAAGGGCTTGTTTCGGGGCATGACGGTTTCCCTGTTTACGTTGACAGCCCGCTTGCGGTCGAAGCAACTGCAATTTTTCTCCAATGCAATCCTATTTGTTTTGACGAGGAAACTCTCGCACTCGTCAATCAAGGCATCAACCCGATCTGGTTTGATGGGATCAAAATGACGACGACCTCCGAAGAATCGAAGCTGATCAACGCGAACGAAGAACCGAAAGTTATTATTTCCGCAAGCGGAATGTGCGAGGCAGGACGCATCCGTCATCATCTCAAACACAACCTCTGGAAGAAAAACAGCATTATACTTTTCGTCGGATATCAGGCGGAAGGTTCGCTCGGCAGAAGGCTTTTGGAAGGCGAAAAGAACGTCACGCTTTTCGGAGAAGAAATTTCGGTCAATGCAGAAATTTGCACGCTTCACGGTTCGAGCGGTCATGCCGACCGAGATGGGCTTTTCGGCTGGCTTTGCGGTTTCAAAACAAAGCCGCAACTTGTGTTCGTTAATCACGGCGACAACGATGCATGCGAGGATTTCAAAACGTTCATAACCGAAAAAGGTTACTGCGCCGAAGCTCCTTACAGCGGGACCGAATTTGACCTTGCCACAGGAAAAATGACCATTTACACCGAAGGAAAAATCGTCGACCGAGTTCGTACATATAAAGGCAATACACGCGCAGACCTGATCTACAACGAACTTGTCGCTGCGGCAGAAAAACTTGTCATGCTCGCAAAAGGCCGCAGAGGCAAAGCGAACAAAGACAACGCGAAACTCACCTCGCAGATCCGCGAACTTTGCGAAAAATGGAAAACCCCCTGAAATGAGATGATTTTGTCACAAGACAAAGAAAAGATCCGCGATAATACTAACGTATATCGCGGATCTTTATTTTTGTTTCGGCATTTTGCAAAACCGCCATTTCGGAACGATTTATCTCTATCCCATACCGCCGTCAAACCGATTGTTCTTCGGTCAGAAGAAGTGCGCGCAGAGCGTCCATTCGGTTGTCAAGTTCGGCACTGAGTTCTGCACAGGCAAGGAGTTCTTCCGCTATGTGTTTGCTGAAATCATATTCCTTTTTATAGCGAAGTTGATGTTCAAGACTTGCCCAGACGTCCATCGCGATCGTTCTCAGTTGTATCTCGACTTTCATCAGCCGTTTTTCTTTCGCAAGAAAGATCGGAACGGTGACGATGAGGTGCAAACTTCGATAGCCGTTCGGTTTCGGATTTTTGATATAATCCTTCATCTCAACAAGCGTGATATCATCCTGTTTCAAAAGCGCGTCGGCAAGGGTATAAACATCTTCGGGGAAGGAACAGATAACGCGGACGCCTGCAACGTCATTGATATATTCCCCGATCGAATCGACCGAAAGGTCAACGCCATATTTTTTGATCTTTTCGCGCATGCTCGGCATCGATTTTAAACGGCTTTTAATGCTGTTGATCGGGTTACGGTCCAAACGGAGAGAATATTCTTCGTTGAGAACGTTGAATTTCGTCTCGATCTCCATCATTGCGCAACGGTAATAAGCCATTAACGTGTTGAATTTATGGATCAACGGTTTTGACCATTCGATAACGTCCGAATCGATGATCTCGCCAAGCTGCTCTTTTAACAATTTTTCGTTGATTTCTTTCATTTTTCCTCATAAATAACTCTTATTGTAATTATATTATAATATAACTCTCGGTTAATTTCAACCGCATGACAGCATTTTCGCATGAATACAAATTCAAATTGACAAAATCATTTTATTATGGTAAAATGATGGCGTGAGATGATATCTTGCAAACGCAATGAAAGGACTGGTGTCATAAAAAATGAAGAAACTTAAAGTCACAAAAAGTTTGTTGATCTTGATTTTTGCACTTTCTCTGATATTGCTTTCCTCTTGCAGCAAACAGAATTCTTCCAACGATTGGGGCGATGAAGTTGCGCCCGATGCGGAGATCGGCGATTCGGTTCTTGAAGAAAACGCCGGAACGACGAACGATCTCACCGCCGACAACCTCCCGAAAGAGGCAAAGATAATCCGAACCGTCAATCTTGAAGGCGAAACCAAGGATTTTGACAAGGCTTCAAAAGCGATAAAGACAAATCTCGGCGAAACCGGCGGTTATATCGAAAAGTCGGAAATCACGGGCGGCAAGAACCTTCACGGCGGTTCTTCGGCACACAGAGCGGTCTATACCCTCAGAATCCCCGCCGAAAAACTCGATGCTTTTCTTTCGCAGGCAGAAGGATTGCTTAATATCACAAGCACAAACGAAAGCACGACCGACGTGACGCTTGATTATTACGATATCGAATCAAGGCTTAACACGCTCAAAGCGAAAAAAACAGCTTTGGAAGCAATGCTTGAAAAGGCGCAGACCATCGATGAAATCCTGCTTATTCAGGATAATCTTTATGACGTTATCGCTGATATTGAGTCATATCAGTCGCAACTCAACGCATACGACAGCAAAGTTGATTATGCAACAGTCAACCTTACGGTAACCGAAGTTATCGAATACACCGAGACCGAAGAACCGAAATTCCTTGAACGAATCTCCGAGGCATTCGTCGAAACCTGGCAGAACTTCGGCGATTTCATCCAGGATTTAGCGGTTGTGATCGTTTATGCTATGCCGTTCCTCGTTTTCCTGGCGATCATCGTTATCATCGCTATCGTTGCGGCTTTGATCATCAAACGCAAAAAGAAGAAAAAAGAAGAATCGAAAAAAGAAGATTAAAACAAAAAATCCCGAAAAAGGCGGCGCGTCATAATGACGCGCCGCTCAACGTTTCGGGCTTTTTTATCGCAAATTATCAATAGCCATTGCGAACAGTTCGGCATGGTCGCCGGCAAGCGGAGATGCTCCCACCGTTTTATAGATCGGATCTTCACGCAATCCGCTTTTATCGACCGTCTTCGAAACCTTGAAGGTCAAACGTTCGGTCTCGGAGGCGACGTTTATCTCAAAGAGCGTCGCGCCGTTCAAATTGTAAGTCTTGAAGGAATAAGAATACCATTTCGCCGCCATCGCGTCATCACTTGCACAAAGCGCGTTTGCATCCTTCACCTTCGCGAGGAAAGGAACGGTCATGATCCTTGTTCGCGGATCTCGGTTCGGTTCGGAAGCAACACGCAACTGACGGAGCGAGATCGCTTCAAGTTTCGTTTCTTCCGAAAGTTCACGAACAGCAGCGGCATAAACATCTTCATTCGGTTCAACAAAACCACCCGGAAAAGCGAGTTTTCCGATGCAGGGGTGCCCGCCTCTGCGAATGAGTAACACCCTGCCTTCGTCAAGGATGATTATGTCAACCGTGACGGACGGGCGTTCATAACGCGAAGCATCATATTGAGCCAAAAACTCTTTTTCGGTAAGACCGTTACGGTCGCGAAGTTCTTCCATCGGTTTTCCTTTTCTTTCTATAAAGGTTTTTTCTGTATCTGGCTGTTGCGCCGAGGATAGTTTTTCGGCGTTGATTTTACTTTTTTGATGATAACAAGGGTATGGAGATAATCGAACTCAGGAACTTTTATATCAATTATGTCAACCAATTCTCCGCCGAGAGCGGAAATGGCTTTCTTTGCTTCATCGGCTTCTTCTCTTCCCTTTTCGCCTTTCATAGCGACGAAATTGCCGCCAACCTTGACAAACGGCATGCACCATTCGCAAAGCACGTTAAGTCTCGCGACGCCGCGCGCGACCGCAATGTCATAATTCTCGCGGTGTTCGGGTTCAAGCGCAAGTTCTTCGGCTCTACCGCAAAGGGTTTTCAGATTTGCGATGCCTGCCTTTTCGGCGGTTTCGGCAACGAAAGCAAGTTTCTTTGCCGTCGCGTCGTTCGAAGTGATAACACAATCCTTAGCGCAAAGCGCAAGAGGAAGTGACGGAAAACCGCCGCCGCAACCGACATCGATGACCTTTTTATCTTTAAAAAGTCCGGTGTCGAGAAGCGTCAGGGAATCCCAAAAATGAAGAAGTCCCACACCTTTCTCATCGGTGAGCGCGGTCAGATTCATAACCGCGTTTTTATCACGGAGCGCGGTTCCGATGATATCAAGCGATCTGCATTCGTCATCGGTAAGTGTTTCGCGGTATTTTTTTGCAGGTTCGGAAAAACTCATTGTTTTCCTCCTTGGGCAAGATAGATCAGAAGTACCGAGATATCAGCGGGCGAAACGCCGCTTATGCGTGACGCTCTTCCGACACTTTCGGGACGAAGTTTTTGAAGTTTTTGCGCCGCTTCAAGGCGAAGACCTTTGATCGTTGTGTAATCAATTCCTTCGGGGATAAGTTTTTCTTCAAGTTTCGAGAAACGCTCGACTTCCGCCAGTTGGCGTTTGATATAACCCGAATATTTGATCTCGGTCTCGGCGCGCGCGAGGATCAACGGATCATATTCGCTTTCATCTCCGCAAAGCGAAAGAATGTCTTTGATCGTTATGTTCGGACGGCGCAGAAGTTCCGCTTTGACGATACCCGCGCCGGTGCGCGCATAACCGCGTTCTTCAAGAAGATCGTCAAGTTTCGAAGACGCTTTGATACTTTCATGTTCAAGCGCGTTGATAAGATTTGCAAGTTCCTCTTCGGTTTTTACAAACGCGTTATAACGTTCATCGCTGACAAGCCCGAAAGAATGACCTTTCGGCAAAAGCCTCGTCTGCGCGTTATCCTGACGGAGAAGAAGCCGGTATTCACTACGCGATGTCATGATACGATAAGGTTCGTTGGTGCCTTTGGTAACAAGGTCATCAATAAGAGTTCCGATGTAACTCTCGCTCCGTGCAAGCGAGAATGGCGGTTCGCCCTTGACCTTCAACGCGGCATTTATACCTGCGACAAGGCCCTGCGCAGCGGCTTCTTCATAACCCGAACTGCCGTTGAACTGACCTGCGCCGAAAAGACCATTGATATCGCGGAATTCAAGAGTGTTTTCAAGTTGAAGCGGATCGCAGCAATCATATTCGATGGCATAAGCAGTGCGCATAAACACAGCGTTTTCAAGGCCTTCGATGCTGTGAATAAGTTGAAGTTGCACTTCTTCGGGGAGTGAGCTCGAAAGACCTTGGAGATAGACCTCTTTTGTGTCGGTTCCCATTGGTTCGACAAAAATCTGATGGCGTTCCTTATCCGCAAAACGAACGACTTTGTCCTCAATGCTCGGACAATAACGCGGACCTGTTCCGTGAATAACACCCGAATAAAGCGGTGAACGCGAAATGTTATCGCGGATTATCTGATGAGTTTTTTGATTTGTATAGGCGATATAGCACGGCAAAACGTTCGGACGAGAGGGGGCAAATCCGAACATCGTCGGGTCTTCATCGCCGTCCTGACGTTCGAGTTTTTCATAATTTATCGAATCGGCATGAATTCTCGGCGGTGTACCCGTTTTGAAGCGCACGAGTTTGACACCGAGTTCGGAAAGCGATTCGGTAAGACGGTTTGCGGGCAAAGTGTTATCGGGACCCGATGCATAAGCCTCCTCGCCCACGATTATTCTGCCGCCGAGCGACGTACCCGTTGCGATAATAACGCATTTTGCGGGATAAAAAGCACCGAAAGAAGTCGTCACACCTTTAACTCCGTTTTCATCTGCTTCGACAGAAACGACTTCCGACTGTTTGAGAGAAAGGTTCGGTGTGTTCTCGATAATATTCTTCATATAATCGCGGTAGCGAACTCTGTCCGACTGCATGCGCAAGGACCTTACGGCAGGGCCTTTCGAGGCGTTTAACATTCGGCTTTGAAGCATGACCGCATTTGCGGCACGTCCCATTTCACCGCCGAGTGCGTCGATCTCAAAAACGAGGTGGCCTTTACCTGTACCTCCGATCGAGGGGTTGCAGGGCATATTGCCGACAAGGTCAAGAGTGAGGGTGAACAACGCGGTTTTAACGCCCATTCTTGCACATGCAAGCGCCGCTTCGATGCCGGCGTGACCGGCGCCGATGACGGCAACATCTAATTTTTCGGCTTCATACTTTATCATAAACGTTTCCTTTGTCTGTGAACGATTTCGGTTTATTTCCCGACACAAAAATGCGAGAAGATCTCATTGACAATATCCTCGCTGACGGTTCTTCCGTCCGCCTCGGCAAGCGCAGAAAGCGCGTTTTCGATATCCATTCCTGCGATATCCTGAGTGTATCCGTCGAGCGCTTCTATCGCCGCTCCGAGCGCATTTGACGCGTTCATAACGGCGGCGCACTGACGCGCATTGACGACAATTTCATCGTTTTCATCAATCTCGCCTGCGCCGAACATCTGCGAAACGGTATCGACCAGAGCGTCAAGCCCATCGTTATTCAGCGCGCTCACGGTAACGGTTTTTTCAAAAGGAAGACCGTGACAAAAATCAATAGCAATATCGGATTTATTGAGTATACAAACGGTTCTGTCTTCTTTTCCGCTTTCGAATATTGAGCCTATCAGCCGTTTATCATCCTCATCTATCGGGCGCGAAAGGTCAAACACCGCAAGAATCAGTCCTGCCTCCGCGATCGCTCTTTTGCTGCGCTCGATCCCGATTTTTTCGACAGTATCGGCGCTTTCGCGGATGCCTGCCGTATCCGAAAGGCGCAATATCAAATCGCCGAGACGCACCGTTTCGGTCACGACGTCACGCGTGGTGCCTGCGATATCGGTAACGATCGCCCTCTCCTCGCCGCAGAGCGCGTTGAGAAGCGAGCTTTTGCCCGTATTGGGCTTGCCGACGATTGCGGTGACAACGCCCTCGCTGATAGCTTTTCCATAAGTATGACTTCCCGCAAGGCGGTCAAGCGCAGATTTGTTTTTGATGAGTCTTTCGCGCATTTCCGCAACCGAAACGTCGGTCATATCCTCATCGGGATAATCAATAAAAGCATAAACCGATGCGGCAAGCAGACGCAGATCGTCATAAATCGCGCTCAACGCGCGAGAGAGCGAACCGTTGGCTTGTTTTGCCGAAACCGAAAGATGTTTTTCGCTCTTGGCATCGATGATGCCGCCGATAGCCTCAGCCTGAGTCAGGGTGATCTTGCCGTTGATAAACGCGCGGCGAGTGAATTCGCCGGCAGTCGCAGGGACCGCTCCGTTTTTAAAGGCTGCGGCGAGCAATTTTTGAGTAACGAGCATTCCGCCATGACAATAAAGTTCGGCAACAGGTTCGCCGGTGAACGAACGGGGCGCGTTGAAAACAAGGCATATTCCGTCGTCAAAAACACCGTTTTCATCGGCAAACGAACCGTAATAGGCCTGTCCTTGAAGTTTTTGCGCAAAACGTTCGGGAGAAGCAGGAAGAAAAATCTTTTCTGCAACTTCAAATGCATCTTTTCCGCTTATTCTTATCATTGCCACACCGCCCGTACCTTTGGGCGTGCCAATGGCAGCAATCGTGCTCATAAACTACTCCGTTAAATCTATATTCAGTTCATTATACTTCTTTTTTTGCCTCTTTGCAATATTTTTGCAAATAACTATATACTTTTTTATTAGTCTGTGTTATCATAATATCTGTATAAATATATATTAACGCAACAATAAAGCGATTTCTGCTAAGAAAAGGAAGCAATAAGATGTCTTTATTTACAAAAATTTTCGGCACTTACAGTGACAAACAGCTCAAAAAAATCGAGCCTATCGTCAAAAAAATAGAAGATCTTGCCGATACATACTCGGCGATGGACGAAGAAACTCTTAAAGGTCAGACCGACGTTCTCAAAGGAAGGCTCGCAAACGGCGAAACGCTTGACGATATCCTTCCCGAAGCGTTTGCGACTGTCCGCGAGGCATCTTCGAGAGTTCTCGGCAAACGCCATTACCGCGTTCAGCTTATCGGCGGTATCGTTATTCACCAGGGCAGAATTGCCGAAATGAGAACGGGTGAAGGTAAAACCCTCATGGCTACCCTGCCCGCATATCTCAACGCGCTTTCGGGCAAAGGCGTTCATATCGTTACCGTTAACGACTATCTTGCAAAGCGTGACAGCGAATGGATGGGCAACATCTACCGCTATCTCGGCCTTTCGGTCGGACTTATCATTCAGGGGCTTGACACAAAGCAAAGACAGATCGCATATAATTCCGACATCACCTATGGCACGAACAACGAGTTCGGATTTGACTATCTGCGCGACAATATGGTGATTTATAAAAACAACATCGCACAGCGCGGACACGAATTTGCAATCGTTGACGAGGTTGACTCGATCCTTATCGACGAAGCGCGCACACCGCTCATCATTTCGGGCGCAGGCGGCGAATCGAGCGAAATGTACAAAAAGGCCGATGATTTCGTCAAAAAACTCAAATGCTACCGCATCAAGGAATATGACTCCAAAGAAAGCGATGAAAACATCACCGAAGATTACATCGTTGACGAAAAAGCACGAAACTGCATGTTCACCTCGCACGGGCTTGCCAAAGCGGAAAGACATTTCGGGATCGAAAATATCGGCGAAGCCGAACACACCGAACTCATGCATTACCTCAACAACGCTATCCGCGCAAGAGGTGTTATGCAGCGCGACATCGACTATGTCATGAATGACGGGAAGGTCGTTATTGTCGATTCGTTCACCGGAAGAATCATGCCGAGCAGACGTTTTTCAAACGGACTCCACCAAGCCATCGAAGCAAAAGAAGGCGTTAAGGTTCAAAACGAAAACCGCACTCAGGCAACGATCACCTTCCAAAACTATTTCAGAAAATATCGGAAACTTTCGGGTATGACGGGTACCGCCATGACCGAAGAAAACGAGCTTCGCAACATTTACGGTCTTGACGTTGTTGAGATCCCCACCAACAAACCGATGATAAGAATCGACCACAACGACGTTGTCTACAAGAGCGTCAACGGCAAGATCGAAGCGATCATCAATCAGATCGAGGAATGCCGTGCAAAAGGTCAACCCGTACTTGTCGGTACGGTTTCGGTTGAAAAGAGCGAACAGCTGTCAAAAATCCTTAAAGCGCGCAATATCCCCCACAACGTTCTGAACGCTAAATATCACGAAAAAGAAGCCGAAATTATCGCTCAGGCGGGAAAATTCGGTGCGGTCACCATTTCCACCAACATGGCAGGCAGAGGTACCGACATCATGCTCGGCGGCAACTCGGAATTTCTCGCAAAAGACGTGCTCCGTAAAGAAGGTCTTGACGATTACATGCTTTACGAAGCAACCAACTGCGGCGAAACCGATGATGAAGAGATCCTTGCCGCAAGAAAACGTTTCGAAGAACTCAAAGCCGGTTTTGAAAAAGAAATCAACGTCGAGGCAGAAAGAGTGCGTAATGCGGGCGGTCTTTTCATTCTCGGCACCGAACGCCACGAAAGCCGTCGTATCGACAACCAGCTTCGCGGACGTGCGGGACGTCAGGGCGACCCCGGCGAAAGCAGATTTTTCCTTTCGATGCAAGACGATTTGATGCGTCTTTTCGGCGCGGACAGAATTCTCGGTGTCGTTGACGCGCTCAAAATGCCCGAAGATCAACCTATTGATGCAAGCATTCTTTCAAACTCGATCGAAAACGCGCAGAAGCGCATTGAAGGCGGCAATGCCGACCGCAGAGAAAGAGTGCTTCAATATGACGACGTCATGAACATTCAACGCGAACGCATTTACAAAGACAGACGCGCGGTTCTCGACGGCGACGATATTTCCGACAAGATCAAGAAGATGATCGAAAATTATATCGAAGAAGTCGTTGATTCCTGCACTCAATCCGACGTTCCCGACGATTGGTTTTTCGACGGTCTCAGGAATTCCTTCCGCAACACGCTTTGCGACGATACCGATTTCAGATATTCTCAATCGGAGCTGGCAGATCTGACCCCCGAAGATATCAAGGATTTGCTCAACAAACGTGCCGACGAAGTTCTTAAAAAGCAGGAAGAACTTTTCACCCCCGAAGTCTTCCGCGAAGTCGAACGTGCTGTTCTTCTCCGCAACGTTGATATGAACTGGGTCGAACACATTGATGCTATGGACGATCTCAAAGACAGCGTCGGCCTTAATGCTTATGCTCAACGTAACCCTGTCACTGAATATAAGATTCAGGGCGAGGCTATGTATAACGAAATGGTATCAAGCATCTGCGCGGGCACGGCAAGGCTTATCCTCAGCGTCAAGCCGCGCGAAAACGCGGTCGAACGCAAACAGGTCCTAAACGGCAACGCAGCGATGCAGACCGACGGCAAGCAGAAGGTCAAGCCCACCCCCGTCAAAAAGGCGGAAAAGGTCGGTCCTAACGATCCCTGCCCCTGCGGCAGCGGCAGAAAATACAAAAAATGTTGTTATTCTGCGAATAACGAAAACGGTTCTGATAAATAAGAGGTTTTAAAAATGGGTTTTGGAATTGCATTGTTCGGTTATGCTTTTTTGATGCTTAACCTGGCAGGCGGCGCTTTGTTGGGTGCGCCGATATTGGCATACGGTTTTTTCCGCGCTTCACGTCTCGAACGTTATTTTCTCAACGCCGCGATTTCGGCGTTGTTCATGATGCCGCACGGAATAATGCAATTTTGCGCTCTTATCGGAAAGTTCGACCCGAACCCAACGCTTGACATGGCGTTGCGCGTGCTTTATACCGGCGCATGGCTGACGATGTCTTTCTTCTGGCTGATCGCCGTTGCTAAAATCGCAAAAGAGAATAACGCCGAAAGGCTTGAACTGCAAGCACGAAACAGGTTGGTTTTTACGACGGTTTTTGTATCGGTTGCCTTCGTTGCGGAAATACTTGCAGTGGGCGGTTATTTCGGTCAATACGGCGGATTGGTTTCTTCGCTAAAATACATTATCGAATACATAGCTATTTTTGTGAATCTGTTTTTCCTTCACACCTGCTTTGTGCTTATAACGAGCGAAAAGCAATATGAAAAGGACAAACAGGAAATTGCAAAAAAACGCGCCGACGCGCTTCAAAAAAAGCGCAAAGAGCAACAGGAGGTGTCCGATAAAATTGAAAAACGCAGAAAAAAATAAAAGTGTTTCAAGGCGAAGCCTTCTGCTTTTGCTCGTCGGTTTTGCGTTTTTTATCAATCCCGTCCCTTTGGGGTTGGACTTGATCCCCGACGTTTTCGGTTGTGTCTTGATCTTTTTCGGATTGACGCAAACGGCGTTTTTCGACGGTGCTGTTGAAAAAGCCCGAAAATGCATCGTGTATCTGTTCGTCGTCGAATTTTTGAAACTTCTTTTCATGCGATCAATATTTCTTAGCGAAATCGGCTCGAACAGATTGCTCGCAGTGACCGTTTTTTCGATACTTCAAGGCATTATTTACGTCATGACGTTCAGGTTGTTGTTCAGCGGTTTTTCTTATTTTTCAATGCGCAACAACTACAACTCCGCTCTTGCAAAATGCGACAACACGGCGTTTTTGACCCATCTTGCATTTTCCGTAAGGATCGCCGCGACACTTATCCCCGAACTTTTGGCTTTGATCGAGATCTACCTTTCGTCAGACTCAAAAGCCGAAATCGACTTTGAAACTCTCGACTTTATCGAAAGTCTTGTTTCTTCAAAACTTATCCTTGTCGTTTTGCTGACGATTATAACGACCGTGACCTCGATCGTATGGTTCTGTTCACTTTTCTCTTTCCTGAAAACCCTTTATAAAGAAGCAGGTGCCGAACTCGATCAGCGTTACACGGCGGAATATTCTTCGCGTCCCGAAATGGTGCGTCCCAAGAAGTTGAAATACGGTGTTTATGCATTATATATCGCTTTGTTTTTCGCTTTGGATATTGTTTTTGACACAACGCGCATCATTCCCGCTTCGTTTATGTTTTTGGGCGTATTCATCGCCGCTTTTATGCTCGGCGGTCTGAGCAGTTTCAAGAAAACAAAAATATTTGCTCCTGTCGCATTTGCGATTTTATTGGGTGCGGAACTTCATCATAAATTCCTTGTACCTTACGGTGCTATCATTATTTTCGAAACCCCGATTTATACCGTCGTTTCAGGTGCGCTCATCTGCATTGCAGGCGCGTCGGCGGCATTGATTTGCATTCGGTTTCTGCTTTTGGAATTGCGCGAATTGCAAAGAAAACTCGGCGGAAGCGAGGTTTCGGTCACGAAGCCCTGGATCGCATATTGCATAACCGTCACGCTTTGGGCGGCAGGTTATGCCGTTCCCTATTTTTATTCCTATTTCGCTGTTGCGCGTTTTTTCGCCGCTGCCATTTTTATCTGGCAGATGATAAAACTGATTTCTTTTATCAACGAAGAAGAAAACGAGCGGTTTTTGATGTACGGAAAAACGAGTTGAATCACATATATCCTCCCCGAGTCACCTTTGGGGAGGATTTTTTATGTGTTTTTTGATACATATTTCGTCATAAACAGAGAAAGTTATGGCTATTTAAACATTGTAAAACAAAAAATGCAGTGATATAATTCATAATGTTTTAAATGTAAAATCAAAGGGGACAATAAACAGTGAAAGGGTTTTATTTGAAGCCGAAGTTGTTTTCCTGCATGAAGGATTACAACACGAAGCAACTTTCAAAAGACATAATTGCAGGAATCATCGTTGCGGTCATCGCGCTTCCGCTTTCGATAGCTTTGGCGATCGCATCAGGCGTTGAACCCGCTTGCGGGATCTATACAGCCATCGCTGCCGGTTTTGTGGTTTCTTTCCTTGGCGGCAGCAGGATCCAGATCGCCGGACCGACGGCGGCTTTCGCTTCGATCGTCGCAGGGATCGTTGCAACGCAAGGCATGGACGGCCTCTTCATCGCAACGCTTATGGCGGGTGTGATTCTTATCCTTATGGGTGTTTTGAAGTTTGGCGGACTTATCAAATTTATTCCTCACACGATCACCGTCGGATTCACCGCCGGTATCGCCGTTACGATATTCATCGGTCAGATCAAGGACTTTTTGGGGTTGACTTATGCCGAAGGCGTTAAGCCTATCGAAACGATCGAAAAGATCGAAGCCAACATCGCATCGATCGGCACTTTCAGTTGGCAGGCCTTGCTTGTGGGTGCGGTTTGTTTGTTGATACTCATAATCTATCCGAAATTTGAAAAACGTGTGCCGCCGTCGCTTATCGCCGTTGCGGTGGGTGCTTTGATGGTCAGATTTATTCCCGCGTTAGACGCAAACGTCAACACGATCGGGGATCTTTATGAAATCCCGATGGGATTACCGAAAGTTGATTTTTCGGGCATGGATTTCAGTCTTGACAAAATAACCGCAGTTATTCCCGACGCCTTCACCATTGCGATCCTCGCAGCTATTGAATCGCTTCTTTCATGCGTTGTTGCCGACAACATGGTGAACTCGCGTCATAATTCCAACGCCGAACTTGTCGCGCAGGGCGCAGGAAACATCGCCTCGGTTCTTTTCGGCGGAATCCCCGCAACGGGTGCGATCGCACGCACTGCGGCAAATGCGAAAAACGGCGGAAGAACGCCTGTCTCGGGAATGGTTCATTCGGTCGTGCTTTTGCTTGTGTTGCTTTTCCTCATGCCTTATGCAGGGCTCATTCCGATGCCCACCATTGCGGCGATACTGTTCATGGTTGCATATAACATGAGCGAATGGAAAAAATTCAAGCGCATCGTCCAAACAGCCCCCAAGAGCGATATTCTCGTTTTGGTCGTGACGTTTGCTTTAACCGTCATTTTCGACCTTGTAATTGCGATTGCGGTCGGTATTATTTTGGCAGTCGTGCTCTTTATGAAGCGCATGAGCGACGAGACGACCGTTAGCGAATGCGAATGCGAGCACAATGAAAACGTTAACGTTTTTGAAATCAGCGGTCCGATTTTCTTCGGGTCGGTCGACAAACTTCAAAAAATCGTTACCGACGAAAAAACCGAATTCGTTATTCTTTGCATTAACGGCGTGACCGCTCTCGATTCGACAGCGGCAAACGCGCTCGAAGCGCTCGACAAGCATTTCATCGAGAACGGCACAACTCTCATCATAGTCGGCGCGCACACTCAGCCTCTTAAAGTCATTAAAAAGACAGGCCTGTTCGAGGCGATCGGCGAAGAACATTTTTGTGCCCGTCTTTCCGACGCACTGGAAATTGCAAAATAAAAAAAGGCGGTTTTAAAAACCGCCTTTTTATTTAGGAATTCAATATGTGTTGCAAAAATGCTTCCGACTTTTTGGATTTCGGGTTGGTAAAGAAATCATCGGGAGATGCATCTTCTTCAATGACTCCGTCGGCGAAGAAAACGACACGGTCCGCAACGTTACGTGCAAACTCCATTTCATGAGTTACAACGATCATCGTTCTTCCTCTGTCCTTTAATTCTTTGATAACGCGAAGCACTTCACCCGTAAGTTCGGGGTCAAGCGCGCTTGTCGGTTCGTCAAAACACAAAATTGCAGGATCGAGTGCCAATGCACGCGCGATAGCAACACGTTGTTGCTGACCGCCCGAAAGTTGGCAGGGATAGTTATTCATCTTTTCTTCAAGCCCGACTTCGCTCAAAATCGAAATCGCGCGCTGTTTGTTTTCTTCAAGCGCTTTCGCAAACGCCTCGCGGCGAGCTTTGCCAAACCGAACCGTCGCGCGGATATCTTCTTTTGAACGGAGTTGAAGCGGAATACAAACGTTTTCAAGCGCAGTATATTGCGGGAAAAGATTGAACGATTGGAACACAAGCCCCATTTTAAGACGCATCGTGCGAATGTCAGTGGATTTATATTCCTTCTGCGCATCAAAATCAAAGCCGTTTTCGATCTTTATCGTTCCCTCATTCGCCATTTCGAGAAAGTTAAGACAACGCAGAAACGTCGTCTTTCCTCCGCCCGATGAGCCGATTATCGCAACGACTTCGCCCTTTTCCATCGAAAAGTCGATGCCGTGAAGAACATCGGTGCTGCCGAAACTCTTTTTCAATTTTTTTACTTCAAGAAACGCCATGATTCACCTTAAATTCTATAATATGACAGCTTCTTCTCGCAATAATTGAAAAGGAGCGTAAGAACACCTACGAACAACAGGAAGAAAACGCCGATATAGAACAACGGCCATATCATCGCACGCGACAGGAACGAAAGCTCGTTGACATAAAATATCTCGGCAACGGCGATAACACGCGCAAGCGAAGTATCTTTTACAAGCGTTATGACTTCGTTACTCAAAGGCGCAAGAATTCGCTTTACAACCTGCATCAAAATAACGTTGAAAAAGGTTTCGCGCGAAGTCATACCCAAAACCTGAGCCGCTTCATACTGACCGCGAGGAATGCTTTCGATGCCTCCGCGGAAAATTTCGGAAAAATAGCAAGCGTAATTGATAACAAATGCTACGAGAGCCGCTATGAAACGTCCGTTTTCAAATCTCGAAAACAACTGAATATCAAACAATATACCCGGCACATAGAACACAACGAAAAGTTGAAGCATGAGCGGTGTACCGCGAATTATCCAAACAACAAAGCGGCAAAGCCACGAAAGCGGTTTGAATTTCGACATCGAACCGAACGAAATGATCAGCCCGAGCGGCAGAGAGAAAACGAGAGTCAAAGCAAAAAGCAAACACGTGACACCGAAACCCTCGATAAGGGTTTCATTAACCGACCAAAAACTCATTATTTGCCGATTTTAAGGTCGTTGGTAAGATCATATTCAGCGGCGATATCAGCGAGAGTGCCGTCTTCATAAAGCGCATCAATAGCTTCGTTGATCTTTTCGGTGAGATCGCTTCCCTTGCGGCAGCCGATAGCATAAACTTCGGCTTCGGGTTTGAGAGCTTCGTTGATAGAAAGCGAAGCGTAGTCGCCTTTGCCGACCATTGAATTTGCCATCTGATAGTCGATGATTGCAAAATCAGCGTTGCCCGCAAGAAGATCTCTCAAAGCTGCTGGCTGAGAGGGGAATCCGGTGACTTTATCTTCGTCGGTAACGGTTTTTGCAAGAGATTCGCCGGAAGAACCGGCTTCAACAACCGCACGTTTACCTTTGAGGTCGTCGGCAGAGTTGATGGTTTCAAGAGCATCGGTCTTGGTAACGAGACACTGACGGTTTTCAAGGTAGGAATAAGTGAAATCAACATATTCGGCACGGGAAACACCGTCTTCATCGCCATAAGTGAAGCCGTTCCAGATAAGGTCGATAGAACCGCTGTCAAGTTCGACATATTTCGAACTCCAATCTATTTCCTTGAACCTGACTTCAACGCCGAGATAATCGGCAACTGCTTTTGCGAACTCGGTGTCAAAGCCGACAAGTTCGCCGTCTTCATAATAGTTCATGGGCTCATAAACGGTGATACCGCAGGTGAAATAACCCTGTTCTTCAATCGTTGCCCAATCGCTTCCCTTATCACAAGAGGTGAGGCTTACGAGCATACTGCAAACGCAAAGCATCGCAAGCACAACTGACAAAATTCTTTTCATGGTAAATACCCTTTCTTTAACGCTTTATCTTGGTAAAGCGGTTTTGGCATATTATACTACATTAAATTCCATTTGTAAAGGGATTTTACCAAACGATTTTGCGTTTTATTAAAATATTTTCACGTTAGCAAGGAAAAGCGCGTAAACACAAAAAAGAAAGGACACCGAAGTGTCCTTTCTTTATGTTCGACTTATTATTCTTTAACGAAGAAAAGAAGGATGCCAGCCAAAAAGTTAACGAAGATAAGTACAAGAACCTTCCAAAGAACGGGAAGTTCGCCATTCTTCATCTTGGCGAGAGCGATGCCGCCGATGATCGGAGTAATGATCGTCCAGAAGCAAAGGATCATGCTGATGATAATAAGGACTTTTGCAAAAGTTTTCATGATTTTTCCCCTTAGAAAATTTTTTTAGCTTTCGCTTGTTCATATTTTACAAAATCCGACAACTTTTGTCAATAGTTTTTTGCATATTTAAACATTTTTGTTCAAAAAATTTACATTTAGTGCTCAACCGAGCAAGAAATCGGTGACAAGCATGATGCAAAAACCGACAAGAAGCGAATAAGTCGCACCGCGCTCACTCCCGTGAGAATGGGTCTCGGGGATCATTTCATCACTGATGACGTAAAGCATCGTTCCTCCCGCAAAAGCAAGAGCAAAAGGAAGAATGAAGGTTGCAACACTTACGGCAAAGTATCCTATAAGCGTTCCGACAACCTCGACCACGCCGGTGAGCATGGCACAAACAAAGGTCTTTTTCGGCGAAACGCCGGCCGCGAGCATCGGGCCGATAATGACCATTCCCTCGGGGATATTCTGCAAAGCGATACCGCCTGCGATCATCATCGCCTGAGACGGGTTGTCAGACCCGAATCCGACGCCCGCTGCGATACCTTCGGGCAGGTTATGTATCGCGATCGCCGTCACAAACAAAAGCACTTTGTTAAGATCGGCGTTGTTATGTTTTTCTATATCCGAGCCGACAAGTTTGTGAAGGTGAGGAACGAGTTTATCAATGAGGTTAAGACAGAGCGCTCCTGCGAAGATTCCGACAACGGTGATTAAAAGGCCGAACCTTCCGCCATGTTCAAGCGAGGGCAATATCAGCCCCAACACTGCCGCCGCAAGCATAACGCCCGCCGCAAAAGAAAGAACGATATCGGAAAATCTGTGAGATATTTTTTTGAAAATAAATCCGATAACTGCGCCGATGACGGTTGCTCCGCCGACACCCAATGCGGTCAGCAAGACAAGTTTCATTTAACTTCAACCCTTTTCAATTTATGTTTTTATCAGTATATCATTTTTTTGTCGATATGTAAAGAAAAAGGCGGCATTAATTGCCGCCGGGACCGTCTTTACGTTTGCGGGTATCCTTTACCTCGATTTTCCCTTTGATATCACCGGGTTTTACACGGTTTTTGCATCCGCATCCGCTTTTTTGATTTTTTCCTTTTTCCTGTTGCATCGAAATCACTCCTTTTGTTTTATTATTTGCGAAGTTTCAAAAAATATAAATGCACAATCATGGACATTTTTGTATCTTTATGTTACAATAACAAAAAATATGAGGAGAGACTTCGATGAAAAAGATTCTGAAAAAAGCGGGAAAGCTCGCGGTTATGATCATTGCATCCGTTTTGGCTTTGGTGATCTTGGTTTTGGGTATACTCAACGTTGCAAAATTTGCTATTTATTCGGATTATTATTCGATGAAATCGGATGTTTGCAAAAACCCCGGACTTAACGACGGTTTTGTTTGCCAAGGGATCTGCGCTTTTGAAGACGAAGGAAAGATTTTCGTTTCGGGCTATATGGCCGACGGAAGTGCAAGCAGGATCTACATAACCGATCTCGAAGACAATTCATATTTTGTCACGCTTAAATCGGGCGGAAATGATTTTTGCGGTCACGCGGGCGGAATTGCCGTCAGCGGCGAAAGAGTTTACATCGCCGACGAAAACAAACTTTATCTCACGACTGCCAAAGAACTTTTATCTGCCCAAAACGGGCAAAAAATCGACATTGGCGAAGGAATTGAGATCAACAACAAAGCATCGTTCGTTTTTGCCGACGAGAAGCACGTTTATGTCGGTGAATTCCACGACGGAAACAAATATGTCACCGATCATCCCTATGATACGCCTGACGGAGAATACCACGCCGTTATGTCGAGATATTCCCACGATGATCTCACCAAACCCGAAAAGGTTTTTTCGATACGCAACAAGGTTCAGGGAATGTGCCTTACCGATGACGGAAGGATCATACTTTCAACCTCTTACGGTGTTGCCGATTCGGTCTATTACGTCTACAACGAAGAAGATGCGAAAGATTCGGGTCTGACTCTTGACGGTGCGCCTTTGTTCTATCTGACCGAATGCGTCAAGGAGTTCAAAGGACCTGCAATGTCAGAGGGGCTGGATTTCAGCGACGGAAAGGTTATAACTCTTACCGAAAGCGCATCGAACAAATATATCTTCGGCAAATTCTTCTTTGCTAACAAGATTGTCGCGCTTGACATTTGATCGAACAACAAAAAACAGCATTTTTGATTTATCGTCAAAAATGCTGTTTTTTCTGTTATTTCGGTTGTTTCATAAAGATGCGTTCTCTGTTTTTTTGCCAAAAACCTTTAAGCTGCTTTTTGTGGCGGCAAAGTTTTTCTTCGCAATGCTGACACGAAATGCAAGCGTTGGTTCTCGCCGAAAAGCGTTCGGGGTGAACGCGCAGCGTCACTTCCCAACGAATCAAAATCGCCAGCGACATGGCGAGAAGGCTCCATGTATAAAGATGAGGAAGAAACACAAAAGGAGTGAACATCATCGCGAAGTCCCAATTATATATCCTGCAATCGACACAACAACGGTTTTTTAAAAACCATGTCTGGAAAGGACAGAAAAATAAAATGCATATCATGTCGCAAATGCCATATGCAAGGCTGACGAGAACGAGAATGCCCGCGTCGATAATCTTGGTGAAATAAAGCGCAGCGATCGCGCCGTTAAGCGCAAACCAGGCGGCGGCTGCTGCAAAAGTGCGCTTCCACGAATGCCAATAAGGTTTTGTTTCGCCTGTCGGCTTATAGTTACGCTTGAACTGTTTTTGGCACCCCGGACTTTCAAGTTTCGAGGGGAAGAACCGCAAAAGCATTTCGACGGCATAGACAAGCCAAACGATGCCGAGAATTAGATATGTAGCGAAAAAACCTTCGTTGGCGGTTTCGGAACTTTTCAATTTTCCGAAAACGTAAATCACCAAAGCAGCGAGAAACAGCGCCGAGCGATAAATCAGTTTTGCATAATGCATTTTTGTGATGGGAGTGAGTTTTTTTGTTTTCATAAATCTGAATTTGATCCGAATTTTTTTCGTTCTTCCCGAAAGCGACACGAAAAATGACGCATTTACAAGAAAAAACGCATATATTGTTGAAATTATATCACACGATAATACAAAACGCAACAAAAGATTCTTTTCTTTTTACCCGTGATTTAAAATCGCCGTTTGAATTTCAAAAGCCGTCGGGAAATGTGCACTTTCCGCGACGGCTTTACTTTTTGGTTTCGTTCGTTTTAATGATGATGGTGATGATGCCCGACGTTTTGATTTGATATCGGACGACAGTTTTGCTCATAACAATGCTCGCCCTCGTTTTCGAGTTCAAGCGTTGCGTGAACGATATTATGCTCGGCAAGTTCGTTCCGCACCGCCTCTTTGACCTCATGAGGATCTCGGTTCGTTACGATATGCATGGTTGCATAATTGCTTTGTCCGTCCATGCTCCAAACATGAACATGGTGAACGTCAGCAACGCCCTCGATTTCGCGAAGATGGCTTTTTATTTCTTCGATAGAGACATCGCGAGGCGTTCTTTCAAGAAAAATATCAAGAGTTTCTTTCAGGTTTCTAACGGCATGGACGAAAATGAATACCGCAACTCCGATCGACATTATGGGATCGATGATGACAAAATCGGTAAATCGCATTACAATCGCGCCGACCAAAACAACGATCCAACCGAGAACGTCTTCAAGCATGTGGAGGTTAACCGCTTTTTGATTCAACGAATCGCCCTCACGCGTGATGAACGCGGCAGCAAAGTTAACGACGACACCGATGATCGCGAAAACTATCATACCGTTATAATTGATCTCCGCCGGAGCGATAATTCTGCCGATCGCGTTATAAACAACCGCAACAGCGCCGACAAGAAGAACCAAAGTCGTGACAATGCTTCCGATAACCGAATATCTTAAATATCCGTAACTGTATTTCTCATCGGGCTGTTTTTTGCTTTTCTTTTCGAGAAAAAAGGACAAACCGATGCTTGCCGCATCGCCGATATCATGAATCGCATCGGAAATGATCGCAACGCTGCCTGTGAAAATGCCGCCGAAAAATTCAAAGACCGAGAACGCCAGATTCAAAACAAAAGCAATGAAAATATTCCTTTGTGTTTTCATATAACCTCATCCTATCGTTTGCATCGGAATTCATGCCGAAACACGCTTTTGAGCTGTTCTTTTTGCTTGGCGGTTTTACGTCAGTCTTTCCAAACGAAATTATAGTTTATCGCTTCGCCGCCGTCCACCAAAATGCTCTGCCCTGTACAGAATTTATTTGTCACGGTCAGAAAATATGCCCATTCGCCAATCTCCTCGGCGGTTGCCCAGCGTTTGAGCGGAGTTTCGTTCATTATCTGCGCCCAAAGAGAGGGATCGTTCATGACGCATTCGTTAAGCGGCGTCACAACCCCGCCCGGGTCCAAACTGTTGCAGGTCGCTCCGTATTTCGCGACGCGCAGAGCAACATTTTTCGTATAAGCCAGAACACCGCCTTTGCTCGCGCAATATTCGGGGAACTCGGCACCTGTGTGAGCACTTGCCGAACCGATGTTAAGGATCGATTTGATATTATCCTGAATGCCGTATTTTTCGGTTATGTGAATCAATGCTTTGAGATTGATATCGATATCGTCCTCGTTCTGAGTGCCGGCATTATTAACGAGGATTTCAACGCCGTCAATGCAAGGCAAAGCATCTCTGTCACGCAGGTCACACAAAAAGTGACGATAGGATTCATGAACAATTGACGCTTTCTGTCGGTCAATGCCGAAAACATCATGACCGTTTTTCAGGAAAATTTCCGCGATGGCTTTCCCTATCCCCTGCGACGTTCCGGTTATCAAAACCTTCATTTGCTTTCCCCCTTCTCCATATGTTCAAAATATTCTTTGCCGACGTTCTCTGACCGCCATTTTTTCTCGATACGGTAACCGATAGGAGAAAAAACGACCTGCATTAAAAGTTCGGCAACCGCGCCCGTCAACGCGCACATGCTGCATTGAAGGACGGTCCATTGGAATCCGTCCCAAAAAACAGGGGCGAAGAACACAAAAACGATAACCGAAAAAATAAAATTATCGAAGAACTGACCGATAAAGGTCGAGATATAGGTTCGCATTGCGAAAGCAAGTTTGCCGTCGGGGTTCTTCCTGAACCCTTTTCCGATAACCCAGTTCAGGGTGTTATTGATCACCGCAGAAGCTAAAAAAGCAATCGTACTTCCCAAAAGAATGAACCAAGTTCCGCCGAAAATGCCGTCGAACGCGCTGTAATCATCGGCGTTGGACGGAATTATGCTCGCGACGAAGAAGATCAGACAGGTGAGCAGATTTATAACAACCGCAAGCACGGATATACTGTTTGATGCCTTTGGGCCGAAATGTTTTGTAATAACGTCCATACACATGAACGAAAGCCACGAGATCAAAATCCCACCGTCAAGCGCGATCCATTCCAACTGCAAGAGCGTTTTGTTCGCAAGAAGATTCATGCAGATAACGCTGACAACAAACAAAGTTACTATCGGCGCAGGAATCGACCTGAAAAGAATTTTAACCTCTTTCAGTTTTCTATTCGGTTTTGATGATTTTTTATCTTGATTCATAACCGTTTTGCCTTTACTTTACAACCAAGTATACAGCATTATAACACAGCAAAATACAAAAAACAACAATTTAATGCCTGAGGTTTACAAATATAAAATCGTTGGTCCCAAAACAAAAGACGGTAGATCAAACCCACGGTTTCAGAACCAAAAGAAAAAGGACACCGTTTGGTGTCCTTTGCTTTGGCAGGTTGCACCGAAAAAGATATCGCTAAAACATAAAGGTGAATGAGCCGTATATACATAGAAAAAATGTCATTATAAACCCGACTATTATATTTTTCTTGTACTTGTATCCCTTTGATTTTAAAACAAAGCCAAAAATAATTGATGTGATTGGAATAGGTGTCATCAAAAAGAATACCCACATATTTTCTACAAAAAGACCATTTGCATCAGATATCGCTCCTACCAAAGCAAGCGCTCCTAAAATTGATAATAACGAAGCTACAAATAGTAAAATCGATGTAGCCCTCCATTTGTTTGGTATGGGAGTGTCTACTGTCTTAGCTGGATTTTTATACATATATGAATAAAATGCGGAGGTTTCTTTCAAATCGCTTTTTCGTATAATGAACGACTGCCCACCGAATTGTAAGAAAAGCCATTTGCCAAACTGCTGTATCTGTTCAATGTCTGTGTAATAGCATTTTGATTTTCGAACAATTTCATTTTGGCGGTATATAGTTACCGCTATATAATTTTCAAAAAGCTTGTATTCATAAGTTGAATTACAAATGCGTTCACCGCTGTTTTTCCAAGCCTTGCTATATGTCCGAATACCCTTAATATGAGAAATTGTGCCAATGAAAAACATTCCAAAGACAAAACCGATCATAAGGTCGGGTACAGATGAGACGATAAAGAACACAAGCAGAAAAATGCATAGCAAAGTAAAAACAATAGGCTTTTTATAGATGCTTTTTCTTTGCAGATGATATATTTCATTCAATTCTTCTTTTGTAAAAGCAAACTGATATGTTTCTTTTGATTGAATTTCTGTATTTTGCTCTTTATTATCGGAGTCTAATATTTCATCAACTGATATTTCAAATATATCACTCAGTCGCATTAAATTATCAATTGTCGGAACAGTTTGATCTTTTTCCCATAAACTAATCGTCTGACGGCTTACAAGTAACTTTTGACCAAGTTCCTCTTGTGAAAAACCGAGGTCTTTTCTGTATTTTTGAATTTTTTCGCCAACTGTCATAAAAGTCGCCTCCTTTTTTTCTCGATATAATTATAGCAAAAAGTGCCGCAAAATGAAAGAATATATTACTTGATTTTGTCAAGCGGTACTTGCGATATAACTTTTTTTAGTTTAAGTCCTCCCCAAAGGTCGTTTTGGGGAAATGATATCTTTTGAATTGCACCTTGAAAAATGGCACGAAAAAATCCAGAAACCCTTCTGTTAGTGTTCATAGGGACATTTTCTGACAGTATGTAGGTGTGGTAACGGCGGATGGCGGTTAGTCATCCGCCGTTACTGCGTTTATCTCGCATTGTGCGGTGTTTATGCGGGGAGCAGTTCCGGTTGTGCTACGGTCACTGCTACGATCTGCGGTTGTTGCTGTTCGGCTTCTGCCGCATCGTCGTAATCCCATTCACCGATGTCACGGTAAATGATTCGGATTTTTTGAGCGGAGTGCCGTGAGTATTTC
>JAZSNS010000012.1:0-97335 GCA_045536535.1 Eubacteriales bacterium | reverse complement strand
TACTAAACATATTCCGTTAAGTCAAGTGGTTTTCGATAAAATATTAAACTTTTTTGTTTATATTATCTTGACAGAACTTAAACATTTGTGTTATACTCAATGCAAAGCACATAAGTAAGGAGTGAAATTACTATGGCAATTGGTGAAAGAATTAGATTTTTTCGTAACCTAAAAGGTATGACACAAAAGTTTCTTGGCGTAAAAGTTGGTTTTCCGGAGAAAACTGCCGACATCCGCTTGGCTCAATATGAGTCCGGCACAAGAACACCCAAATCAGATTTAACCGAAGCGCTTGCCGATGCTTTGGGCGTTTCTACTATGGCACTGAATGTTCCTGATATTGATACGGATCTCGGCTTTATGCATACCCTCTTTGCATTAGAGGATATTTACGGTTTAAAGATTGACAAGCTCGATGACGAGGTTTGTATCCGTCTTGTTAAAAACAGAGGAACATCTTACATTTCTTTGCTTGAGCGTTTTACCGCTTGGCAGAAAGAAGCGGAGGAGTATCGCAACGGTGAAATCAGCAAAGAGGAATATGACCGTTGGCGTTATACATATCCCGAAGTAGAGGTACAACGCACAAAGGATGCTCTTGATGTTTTGCGTGAGTCAAAAAGGGAGGAAATCTAATGTATTTCACGGATATTAGTTATGTTGTTCATCCTGTTGGAAGAATAACTCCTCATGGTGTGGTTTTGTTAGGGACTTCATTCTTCATCGATAAAATAGGTCTTGTTGCTACTGCAGCACATGTAGTTGAAAACAACGACGAAGATTTAGTTATCGTAAAAAACAGAGTCAATTCTTTGCAGCATTACCAGGACACTTCGTTGAACAGAATTAGTTATATAAAAGCAAAAATCAAAGAAATAAATCCTGTTCATGATGTTTGTATTCTCGAAACAGCGGAACCGATACATTCCACCTTCAAAATAGGCTCTACAGACGATGTTTCTGTTGGAGAAAACATATCTTTATTTGGATATCCGCATTGTGATCATGGCAGAATGGTGCTTACTCAACAAAATTCATCTGTAGGTGCAAAAATCTACATCGACTCCTATGGCATAAAAATGAAAAACATCATATTGAATATCCAATCAAGACCCGGTCAATCAGGAAGTCCAATTATAATTCCCGATAAAAGAATCATAACAGGTGTTTTGATTGGGTCTTACGCCCCGGATACCAGCGGTGGCATTAGTCTTGGTGGGATAGATCCACAAACACTCCATCAAACAACACACGCCATTTCTGCTGAATACATAAAGGAGATGTTAGAATGAACAATTTTGAAGAAATCTTTCAACAAGATGCTCAATTGTGGGTGTCCGCATTACCACTGCATCAACAAAAAACAATAGCACAGATGTATGCACAACTTGGTGATTATGAGGAAGTTGCAAAAGCCTGGTTATCATCATCTGTTCCAACAAATGTTCCATTTGGCACTCAAAAAAAGACATCTGTATTCTACGAGAATGTTCTGAATGAGATAGAAGCCTTTTTTACTGGAGATGAAAAGTACAAAGATAGTAGACTTGCGCTCCTTAAGGAATCGGGTGTTGTCCAAAATTATATTGTAGGTGGTATATCCATTGCGCTTGCTCCGGTCTTGGGTACATCTGCACCGTTCTTAGCCCCTGTAATAGCGATAGTTTTGCTTACAATAGGAAAGATAGGGTTGAACGCTTGGCTCGCTACTCGTAAAGAAAAAAGAGAAAAAGAAAAATCAACCGAAGAATAAAAATAAAAAGAGCTAACAGACTTTGTAACAAAAATCTGTTAGCTCTTTATTTATGAATAATCTGAAATTGTTGTCAAAACGTTGTCACGAGGCTTTTTCAAACCTTAAAAACCAGTATTTATGCGGGTTTTCAGCGTTTTTGGTATTATTCCCACTCAATTGTTCCGCAGGGCTTGGGTGTGAGGTCGTAAAGGACGCGGTTGATGCCTTCAACCTCGTTGGTGATGCGCGCAGTGATCTTATGAAGCACCGCGTAGGGGATTTCCTCGATCGAGGCGGTCATAGCGTCAACGGTATTGACCGCACGGATGATCGCGGGCCAACCCTCATAACGGCTCTCGTCCTTAACACCGACCGATTTGATATCGGGAACGACGATGAAATATTGCCAAACCTTTTCGGCAAGGCCGTTTTTATCAAACTCTTCGCGAAGGATAGCATCTGCTTCACGGAGCGCGTTCAATCTGTCACGGGTGATCGCACCGAGGCAACGAACGCCCAGACCGGGACCGGGGAACGGCTGACGGTAGACCATTGCATGAGGCAAACCGAGCGCTTCGCCGACAACGCGGACTTCATCTTTGAAAAGAAGTTTGATAGGTTCAACAAGAGCAAATTGAAGATCTTCGGGAAGACCGCCGACGTTGTGGTGAGACTTGACGGCTTTTTTGCCTTCCGCCTGCTTGATGCTTTCGAGAATGTCGGGATAGATCGTGCCCTGAGCGAGGAATTCAATGCCTTCAAGTTTGCGCGCTTCATCGGCAAAAACGTTGATGAATTCCGCACCGATGATCTTTCTCTTGCTTTCGGGATCGCTAACGCCGGCAAGAAGATCAAGGAAGCGGTCGGTGGCATCAACATAAATAAGGTTTGCATCCAATTCGTCCTTGAAGATTTTAATGACGTTTTCGGATTCATCCTTACGCATGAGGCCGTGATTAACGTGAACGCACACCAATTGTTTGCCGATCGCTTTAACAAGCAAAGCCGCAACGACCGACGAATCGACACCGCCGGAAAGCGCCAAAAGCACCTTTTTATCGCCGACAGCGGCACGGATCTCGGCGATTTGTTCTTCGATAAAAGCGTTGGCAAGTTCAAAATCGGTGATACGTGCCATCGTTTCGGGGCGGAGATTGTTTTGCATCGAAAAATTCCTCCAATATATTAAAAATAAAATCAGAATTATGATGAATTATTATAACAGTCGCAAACGCGAATTACAAGAGTAATTTTGAAGTTTTTTGCAATATTTTGCACCATGTTTTTCGTCAAAATAAATACAAAAACCGCAAAGTCTTAAATGCAGGGGTTTTGAAAACCGCAGAAGGCGTTTTAATACGGCAAACGCGCATATTTCACGACAAACGCGAATAACGATTTAAACGAAAGGAGTTAATATTATGAAAAAACTTTTTTGCATATTCATAACGTTATTTATGATTTTGTGCAGCTTTCCGGCGAATGCGAGCGAAACCGCATCGGTTTATCCTTTTGACACTGTAATGAGCAAATTCTGGTTTGAACCCGCAAACGTGGAATACGCAAGCGACGGAGACGCCAAATCGCTTTTATTGATGGAGTTTTCGACAGGCAAAATCCTCTTTGCCGAAAACGAAAAAGAACATCTACCCATCGCATCGGTAACAAAAGTCATCAGCACGTTACTTGTTATGGAAGCCATCGATTCGGGTCGGATCGGCGTTAACGACGTTGTCACTGTTTCGGAACATGCCGCAAGCATGGGCGGTTCGCAGGTTTATCTCGAAGCGGGAGAAACGATGAGCGTTCACGACCTTTTGAAATCACTCGTCGTGGTCTCTGCAAACGATGCGACAGTTGCTTTGGGCGAATATATCTGCGGAAGCGAAACCGCTTTCGTCGCCGCTATGAACGAGCGTGCGAAAGAACTCGGATGCGAAAACAGCAATTTTGTCAACACAAACGGACTTCCCGTCGAAGGGCAATATTCCTGTGCTTTGGACGTTGCGTTGGTCACTCGCGAGCTGATGAAACATGAAAAAATATTTGAATATACAGGAATTTGGATGGACACCATTCGCAACGGAACTTTCGGACTCGCCAACACAAACAAACTCGTGAGATTTTACAAAGGAGCAACAGGCATGAAGACGGGGTTCACCGGCGAAGCGAAATACTGCCTTTCGGGCACGGCGAAACGCGACGGAATGCATCTCATCGCGGTCGTTCTCGGCGCATCGACAAGCGAAAAACGCTTCGCGGCGGCAAAGGGAATGCTTGATTACGGATTTGCGAATTATTCGGTCGTGACTCCCGATGCACCGAATATCGAACCGATAAACATTTTGCGAGGAGTGAAAAATAATCTTTCCGTTGAAACTTCACAAACGAGCGTTCTTATGGAAAAAGGGAAAAGCGCAGGTATCGAAAACAAGATCGTGATAAACGAAAACATCAAAGCACCGATAAAAAAAGGTGAAGAAGTCGGGCACGTGACCTACTTCCGCGACGGCAAAGAGGTCGCAAGGTCAAAGATAATCGCGACGGAAGATGTCAAGGAGGTTTCCTATGGTTCGATTTTGGGCGAGATTTTCAAAAAAATGTTTTTCAGAAAATAATTTCTTCCTTTAATATATATAATATATAATGCTTGAATAACGCACTGTTGAAAAAAGAGAAAAACGGGTGTATAATGAGCGCAAGAGGTGAAAAAATATGCTTATAGAAGGGTTACAAAAACTCACTTTGCTCGATTTTCCCGGTCAGGTCGCATGTACGATTTTTGCGCACGGCTGCAATCTGCGCTGCCCGTTCTGCCACAACGCAGGTTTGGTCGTGAGAAAACCCGCAAACATAATTTCCATTGAAGAATTGACCGAGTTTCTCGAAAAACGAAAAGGCATTCTTGACGGGGTCTGTCTGACGGGCGGCGAGCCTTTGGCGCAATCGGACTCGATCGAGTTTTTGCGGTATCTTCGCAAGTTCGGATACAAGATCAAACTTGACACCAACGGTTTTTATCCCGAACGGCTCGAAGAAGCAATAAAAGAGGGTCTCGTTGATTATATCGCGATGGACATAAAATCCTCGAAAGAGAATTACGACAAAGCTGTCGGCATTGAAGGTATTGATATATCCCCTGCTATCAAAAGCGTTGAGATAATAATGAACTCGGGTATCGATCACGAATTCCGCACAACGGCGGTCAAAGGGCTTCACGTTGTGTCCGATTTTGAGCAAATCGGGGTTTGGCTCAACGGCGCAAACAGATATTTCATTCAGCAGTTTATCGATTCGGGCGATCTCATTTCAAACGAATTTAATGCCTTTTCAAAAGAAGAAACCGAGACACTCCTTGCGGCAGTAAGGAAAAGCATTCCCAACGCCGAAACAAGGGGTTTGTAAACTTGTTGGCGAATTTAACATAAAGCAACACAAGATATTGTGCATTTCTACAAAACCACAATATCTTGTGTTTTCTTCTTGACAAGAACTCAATATTATGATATCTTTATATTTGCCGGCGCGGCGCTTTGATTTTCTCGAAAAGTGCGGTTTTCGTTGAAAAGAAACGCTTCTCGGTTTGGTAAAGATCATAATATTCTTATATAAAGAAAGGTAACAGATCATGTATCAGGTTGTGAAAAGAAACGGCAAAACCGCCGAGTTCAACATCAAAAAAATCGCTTCTGCGCTCGAAAAAGCGTTTGAGGCTTGCGACAGACCCACTCATCCCAGCGTTATCGATTTTCTCGCACTCAAAGTTACCTCCGACTTCGAAACCAAGATCAAAGACGGTCTTATCGCCGTTGAAGACATCCAGGACAGCGCCGAAAGCGTGCTCGCTCAGGCCGGCTATGCCGACGTAGCAAAGGCATATATCCTTTACCGTCGTCAGAGAGAAAAACTCCGTAACATGAAGTCCACAATGCTTGACTATAAAGCATTGGTCGACAAATACGTCAAAAACGTTGACTGGCGCGTTAAGGAAAACAGCACCGTTACCTATTCGGTCGGCGGCCTTATCCTTTCCAACTCGGGCGCCATTACCGCTAACTACTGGCTCTCCGAAATTTATGATGACGAGATCGCAAACGCTCACCGTAATGCGGACATTCATATCCACGACCTTTCGATGCTCACCGGTTATTGCGCAGGTTGGTCGTTGAAGCAACTCATTCAGGAAGGCTTGGGCGGCGTTCCCGGAAAGATCACCTCTTCCCCCGCAAGCCACCTTGCAACCCTTTGTAACCAGATGGTCAACTTCCTCGGCATCATGCAGAACGAATGGGCAGGCGCTCAGGCATTCTCCTCGTTCGACACCTATCTTGCTCCTTTCGTTAAGGTGGACAACCTTAATTACGATCAGGTCAAGAAATGCATCGAATCCTTTATCTATGGCGTTAACACACCTTCGCGTTGGGGTACTCAGGCACCGTTCTCGAACATCACGCTCGACTGGACGGTTCCCAACGACCTTGCAGAACTCAACTGCATCGTCGGCGGCAAGGAAATGGACTTCAAATACAAAGACTGTAAAGCCGAAATGGACATGATCAACAAAGCGTTCATCGAGATCATGATCGAAGGCGACGCCAACGGCAGAGGCTTCCAATATCCTATCCCCACCTATTCCATCACCGCAGATTTCGACTGGTCGGAAACCGAGAACAACAAGCTTCTCTTTGAGATGACGAGCAAATACGGCACTCCTTACTTCTCGAACTATATCAACAGCGACATGGAACCGAGCGACGTTCGTTCGATGTGCTGCCGTTTGCGTCTCGACCTCCGCGAACTCCGCAAAAAATCGGGCGGTTTCTTCGGAAGCGGCGTAAGCACAGGTTCTGTCGGCGTTGTTACTCTTAACATGCCGCGTATCGCGTTCCTTTCGGCAAACGAAGAAGATTTCATGAAGCGTCTTGACCACCTCATGGACGTCGCTGCACGATCGCTCAAAATCAAGAGAACCATCATCACCAAACTTCTTGAAGAAGGTCTTTATCCCTACACCAAACGTTATCTCGGAACCTTTGACAACCACTTCTCTACCCTCGGTCTCGTCGGTATGAACGAAGCAGGTCTCAACGCAAAATGGATCCGCAAAGATATGACTCACAAAGAAACTCAGGAATTTTCCAAGAGAGTTCTCAATCACATGCGCGAAAGACTTTCCGATTATCAGGAAAAATACGGCGACCTTTACAACCTTGAAGCAACTCCCGCCGAATCGACCGCATACCGTCTTGCCAAGCATGACGTCAGCCGTTACCCGAGCATTCTCACCGCTAATGAAAACGGCACGCCTTATTACACCAACTCCTCCAACCTTCCCGTTGGTTACACCGACGATATCTTCGAAGCACTTGCTATCCAAGATGATCTTCAAACGCTTTACACCTCGGGCACGGTATTCCACGCGTTCCTCGGCGAAAAACTTCCCGATTGGAAGGCTGCGGCAAACCTCGTTCGCAAGATCGCCGAAAACCACAAACTTCCTTATTACACAATGTCTCCGACCTATTCGGTCTGCAAAAATCACGGTTATATCGCAGGCGAGCACTACACCTGCCCCGAATGCGGCGAAACCGCAGAAGTTTACAGCCGTATCACGGGTTACTACCGTCCCGTTCAAAACTGGAACGACGGCAAGAGTCAGGAATATAAGGATCGCTTGAACTACGACGTTATCAACAAGACCGAAGTTCATGCAAAGACCGAGGTTCAGGAAGCGGAAGAAAGCTGCTGTGACATCGGCGAAACCATTCTTTTCGCTACCAAGACCTGCCCCAACTGCCGCATCGCGGCTTCCTTGCTCGACAAGGCAAACGTCAACTACCGCAAGGTTTACGTTGAAGACGAACCCGAACTTGCAAAAAAACTCGGTTTGAAACAGGCACCTACGCTTGTTGTCGGCAACGAAAAGATCGTTAACGTTTCCAACATTAAGAAATACCTCGGAAACTAAATCAACATTAAACCCCCGAAACAACTTTTCGGGGGTTTATAATACAGAATTCAAGAGGAACAATCATGCATGATATTATAGTCATCGGCGCAGGTCCCGCGGGACTTACCGCCGCAATATACGCGCTGCGCGCAAACAAAAGCGTTCTTATTCTCGAAAAGAGCAGTTTCGGCGGACAAATGACGTTTTCGCCGAAGATCGAAAACTATCCCGGCTTTGTTTCGGTTTCGGGAACGGAACTTGCCGACGCGCTCGTCGAACAGGCATTGGCACAGGGCGCGGAAGTTGAACTTGAAGAAGTTGAATCAATTTCACTGACCGAAGACGGTCTCAAAAAGGTCGTTACCGACAGCGGCGAACATTTTGCAAAAGCGGTCATCATCGCCACCGGTGCGAAGCACAGGCTTCTCGGTGTGCCCGGCGAGACCGATCTGATCGGCAACGGGATCTCGTTCTGTGCGGTTTGTGACGGTGCTTTCCATGCAGGCAAAAAGGTCGCGGTTATCGGCGGCGGCAACTCTGCTTTACAGGAAGCAACGCTTCTTTCCGAACTTTGCGAAAGTGTCACCGTTATTCAAAACCTTGATAACTTCACGGGCGAAAGCCGCCTTGCCGAAGCACTCATGGCAAAACCCAACGTCAGCGCGATCTTCGGAACCGTCGTCACCGAATTCATCGGCGAAAACGGCGAGTTGACAGGCCTTGTCGCAAAACGCGTTGCTGACGGTGTTGAAACGAAACTTGATTTCGAGGGTGTGTTCGTTGCTATCGGACTTGCGCCCGACACACAGATCGCCGAAGGGCTCGCCGAACGCGACAAATGGGGTTATATCGTCTCCGACGAAAAATGCCTCACCGAAACCGAAGGTCTGTTCGTCGCGGGCGACTGCCGCCGGAAGGGCGTGCGTCAAATTGCGACCGCTATCGCCGACGGTGCAACCGCCGCTTTGGCAGCAGTGGCTTTTCTGGATAAATGACGCGAGTTTTATAGTTTCCTCGGAACAACAAATCCTGTTGAATCGAAAAACAAAAGCAACCTTGGTTTTCAAGGTTGCTTTCATTTTTATTGTATACTCGTTTTTGTTATCTCATGGTCTCTGCCGACGAGCCCGAAAAGGAGATTCCTTATTTCCTCCTCATCGAAATACCTCGCGCGTAATATAACCGTATCGCCGACATAAAGTTTCTTTTCCCCATCGTTATCCATATCGTCATGAACCTCGCTCGCGCGTTTTATTCCGATAACGACCGACGAGGAAGGCCACATGATGTCGCGCACGGTTTTGCCGACAACGAATGAATTATGCGAAACCTTCATTTCAAAGCAGGATATCTGCGCGACCTTACCCTCGTTCTGCTCATGCTCCATATTTTCAAGGGTTATATCATAAAAAGGCGTTTGATTGAAGATCTCGGTAATGAACGTGACGGTGAAAATGACAAGCGCAACATAAAAAAGATTCGAAAACTGAACCGTAAGTTCAAGAAACAGAACCGCCGCAGTGAGCGGCGCGCGAAGCGTTCCGCCGATAAAAGCGCACATTCCGAGAAATACGACGACCGAAAATAGTTCTTCGGGCATTCCGATCAAAACAAGCAACTTCGCACCGATCGCACCGACGACCGCGCCGATGGCAAGCGTCGGAATGAAAATCCCGCCCGTCGCGCCGCTTCCCGTGACAAGCAACATCATCACCCAGCGCACAACGAGAATCAACGCGAGATAGAAAAACGGTTTTCCGTCGACGGCAACATCAAGAATGACGTGATGACCGCTGTAAACGCCTTCGCTGAACCAAAACGCGAAAGCGCCGGTGAGCAAAAACGTGACCACAAGTTTCAACGAAGGAGTCAGGAACCTTTTATGCTTTTTGCAAATCTTACTGATAAACGCAACCGATGCATCGAAAAGACCGACTGCAAGCGCCATTACAACGCCAAGCAAAAGAAGATAACCGACATGACCGAGTTCGAATTTCGCCAAAGTGTCGATTTCCAAAAGATTCGGATTCAAACCGAACGCCGCGCACAAAAGGCGATTGACATAGGTCGCCGAAACGACCGAAACCGAAACGGTAAGAACCAACATCGGTGTAAAACGTTTGTGAATCTCTTCAAGCGCAAACAAAATTCCCGAAAGCGGCGCACCCGTCGCAACGGCAAAACCCGCGCCGGCGCCGCCCGTCATCACATAACGGTTCCAGGTCGACTGATTTCTGGAAATCTTTCCGCACATGGCACCGAGTGACGTGCCCATTAAAACCGCAGGGCCTTCGCTTCCCAACGGAAGACCGCAAACGAAGCTTATCATACTTCCGACAAACGTGCCAAAAAACGTTCTTAACCAACGGAAAGAAAGGATACCTCGCAAAACACCCTCGCTTCGCGGAATTCCGCCGCCCTTGACAGCAGGTATCTTTTTATGAATGAACGCCATGAGCAGAGCAAGCCCTGCCAACGCGGTGAACACCAAACAGATATACAAAGGCGAAGATAAAGCAAATTCATAGACCGCATGGGATATATTTTCCGCTTTCTTTGCCGCGAGTTTGAAAAGGAATATCAATGCACCGGTCACAGAACCGCAAAGAATTCCATAAAACATACACGGAACTACATTCGCTAAATATTCCTTATATTTATATGCTTTCAAAAACAGCACCTTCTATCGCTTCGAATATGATTACATTATAATCATATTTTCCGATTTGTCGATATTTTTCGTTAAATAATTATTTTTTTGCTCATGAAGAGAGTGTTTGAAAAAACATCAGATTGTTACTTTGTAACAAATGGCACCTTTCGCTTTTGTTCAAATATACAAAATCATATGGAATGTAAAAATCGGTTTAATTAAAGATTGACTTTTCGGGGCAAAACCATTAAAATCTATGTTATGATACCATACAAATATTATAAGGAGGAGTTTTCTTATGAAGCTCATAAAACGCATCGGCGCGCTTCTGATCACGGTAGCAATGCTTTGTTCATTGATCGTTATTGCGCCCACCTCTACGGTTGTCGCGCTTGAAGGCGCCGGAATTCCCGGATCTGCCGACAATCTCTATTGGGGCTGTGACGTTTCGTTCTACAACGTCGGCGACAATAGTTACGCAAACTACATCACCGTTGACGACAGCGGTGCAGACTATTCTCTCGTTGATTTCGCAAGAATGAAAGCAGACGGTTGCGATTTCGTAATTCTCCGTTTAGGCTCTGCAGACAGCAGCGGTAATTACTACGATCCTCACTTTGTGAAATTTTACGACATGGCACGTGCGGCCGGAATGGACGTTGGTCTTTACTTCTATTCCCTCGCAATGAATTACAACGAAGCTGTTGCCGAAGCAGAATTCTGTATTGACGTTATCGAAAGCTACGATATGTACTTCGAATATCCGATCTACATCGATATCGAAGAATCCGATCAGCTCGCACTCAGCGAATCTGCACTTTCCAACATTTGCTACGGTTGGTGCGAAACCATCGAAGCCGCAGGCTACTTCCCCGGCATCTACGGTAACTACAATCTTTACGACGGAATTTCTTCCGCTGTTAAAAACACCTATGACTTCTGGCTTGCTTGGGTTTCTTCTTCCACTTCGATCAGTTCCTACTCTCCCTATGCTTACAACCTCAGTAATGAATGCGGCATGTGGCAGTATTCCTTCTATGGTTACGAATACGACGGCATCGGTCTTGACATGCTCGACGTTAACGTTTCCTACAAGGACTACCCCGCAATCATGGCTCAATATGGCTACAACAACGTAACGGGCGGTTCCGGAAGCAAGGCTGTTTCCAAAGACGCCGCATATTATCCCGATGACAACACCCGCAACGACGATTATGCCGACGATCAGTCGAAACTTACCGACGGTCAGAAGGGCAGCCTCTACGGCGGCGAATATGAGCGTTACTCGGGTTGGTTCACTTCCGAACTCGATGTTATCATCGATCTCGGCAGCACCGACACGGAATATAACACATTTAATGTCTATGCAGCTACAAACTCCAGCTGGGGCATTACCGCTCCGCCCACCGGCTTCACGGTTTCGGTTTCGGACAGCTTGAACGGAGCCTACACCGAAATCGCATCCACCAATACCGTTACCACCACAGGTACCGAAAGCGGCGGTTGGTCAACACATCTCCTTACCGTGACTTCCGATGAATTGGCATCCAACCGTTATGTCAAATTCACCATTTTTGCGGCAGATGCAGGAGACGCAGCTAACCCCGGCGCAGGCCACATTTGGTTGGATGAAGTTGAAGTTTACTATGATGCTTCTCTCGACGACAGCGGCGATATCGGCGGCGGAGACGATGATGACGATGACGATGACGATGACAACGTCACGACTCCGAAGGTCATCAACTCCATTGAATTGGCAACCGATGTTTCTATCGTTGCAGGCAACATGATGTTCACCCCCACCATTTACAGCATCAACGGCGATACCTCGCTCGTAAGCGAAGCTTCTCGCCAAGCGCTTTTGGTTCAGTGGTGGAATGAAAACGCTACAACTCAATTCACCAATTACACAAGCACCGCTATGGAAGAGGGCGTTACCTATGATTTGTACGTCAAATTCTATCGCTCTACCTCCTATACGTTCGGCAGCAATTGTACAATCACATTGACTACTCCGGACGGCACGTACACCGGTGAATATTATGCAGGTCTCTCGAACGACACCGATTACGCTTATGACTTCTTTGTAACTCCCGCAGCAAACAGCGGCGACATCGGCGGCGGCGATGATGATGACGACGATGACGATGATAACGATGAAAACGTAATCACCTCTATCGAATTGTACACCAGCGAAAACGCTCCCGCTGTAGGCGGAACCGTTTTCACCCCCGTTCTTTACAGCATCAACGGCGACGTTGCTCTTAACAACCTTGTTAGCAGCAGCCACAATTTGTGGTACACCATCGGTTCTATCGGCGGTTCTGACTGGGTAGATTACGGTCAAAGCACCTTCGAAGGCGGATATCTTTACGACCTTTATCTTGTTATCGAATGCGCTTCCGGCGCTACCTTCTCCAATGATTGCACACTTACCTTGACCACTGCAAACGGTGTGTTCGAAGGCATACTCTACTCCACCGATTCGACCTCGTTCGCGTTCGATATCTACTTTGACCTCACCGATTCCGGCAACGATGACGATGATGATGACGACGATGACGACGATGACGACCAAGGCGGTTCCGGCGGAGTCATAATCGACAGCAAATATGTTTATATCACCGGAATCAACGCTCAGATCAGCACCAGCGACGCACACATCTTCACTCCCGATTACGGCACACTTGACGTAAACTCGGCTAACCTCAACTGGTCTTCTTACAGCATCGCAAAATATGACGCAAGCGTTGATGCATACGTTGTTCAAAGCGTGAACGATTACCCCGGCGGCAACCTTACAATCACCCTTGCAAGCGACGAAATTCTTATTGCAACTCACTATAACCCGGATGATTCTTTCGCAGATTCAAACCGCGAAAATCTCTTGGCTGTTCAGCCCGGCATGCTTCTTGAATTCAACGGTATTGATCTTACCGGCAAGACCATCGACGACGATGCTTATGTAATGTTCTACCTCGAAGCTGATCCCGTTGTTTCTCTCGGCGCGAAAGCAAACGAAGAACTTTGCGGCATCCGTTTCGGTGCAACCTACAACAAGGTATTCAGCAACGGCGAAGTTAAGGACCTCGGCTTCCTTCTCATCTCCGAATATCGTCTTGGCGATAACACCCTTGACCTCAACTACGCAAGCAACGCTGCAATCGCAGGATATGTTGTTCGTGTTCAGGCTTGCACTATCGTTGAATACGTTGAAGGCAAAGCATTTGAAGATTATGACACCTTCACTTTCTACGCTTCTGTTGTACGTCTTGACAGAAAGGGCAACGAAGACGATAATATCGTTGCAGTTCCTTACATCGTTTATGCTGACGGCACTGTCTTCCTCGGCGAGCAGATGGTCAACAGCTACAACGGCGTTATGAACGGCGACAGCTCGTTCGCAGAATAATTCCAAAAATAAAAAGAGGCTGATTTCAGCCTCTTTTTTATTTTGTTTTAAATTGAGTTATTTTGCTTCTACAACGGTTATGTTTTGGGCAGGAATGCCGGTTTGTTCATAAACGATATCGGTGATCTGAGTCAATTCTTCGGGAACCAACCCGTTTGCATTCACGATAACCGAGCAACTGTCGCCGCTGATGACCGCAACGCAATCGGCGATGCCTTTCGCCTTGACCAGTGTTTCGATATTCGCCTCGGCGCTCATATCATCGGCAATATCCGAGATCGAAGAAAGCGCATCTTCTTTTGCATCGGGCAGAGTGTCGGGGTTCGAAGCGATCTCACGAAGTACTTCAAGCGCAGAATCACGCACCTGAGTTCGGTTGATGATCGCCATTGCAAAAAAGTCTTCGGCGGTTTCGGGGTTTGCGTTAACGTCCTCATCGGTGTTCGCTTCCTTGTCGGGGACGCTTGTGTCAACAAGAAGCGTATTTCCGAGAACGCGGTTTTCTTCGTTACCGTCGGCAGGCTCTGAGTTGCGGTTCACGAGCGTACTGACAAGAACGGCAACACTGATCAGCATTATACACCCCACAGTTATAAATGCTTTTGTGTTTATCATCTTTTTCCAATCGATATTCTTGACTTTTTCCTTTAATGCATTGAATTTTCCTTTGATGTCCATGATTTGCCTCCGTTTTTATGTAATTGTTTTTTATGTTTGAACGCTTATGCGGTTGCTTTTGATGTCAAAGAGAGCACACATCAGTTCAATGATTCGGTATTGAGTTTCATAAGAAGCGCCTTCGCAGACAACCGCAACGCCGGCAACGATAGGCATCGTTTCCTCGATAAGTATCGGTTCTTCACCGTCGCCGTTGCCCGCAAGCACGATCGTTTTGTCGGTTTCCTTTCCGCTCGTTTCCTCTCGGACATGTTGGTCGCTCGCATAAACGTAGCGATAACCTCGTTCAAGAGTGATAAACACTTTGCAGTCGTGCACGTCGGGTATCTCGCTGATCAACTCCACAGCCTTGTTTTCGAGCAAGGCGCAATATTCATCGGACGTCAGCCTTTCCGATTCGCCGAGCGACGTTTCTCCGCTTTCTTTTGACGAAGGGAACATCAGCAACAAAACACCCGCAACAAGTCCGAGCGCAATGAATCCCATTCCCTTTTTACCGAGCAGTTCTTTGATCTTTTTGCCGATATTTTCAGGTTTCAATTATATTCACCTCACCTCCAAGCTCTTTTGAAAGATATTCGCGCACCTTTGATTCCGCACCCATATCCTCTTTCGCAAGCGCAACAGAGATATTTTCAACGATCGGTTCTTCGGACTTCCAATCTATTTTTATGTCGGCATATACCGTTTTTATGCCGAATTGAGAAAAAACGATATCGGAGATATAGGTTTCTGCGCGTTCTTCGGTCATTTCGGCTGCAAGATCATACAATCCCTCGCAGGAAACTTCTAAAAACACGTCGCTGTTCTCGGCCTCTAAGTTCAATGCTTCGGAAACGTCAACCTCACGAAGAGGCATTATCATAAGGCAAACGCATATCAATGAAGCGATATATTTTATATACTTTTCAAAGCCGCCCCATGCAAGCATCGCACACATCGCACCGCAGATCGATGCCACGAGCAACGTGTAAAAATATCCGTTCAAACGTTCACCCCCGCTTTTATGAAAACCGCCATTGCGATAATGCAAACCGCGCCCGCACCCATGACAAGCGCAAGCAGAACCCCGGTGACGTTCCCGAGATCGTAAAGCAACGCACTTTCGCGTTCGCAACCGAGCGCGCGTGCGGTCATCGAACAAACAAGAAGCATCAGTTTGTAAATTATCACAATTATCAAAGGCGGAAGAACGGCGGATAAAACCATCACAACCCCTGCCGCCCCGACGGTTCCTTTTATGATCGAAACAGAGGCTATTACCGTTCGGGAAGCGTCGCCGAGCATGTTGCCGATAACAGGAACAAAAACCCCCGTCGCGAAACGAACGCTTCGAGTTAAAAAGGTGTCGCCGGCCGACGCGACCGTTGTTTGAAGATAGAGCGTGAAGCCCAGCAAGGTAAAAATGAATGCCATGACTGTCGTTGCGCTGTTTTTGACAAGCGTTGTGACCGAACTCAAATTCACGCTTCCCGGTATTGCACCGACAAGGCAGAGTGCGAACGCGATCTGAATGAAAGGCAGAATCACTCTGGTGCATATCGTCGAGAGCACCGTTAAGAAAAGTGCGAGCGATGACGCGCTTGCCGCACCGGCCGCCGCGCTTCCGCCATAGATATAAAGCGACGCCATAACCGGCATCAATGAACTCATTGTCAGCATTAACGCTTCCATCGCGGCGATCACAAATACAAAAAGGTTGTAGAAGACCGAATAAGTCACGCCTGATATTGCAAGCACGGAAATATAGGCGCAGACATTGTCAAGAGTTTCGCTGCCGCCGAACTTCATCGCTCCCAACACACACGAAAGAAGAATAACGCCGATGATAGCACCGAAGGATTTGAACACCGAAGCGCCGTTGTCTCTGAGCGTTGACCGAATTATCAAAAACGCCTTTTCGAAAACATTGATGCGTTTGTCGCCCGAAAGCTCGTCCTCTTCTAAAAACTCGTTTTCAAGTTCATCGGCGCCTGCTTTTTCGGCAAGGTTTTCGCTTTCGCTGTTGTCATAGGCAAGGCCATTCAAAACAAGAACATTTGCAATCATGATGAATATAAAAATCAAAACAACCGCTTTTTTCATCCTAAAAGATCCTTTGATATCTCAAAAAGTTGCTGAACCACCGGCAGACTTATGATAACTATCCCCGCTTTCCCCGCAAGCTCAACGCGGGAAGCAAGTGAGTTTTCGCCGCAATCGCGGCAGATATCCGCGCTCATACGGCAACAAAGCGAAACCGCCAAGGCTTTTAACATCAGCGTGAAATAGCTTTCGGCACCCGTGCTTGCCGCCGCGCCTTTTATGAATTCGACAAAAGGCACAAGCCCCTCGATTATATAAACGAAGATCAACACCCCTGCCGCCGCAACGGCAAGCGATGCGAGTTCGGGGCGAAGCTGGCGCACAGTCGCGATCAGGCCGACGGCAATTACCGCAAAGGCGCATATCGTGAAGGGGTTCACAATCCGAAAACGCCTTTGAGCGTTGAAAAAAGTGCACTGATCTCGCTCGCGAGAAGAAGCATGACGATAATAACCCCCGCAACGGTCACAAAGGTCGCCTGTTCATCGCGCCCGCTTTTTTGTAATATCTGACAGGCGACGCTGACGACAAGTCCGATGCCCGCTATTTTCAGAATCAACGATATTCCCAAAATTCCTTGTCCTTCCTAAATCATGATGATTGCGGCAAGCGCGCCCGCGAGAAGACATACAGTCTTCGTTGCCTTTTGTTTGTTCGGCAAAGCGGCTCGCAACACAGATCTCTTTTCTTCAAGCGCCAAAATACAGTTTTCCAATTTTGACAACTGATCTTCGAGCGGCAACGCGCCGAGATCACAACCGAAATGAGCCAATTCACGGGATATTTCTTCGTCGCATTTCAAAAGCGTCAAAGCCTTTGACCATGCCGTTTTCGGGTTTCGGTCGGAACATAAAATCTTCAAAAAACCGATGCTCCCAAGATAAGCATCATCAAAATCGGTGAAAACCGCGAAAAGCGATGCACGTTCGGTTTCCATACGCCGCCGCATGAATTTCAAAAGCGATAACAGCGATTCAACCTCAACAAGTCTTTTCTTTTCTTCATCAGCGATTCGTATGCCAAGAAAATATGAAGCCAAGACCAGCAAAATCGCCCCTGCCCACTTCATAGAAATGCCTCCGTTTCGGCAACGGTACAGGTGTATTTTCCATCATAACCAAGTATTACGCACAACGGAAAAATGTTGTTTTCAAGCAACGTTCTGATTCGACCGCGTTTTGCCAAACCGCTCGGATCGGCGCAATGGGCGGAAGCGACAAGGCTTATCCCTGTGTTTTGTGCTTCAAGAACCGCATCGGCCTCGGAAGCGGAGATCTCGTCGCAGATGATGATTTCGGGCGACATTGTTCGTGTCAACAAATTTATCGCATCGGCCTTGGGTGCACCGACAACGGTTTCCATAAGACCCTGATTTGATATCCCGACGGATATTTCACAGCGTTCGTCGGCAACACCGACACGTTTACAGTCGATCCCGTTCCCTGTCGAAAGCAGATAAGCCACACTGCGAAGAAAAGTGGTTTTCCCGAGCGCAGGCGGAGAGCACACGACAGCTCCGCAAATTCCCTTTTCCGAAAACCGTTCAATAAGCGGTTTTGCAACCTCGGGAAGGAAGCGGTGAAGACGCAGATTTATCGAATTTATCTCGGAAAACCCCCGGGGTTTTCCGTTTCTCACACTTGCCCTTCCGCAAACGCCGGCGCGTCCGCCTTCCGGAAGCGGGATAAAGCCCAAAGCAACGAACTCGTCACAGGTGTAGAACGAGCCTCCTGTAAGTTTTGAAAGGCATTCGGCGAACTCGTTTTCGGTCGCACACATGGCATGTTTTACCGTGGCGACGATTCCTTTTTCATCAAAGACAACGTTTCGGTTACCGACGGTTACCGAAACGGGTCCGTTTTTCCGAAGCCTTATTTCGTTCACCGAAGAAAAAATTTCGGCAGGCAACGAATGGACGGCATAGGATATACGAAGCGGAAGATATTTGAAAAGCACGTCTATGGAATTATTCAAGGTTCCCTCCGCGAAGTTTGGTATACATTTTTCTCAAACGTTCAAAGGCGAAAAGCGAAAGCAGCATCGCAAATACACCGAGATAGACCGAAGTTCCCGCGGTCGCATTTGCAACTGCGCCATCGATCGATAATTTGGCAAGAATGAATTTTGCGGCAAAACCGCCCGCCAATGCGCAGAAAAGCGGCAAAAGCACATCGCTTCTCCAACGCGGACCGACACCCGTGACTTTGTAAAGTCTGCGGCGGCAAAGAAAATATGTAAATGTGTTTGAAATGACAAGCAACCACAGATATCCGTTTTCGCCCGTGCGCGCAACAAAAGTCAAAATCAGAATCACGCGCAAAATCGAATTGTAAACCGAAAATTTAAGAGTTTGCACCTGCTCGCCTATCGCTTTCAAAAGTCCGTCCGTGACGGTTTCGACATACATAAAAGGCGTTACCAAAGAAAGAATTTTTATGGCTTGGGCAGTGTTTTCACCGGGATAAAACGCCTCGCCGATCTCGTTCGGAAGGAAGAAAAACAATCCGCCGACCGCGACCGAAAGGAGCGAAACGAAGGACATTATCGTCGAAATACGGGTGTTAAGCGGTTTTCGGTCCGACAACATGTTAAGGCGGCTTATTTCGGGAGTGAACACCGAAACAAGACTTCCCAAAAAGGCAAACGGAAAGAACAGAATCGGAACAACCATGCCTCGAATCATGCCGAATTGAGAAAGAGCGTGTCCGCGATCGCCGGAATAACGCTCGAACACATAAGGAATCAGAAGAGTTTCGACGGTGTGCAGAATACTTGTCAGATAGACCGTCAGCGAAATCGGCAATGTGACTTTCACAAGCGATCGCATGCTGTCGGCACGTGTTTCGGTCGGAATCGACTTTTCTCTGTTCCTTCGGGCAGGCAAAACGCGGAAAAGAAAAAGATAAGCGAAAGAACACATTTCGGAAACGGTTATCCCGACAACAATGCCTCCGCATAGAGCGCCGATATCATCGGTCGCGGCAAGAATTACGTTCAGAAAGACCGCGATGACCGTCATTTTTACTATCTGTTCAAAAAGCGAGGCAGATGCTGTCACCGTCACCTTTTGTTTTGCTATGAACCAACCTTTCAAGCATGCGGCAAAAGCCATGAAAGGCATGCTGAACGCCAAAATACGCAAAGGCATGCCGCATCGCGGATCGCCCAGAATGTTCGCGGCTATCATATCTGAACTGAAAAGCAACACTGCCGTTGCAACCGCACTTACAAATGCAGACGCAACAAACGAATTTCCGAGAAGCAGTTTTGCATCGGAACCGTTTCGGGTTTCCTTTTCGGCGACTAGCCTTGACACCGAAACGGTGAACCCTGCTGTTGCAAAGGTTGAAAACATTGAATAAACGCTCATGATGAGTTGATAAAGCCCCATGCCCTCGCTTCCGATACGCGCCGAAAGGAAGAGCCTCAGGAAAACTCCCAACAATTTATTTATAAGCGAAAACGCAGTCATTGCCGCCGCGCCTTTGATCAAAACGCCCGCATTGCTTTTTATTTCCGATCACACCTTTTTTGTTTGATTGTATGCGTGTCCAAAAAGAAAAAGAACCGCGTTCTTAAAGAACACGGTTCTTTTTTGTGAATGTGCGAAAGGAAACAAGACCTATAATAATCAGTTTTCGGAAAAAACTTCGAATTTATATCCGACGCCCCAGATCGTTTTTAGAGTCCATTTATCGGACGCGCCTTCAAGTTTTTCGCGCAGACGTTTGATATGAACGTCAACGGTACGGCTGTCGCCGAGATAATCAAAGCCCCAAACCTTATCCAAAAGTTGATCTCGCGTGAAAACGCGATTGTAATTCGACGCAAGAAAATAAATAAGTTCCAATTCCTTGGGAGGAAGATCGACCGATTTGCCGCGAACTTTAAGTTCATATTTGCGAAGCGAGATTTCAAGGTTGTCAAATTTAATAAGTTCTCCGTCGGGAGTGTCATGCTTAGCATAGCGGCGAAGAACCGCTTTGATACGGGCGAAAACCTCTTTCATATCCAACGGTTTGACGATAAAATCGTCTGCGCCGAGTTCCAACCCGAGCACTTTATCAATCGTTTCACCCTTCGCGGTGATCATGATGATAGGCTTCGAGGAATGTTCACGGATCTCGCGGCAGATCTGCCAGCCGTCCTTTTTCGGGAGCATGATGTCGAGCAAGACCATGTCGGGTTCATACATGCGAAAAGCAGTGATTCCTTCCTGACCGTCATTGGCAGTTCTGACTTCATAGCCCTCTTTTTCAAGGTACATTTGAAGCAGATCGCAGATGTTTGTATCGTCATCTATGACGAGTATCTTCGTTGCCATAACAAATTCTCCTTTTATTTAACAATTTGATTTTTAACACAAATTTACTTTCATTTGAATTCTATCACATTCCCCAAGACTTGTCAACCGCGCTTTTATCACATATTATTAACTTATGTTAAAAAATTCATGCTTTTTAATTTTAGTTAAAATTATATATTGCATATCGGCAAGGAATGTTCTATAATTAAGGAGTATCAATATGCAAAATTTCAGGAGATATAAATAATATGAAACTCGGTATCGTGGGTTTGCCGAATGTCGGCAAAAGCACCCTTTTCAACGCTTTGACAAAAGCAGGCGCAGAAAGCGCGAATTACGCATTCTGCACGATCGACCCGAACGTCGGTGTTGTTCCCGTTCCGGACGAACGTCTTGACAGACTCGCCGAAATTTACAACCCCAAAAAACTCACCCGAGCGACGGTTGAATTCGTTGATATCGCGGGTCTGGTCAAAGGTGCGGCAAACGGCGAAGGTCTTGGCAACAAATTCCTCTCTCACATCCGCGAAGTCGATGCCATTGTTCACGTTGTCCGTTGTTTCGGCGGAAGCAAGATAATCCACGTGGAGGATTCGGTCGATCCCGCACGCGACGTCGAAACCATAAATACCGAACTCATCCTTTCCGACATCGAAATGCTCGAACGCCAGATCGACAGGCTTATAAAGCAAGGAAAAGGCGACAAGAGCGCGCTTGCCGATGCAGAGGTTTTGAAAAAAGTCTGCGCAGAACTCACGCGCGGCGTTTGCGCAAGAAACGTTGAGCTTTCCGAATCGGAAGCAGAGGTTCTCAAAACCGTTCCGCTTCTTTCGGGCAAACCGGTTATTTATTGCGCCAACGTATCGGAAGATGATATCGCACGTCCCGCAGAAGAAAATGAATTTTACAACGCGCTTGTCAAAGCCGTTGAAGGCGAAGATGCCGAGATCATCGCCGTTTGTGCCGAGATCGAAGCGGAACTCGGAGAACTCGATGCGGAAGAACAGCAAGCATATCTTGACGATCTCGGTGTTACCGAAACAGGGCTTTCGAAACTTATCAAAGCATCCTACGCTTTGCTCGGGTTAATTTCATTCCTCACCGCAGGCGAGCCCGAAGTTCGTGCCTGGACCATCAAAAAAGGTACAAAAGCACCCGGCGCGGCAGGAAAGATCCACACCGATTTCGAACGCGGTTTTATCCGTGCAGAAGTTGTGCCTTACGAGACGCTTGTCGAAAAAGGTTCGCTCGTCGCCTGCAAGGAAGCAGGTCTGGTCAGAAGCGAAGGCAAGGAATACGTGATGAACGACGGCGACGTTGTTCTGTTCAGATTTAACGTATAACAAAAAAAGATAAACCGTAAGAAAGGAAATTCGCAATGAAAACTTCAACACGTGCGATTGCCCTCGTGATCGCTTTGTTAATGGCATTCCCTCTCTTTATCTTCCAAGCGAGCGCAAAAGAGATCACAGTCACTGCCGACGGCATTGACGTCTTTCGCGAAACGGGATTTCTCGTTGTCTACACCCCTGCCTACGGCGCTTCCACAAACACGAACACATGGGGCGACGAAGTTATTATTGAAAACAACAAAGCCGTCAGATACAGCATGGGCAACAGCGCAATTCCCGAAAACGGTTTTGTAATCTCAGGTCATGACGATCCCGAAAACGGTCGAAGCCGAGGGGATTGGATCAGACAAAACATAAAGATCGGCGATTACGTTTATGTTGCTCCCGACGGAGTAATTACCATTTCCAACAAATCGCTTGATGCCGACATTTTCTACACTCTCACCACCTCGATCCGAGGCGTCAACACCGAACGCGATCAAAACACCATTGTCGTTTATAACCAGCCCGACACTCTCACCGGCACAAACGAATGGGGCTATGAAATCATCTGCGACGGCGGTTACGTAACCTCTCTCGGCGGAAACAACAGCAAAGTCCCTTCCGCCGAAGGAAGCCTTGTCGTTTCGGGTCACGGTGACAAAGTCACCTGGCTCCAAAACAACGTTAAGATCGGTATGCAAGTCACCTATGACGCCGTTAAGAAAACCATCTCGTTCTCATACAACGAGCAATCGGCAATCATGGGTATGAAGATCTATGTTGACGGACTTTGGGACAAATATAACACAGCAATCGCAAGATACGATAACTTTGATTATACCTCTGCCAAGGCGGAGATAGAAAAACTCGAAGATAAAATCGATGCCGCAAAATCGGCTTATGAAAAAGATGGCGACGCAAGAGCTCTTGCGAACGCCTCAAAAGCCATCGAAGAAGAAGCAACGCAGGTTGCGCTTACGATTTCGGAAAGTCCGACTGTCGAATACAGAGGCGTTTGGGTAAGACCCAACGAAACCAGCAAGCAGCAGGTTGAAGACCTTATCGAAAAGCTTCACAAGAACGGAATCAACACGGTTTGCGTCGAAACGCTTCTCAACTGCACAATGATCATGCCGATGCCCGAAGACAGCCTTTTCGAGCAGGATCCTGTTTTGAAAGCAAACAATGTCGATCTTCTTCAAGCATATATAGATGCTTGCCATGAACGTGGCATGGAACTCCATGTATGGATGCCCGTATTTTACGTCGGCGACAAAGGTTCGGCAAACATCAGCCGCAGCGTCGGTATGAAAAAGCCCGAATGGCGCAGCATGTCGAGCAACGGCAGCGTTGACGAAAACGGCGGTTATGTAATGATCGACCCCGGTAACGAAGAAGTCAAGTCATTCCTGCTTGATTCTTACAGATATATCCTCGAAAATTACGATATTGACGGATTCCAACTTGACTATATCCGTTATTTCCAAAGCACCGATACCTATGACATGGGTTACAACAGAGAAACGGTCGCCAAATTCTTCTCGAAATACGGTCAACAGCCGCAATATAACAAGAACTGGCCTCTTTGGGATGAATGGGTACAGTTCAGATGCGACAACGTTACCGATTTCGTTCGCAGAATGAGAGCGCTCATTGATGAGATCAGACCCGACGTGCTTCTCGGCGCAGACGTTGTGCCCGATCCCACCGAAAGTAAATCGCTGAATTATCAGGATTATTTCCTCTGGCTCGACGAAGGATTGCTTGACATTGTGTTCCCGATGGCTTACGGCAACGGTCACGAAGAAGCGATCAGAATGCAGGTTGAAAGTTGCGGTGACAGTGCTATGATCGCGGTCGGCCTCGGCATTTTCATGGCGGAAATGACCCCCTCGATCATGGATGAACAAGCGAACTTCAACACCTCTGCAAATGCAGACGGTTCGGTTTACTTCTCTGCTTCTCAGTATCTCTCAAAAGACACCGGCGAATTCCTTTTGAAAGGCGTTTACCGCAATTCTGCGGTCACGCCCACCTACGATACCAAAGACTCCACTTTGGCAAAAATCGAATATGCCAAGAGTCGAATAAACAACATAATAAAACCCTTGGGCGGAATTAACGAAGCGGACGCGAAAGCAATCGTCGCCGCGCTCGATGCTTTCGGCAAAACCCTTGAAACCAAGGACAGCAACGGCAAACAGCAGGCTTATGATGCGATCAAATATGCATGGGTAGAAAAGAAGATCAAAGACTCCGCTGCAACCGATCAGGCGAAAGAACGAATGCTAGACGACCTTGAATCTATCGTTAAAGCATATTCTGTCCAATCCAAAAACGGCGACACTTACAAAGTTCCCGCCAAAGTCGAACTTTCGGATGAAATAATCGAGGATCTCGAAAAAGAATTTGAAAACATGTCCGATGGCGAATCCGAAAACAAAGGACTTTCCGTCGGTTGGATAATCGCTATATGTGTCGCACTTGTCATTGTTATCGCGGCATCGGTCGTCGTTATTGTCTTTGTTTTAAAAGGAAGCAAACAAAAGGAGAAGAAAAATGACTAAAAGAATCGCTTCGTTGTTGCTGGTTTTGATATTGATCGCAATGTCAATTCCTTTTTCGGCATCTGCCGCGACAAACTACACCAAAACCATTTCGGGTTTCAACTGCACCCGTTATGAAAACTACCTCGTTATTTACAACCAAGGCACGACCACAAGAACAAACTCCTATGGCTATGAAGTAACCGTCACAAACGGCATTGTAACATCTATCGGCGGAAACAACAGCACGATTCCCCAAGGTGACAACAGTTACGTTGTTTCGGGTCACGGAACCATGAGAGACTGGCTCGCTGACAACATTATCGTCGGCATGTCGGTTTCTTACAGCACATCCACAAACAAAATCACTTTCGTTCTTGACGAAGCGACTCGCATGAGAGCAATCAACATTTCACGCGATGCGGCTTTTGCGGCAAGACAGAAGGCGATTGATGCATGTGTTATTTATGATGCAAACGCAGACGCAACGTTTGAAGAAATCGAAGCTACTTATGCTACGATCCTCGCAAATCACAATAACGGCACCGCGCCCACTTTGACACAGATGAACACAATGATCGATAAATACAATTCCGTCACGGCGCTCTTTAACGAACGCGCTGTTTCGGAATACAGAGGCGTTTGGATCAGACCTACCCAAACCAGCGCAACCGCCGTTGATAGCTACGTCAAGAAATGCTACGACGCAGGCATTAATATGATTTCCGTCGAAACCATGTATCACGGTTCGATGATCTATCCTACCCCGAACGGAAGCCTTATTAAACACAATCCGAAATTCTACGGTTTTGACGTTCTCGGTGCTTATGTCGAGTCCTGCCACAAATACGGCATGGAACTTCACGTTTGGATGCCCGTTTTCTATTCCTGCAATACGGTTGAAACCAACTGGAACATCAGCCCTGCAAAGAGAAAACCCGAATGGTGTCTCGTCACCCAAAAAGGCTCAAAGTTTTACACCGGCGAATCCGAAGGCATGGTATTCCTTAACCCCGCACTTCCCGAAGTTCAGGATTTCCTTGTCGAAACCTATGCTTACATTCTCAGCAATTACGACATTGACGGATTCCAACTCGACTATATCCGTTATCGCGACAGAACCCAGACTGACGACTACGGTTATGACGAATACACGATTTCCGAATTCAAGAAAGAATATCCTCAATACAGCAAATACAACATAACATACGACACATCGGCTATCTATTGGGATAACTGGGTTGCCTTCCGTGCTAACTACGTTACTCAATTTGTTCAGCGCATGCGTACTCTTATCGACACGATCGCGCCTGACGTTATGCTCACTGCCGACGTCGGACCCCAGTCGAGAACCGCTTACAACGACCTTTATCAGAACTATACGATGTGGTTGAACGAAGAATGGCTCGATATGATACACCCCATGGCTTACGGCGAAGGATATGAGCTCGTCATGAAAGATTTCTTCAAGATGGCCGGCGAAAATTGTCTTGTCGTTCCCGGTCTCGGAATTTTCATGGAAGAATACGGCGCACAAGATATGTTAAGACAGACCCGCGCAATGCTCGAAGTCGGATGTGACGGCGTTGTTTACTTTGAAGCCTCAGCATTCTTCTCGAAAGGTTGCGGCACGGTTCTTACTCAAAACATCTTCACTGAAAAGGCGCTTGCTCCCGCGCTCGATACCGAAGAAACCTTCAAAGCGAACCTTGAAAGAATGAAGGAACGCGTTGCAAAAGCAAAGGCATCGGGAACTATCAGCAACACAATTGCCGCAAAACTCACGACCCTGATCGACGAAGCTCTCGGTTATGACAAAATTTCCGATGCAAAGAACACTCTCACGGAACTCAGCGAAGCTCTCGAAAACATCAGCTCTGAATTGCTTTACAACAGACTTTATGAAGACATTGTCCGTTCCAGACAGGTTGTCATGCTTGATCTTCGCGATGCATCAACTGTGTTTGAAACGTTGGGCGACAAGATATATTGCGACGGTTTGACCAATTATATCATTCTCGGAAGAAACGAATTGCCGCTTGGCGTTGACGACTTGAAAGCAGCTCTTCCCGACGGCGAAGTTAAGAAGGGCAGCAAGGTTCTCGGTAGCGACGACCTTGTTTCAACAGGATCGGTTCTTACCAACGATTCGGCGAAATTCACCATTGTCGTTATCGGCGACGTTTCGGGCGACGGAAAGGTTTCCGCTCAGGACTACATCAAAATCAAGCGTCAGGTTCTCAAAACGACCACGCTTAACGGTGCAGAAAGTTTGGCAGCCGACATTCATGAAAACGGTACTGTCAACGCAAGAGACTACCTTCAAATCAAGCGTCACGTTCTTGGAACCACTGACATTTACGCATAACAAAAAGAACGCGGATATGGGATGTTCCCTTTCCGCGTTCTCTTTTTTCGGAAAATCAAAAGACGGTTTTAAAAACCGTCTTTTGTCTTTATTTTTTAATTTTCTTGATCAAAAACCCTGCCAAAACACCAACGCCGTAAATCACGAAGAACAACAACGTTGCGATGAAAATGAGGGTTATCCACATTTTCGGTGCAACATCTTTTGCGCTTGAATGAAGGCCGTAAAAACAGACCATTGCAGCAACATAATTCGCAAGAATATGCAACGAACGCTTTGCCGCATCGGGAATGTTCTTGATTTGGAAAAGCAATGCGGAAAATCCGAAAATCGCAGAGAAAAGAGCGATATACAAATTTGCGGAAAGCAAACGCTCCGCAAAGAGAGCATTGCTCGAAACGACATCAACAACCGCATTCGAAGTTGATTCGGCGGTCATGCCGATCGAAAGAAACGCAAGCCAACCGAAACTCAACAAAGCATAGGTCGCAAACGTCCTCAGCCAGCATTTAAGCAGGTTCATCTTTTTGTCTTCCATTACTGATTAGCGGGGCAGACGTAAGGTGCGGTCTTTTCGGAAAGATCATCAGCCGCAACAGACGCGGTGATGAGGCATTCGATATTGTAAGCCGAAGCGAGTTTTTCAACCTTGACGATGAAATCTTCAAACTCATCAACGTTATCGTTGCAAATTTTAAGAGCGCTGTCAATGAAGAGCTCGGTGATGTCATAGTTGCATGCGATCATGCCGCAAACAAAACCGTAAAGTTTTTCGGCGTTGTTGATATCATATTCAAGCGCGTCAACGAGACGTGCGCGGGTGGTAATGTCGTTATTGAGTTTTCTGCCGTATTCAATGCAGATAACAACGCCTTTGGTTTCCTTCGAGGCTTTGTTTACTTCTTCAATAAGGGTTTTGGTCTTACCGGTACCTTTCAAACCGACGATAAGCTGCATAATAAACTCCGTTCTTCCGGCTTTTGGATTTTTGTCAACCGCCGCCCGCGCCGGTGCGCACAACGGTTCTGCTTGATATTATTTTACTTTATTTCGTTCTAAAAATCAATACCATATTATTATATTGATTTAATTTTTTCCAAAAGTTCGTCCCTGCCCGATTCATAACCGGGTTTTCCCAACAACGCGAAGATGTTTTTCTTATAGGCTTCAACACCGGGCTGGTCAAACGGATTGACTTCAAGGATATAACCCGAAATTGCACAGGCAACAAAGAAGAAATAAATCAGTTCACCGAGCGAATAAGCGTCTTTCCCGCCGAAATCCACGATCACGCTTTCGGTTCCGCCCTCACGGTGAGCGAGGAGCGTGCCATACATCGCTTTTTCGTTGATTTCGTGCATCGAAACACCGGCAACGAAATTAAGACCGTCGCCGTTCTGTTCGTCAAAAGGAATAACAGGAGAATCGGCATCAGCTTTTAAGGAATGAACAACAGTTTCAAACAAGATCGGCGAACCGTCCTGAACGAACTGACCGAGCGAATGAAGGTCGCTTGAATAGGTAACCGAAGCGGGGAACAACCCTTTTTTCTGTTTTCCCTCGCTTTCGCCGAAGAGCTGTTTGAACCATTCGCTCATGAAACGAAAATCGGGATCGTAACTGACGAGAAGTTCGTTGGTCTTCCCGCGCGAGAGCATTATGTTTCGCAACACGGCATATTTATATGCGGGATTGTCAAGACCCGAAGCGAAGATCGATTCTCTTTCGGCTTCCGCGCCTTTTAAAAGCGCATCGGTATCAACACCTGCAACCGCCGCAGGAAGCAACCCGACCGCGGTCAAGACCGAAAACCTTCCGCCGACATCGTCGGGAACCACGAAGCATTCATAACCTTCCTGTTTTGCAAGCGAAAGGAGTGCACCTCGGTTCGCATCGGTGGTTGCAACGATACGTTTCGACGCCTCTTCCCTGCCGTAACGTTCTTCCATATATTCACGCAAGATTCGGAATGCGACCGAACTTTCGGTCGTCGTGCCGGATTTGCTGATGACGTTTATGCTCACGCGTTTCCCCTCACAAAGAGCAAGAATCGCGTTAAGTTCGTTGCCGGAGAAAGAGTTGCCGAGGAAATAAACCTCAGGATCTCCGGTTTTCAGTTGGTTATGATAAGGTGTTTTGAGATATTCGATAACTGCACGTGCGCCGAGATAAGAACCGCCGATGCCGACAACGATCAAAACGTCGCTGATATCGCGAAGACGTTTCGCACATGCCTTGATCCGAGCATGCTCCTCACTTTCGGCACGAATGCCCAGATCACGCCATCCGATAAATTCATTTCCCGCACCGCTGCCCTCACGAAGAGCCTTATCTGCAACAGCAAGGCGTTCATCGAACGCGCTGAAATCCTTTTCGTTAATACTTTCTGCAAGTTTATATTTGAAATTAATCATGATTTCTTCCTTTGAAGTCGGTTTTAACCGTTATTTTCGCGCTTTGTTAAAGCAAACGAGGCAGAACTCAAACCGCCGTTCAACGGCTCGATAATAAGTTCGCCCAAAACAGGATCTATTGACCATTTCTGAACATTCGAAGCGCCTTCATAACGCAACGTTATGAGAAAAACTCCGTTTTCGGTAATTTCATAAGAACTTTTTGCGCTCACCCGAACAAGTTCGTCATTATCCGACTCGACAGAAATGCCTTTGAGCATTATGTGATTCAAAATTCCCTCTTGACCGTCACAGACAAACTCTTTTCTTCCGTAAGTCGTGTCCAACACAACGTGAAGCAGAGTTTCTCCGAAAAGTCCGATCGTTTTAATGCCGTAAGAATTCGATTCAACGTCGAATTCGACATTCGCAACGCCGGCAGTCGTTTCGTTTTCAACAACGTCAAACATAAAGTCCCCCCTATTTGTCGCATCCGATGATCAGTTCAGTTCGCCAAGATAGATTTCGTTGCTTTTGCCGAGAAAATGGCGTTTGATAATACCACGCAAATCAATCGGATGAAGCTCTTCGTGCGTTATGTTGTCGATAAACAACCATTTCGTACCGACCTGATTGTCATCATATTTGAGTTTGCTTTCGTCCTGCTCCCCTTCGATATCGCAGACAAACATAAATTCGATCCTATGGTGTTCGTCGTTAAACCCCTCACGAACGAAAAGAAGCCTTTTCGGTTCCGCCAAATAACCTGTTTCTTCAAGCACTTCGCGTTTGAGCGCATCTGTCATGAGCTCATCGGGTCTTTGCTTTCCGCCGGGGAGAGTGTAATACTCATCTCCCTCCGGGGTGCGCATTTTCACGGTGAGAAGACGCGTCCCTTTAATGATAATCGCTTTTATGGAATTGTTTATCGTCATTTTGTGTCTCCTGATGAAGTGTTATCGTTATTTCCTTTTGCGGCAACCGTAACCGAAAGTTTCATTTCGGTAACGTTATAGTGAAGAACGATGATCCTTTCGCCATGGATTGCGGAGCGCGGATAGTTATCGTTTGTAAACTCAATGCCGCATTCGCTTTCGAGAAGCGAGGCATATTCTGCCGCGGCTTCGCTCGAAACCCCTTCAAAATAGGCGGCGGCATAATTTTCATCGCCGTTGGTCGAAACCGCTTTCATATCTTGCGGAAGCGGAATTCCTTCAGTGATATCTTTGCCCCATTTGTAATTCGAATCACAGCCCGAAAGAACAAACGCGAGCATCAAAAACAAACAAACAACGGCAACACCGAGATGTTTTTTCATTATAATAATCAGTCCCTTTTAAAACTTTTCCTGACGCCATTTCACCATGAACAACGCAGCGGCGCCCGCAACTGCAACGAACACGATTATGATAATAACAACAACCGTGCCTGTCTTTGTGGATTTGTCCGAACCGTCGTCATTCGCATTGCTGTCAAGTTTGAATTCGACCGAAATAGTGTGATTGCCGGCGATGGCCTTGAATTTGTCGTAAGTGTAAGATTTGAGACCTTCAACTCCGTCAAGCGCCTTGCCGTCAACAACGATCGTCTTTATTACATATCCTTCGTTGGCATTTATATAATAGATGCAGGAAGAATCAAGTTTAACGGGGTTGTTGCCCAACGGATTTATCGTTCCGCCGATCGGGTTTACAACGGAAGATACAATTGTGAAATCGTAATCTTCAAGTTGCTTTGAACAAATAAGAATCGATTCGTTATTATAGGTGTGAACGGTGGAAACGCCGTCGCTTCCCGTTTGGATACCGCCCTTGTAATCGAACGCTTTCTCATCGTTTTTTGCATTTTCGAGAAATTCGAGCACGTCAATTTGCGAATCCGCAAAATCGGAGCCAAAGTTAAATGAGACTCCCGAACCGGCAGGAAGTTCAATGCCGAAATTGAACGCATAAGCATTATATTTGATGTTTGCTGCGGTTTCGGTCGTGACGGCTTTTTTGATTTTGTTGAGAGTGGCGGAATTTGTAACGTATCTGATCCTAAGATCTGCGTTTTCAAGATTGCCGACAAACTCAGCGCCCATCGGGATATAAACCGTACCGAGTTCGCTTCTGAACTCAACCGTCTTGCCGTTCGGCTCGCTCGAACCGATCGTTCGGAAAACTTCGGGATCTACCTTTCTGTCTCCTCTGATATCAATGATTATCGGATTTGCGCTCCAATTGACATCTTCGACAGAAACGGGCTTTGATACCTCACCTTTCTTAAACGTAACGTTTATCGAAACATTGTTTGTGATATTGGTAATTGTATACATGTTGTCCATGAAAATGACGGGGGTGCCATTCACAAGGAACTGATCGACAACATAACCCGCATCGGGTGTTGCTGTGATAACGATATCGTCGCCGATCGAAACGCCGTTTGCGGTCTTATTTCCGTTCGTGACAGTCACGCCCGCAGCAGTAACGCTTCCGTTAGGACCCGAACCGACGTTGACGGACACGCCCGTCGGAAGAGTTGTGTCGGTTTTAAGAGTTACGATGATTTTCGCTTCTCCGTTTGCGATAACTGTATAGGTTCCGTTTTCGTTTGTGTGTTCACAGCCTTCAAACGAGATCTCGTTATCGAACAAACGGCCTGCGCCGGGACGAACGGTTATAATATACGGAACGCCTTTTTTGAAATGAACGGTGGAAGCCGAAGTGACGTTGCCCTTTGACACACCCGTTTCGGCATCTTTAAGTTCAACAGTGGCAGGACCGTTGATGAATTCAAATTTGACAGGAACAATGCCGTAACCGAATTCAACCTTTGTGTCGCCTTTGACGGTGAACACGCAGGAATTTCCTTCGAAATCAGCAGAAGTTCCGTTTATCTTCAAAAATGCGTTCGAAGCGTCAAACCCTTCGATGTTAAACGTAATCGTGACTTTATCGCCCGTTTGACAATCAAAAGTGTTGTTTTTGATATCAGTGATCTGAGCCACGCCGACTTTCACTTCAAAAGGAACGGTGCTGAGAGTATCGTCCTTCGCCCAGACTTCAACCGAAGCGGGAACGGGAATGAGTTCTGCATTTATAAGAAGAATATATGTTTTTCCTGCGGACGCATTGGAAAACGAATAGGTGTAAGCGCCGTTACCGTCGGGTTGAAGATTGCTCGAAAAATCAGAAACCCCGAAGGAAGGTGTTTCTAAACTATAACCCGAGTTGGGCACAACTTTGATATTAAGAGTTTCGCCAACGGTTCCTGTGTAGGAAGATGAAGAGCAAAGTGTGTCGTTGAAATATATCGAAACACTTCCTGCGCCCTCTTTTGCAAAGTTTATATCGACCGTATAAGTTTCGGAGGGTTCGGGACCCGGACTTTCCGTGCCGGGATTTTCGGTTCCGTCACCGGAAACTTCGCCGCCTTCTTCCGCAAAAGCAGAAAATGCGAAGCACGATATAATCATAAGCATCGCCAAAAGCAACGCTGTAAATGCTGAAAGTTTTTTCATGATTCCTCCGAAAAAATAATGTTTTATGCCGATTGACAAGTCAACATCAATCTGTTATACTTCTTCAAGGATATATTATAATGAAATTTCTAAATAATGCAAGCCTTTGCAAAAAACAGAATGAAAATTTTCATCGAAAGGATACATAAATCATGGCAGAAAAGAGATTTGTTGAGGAAATCACCCCGATGGAGGAAGATTTTGCTCAATGGTATACTGACATCGTTAAAAAAGCCGAGCTGATCGAATACACTTCGGTCAAGGGTTGCCTTGTCATTCGTCCCTATGCTTATGCAATCTGGGAAAACATACAAAGAATTCTCGACACCGCGTTCAAAGCAACGGGGCACGAAAACGTATGCATGCCGATGTTCATTCCCGAAAGCCTTCTCCAAAAGGAAAAAGACCATGTTGAAGGCTTTGCGCCCGAAGTTGCTTGGGTCACTCACGGCGGCAGCGAACCCCTTGAAGACAGACTTTGCGTCCGTCCGACGAGCGAAACGCTTTTCTGCGAACATTATTCCAACATCATCCATTCCTACCGCGACCTTCCCAAACTTTACAACCAATGGGTAAGCGTTGTCCGTTGGGAAAAGACCACGCGCCCCTTCCTCCGCACGCGTGAATTCCTCTGGCAGGAAGGCCATACCATTCACGCAACAGCCGAAGAAGCCATCATCGAAACCAAGCAGATGCTTGATATTTATGCCGATTTTTGCGAAAACTCACTTGCAATGCCCGTTATCAAGGGCCGCAAGACCGACAGCGACAAGTTCGCGGGAGCGGAAGCGACCTATGCCATCGAAGCACTCATGCACGACGGCAAGGCACTTCAAGCAGGCACAAGCCATTATTTCGGCGACGGATTTGCAAAAGCGTTCGATATCACTTACACCAACAAAGAAAACAAAAAGGTTCACCCGTTCCAGACGTCTTGGGGCGTCACCACCCGTCTTATCGGCGCGGTCATCATGACTCACGGAGACAACCGAGGCCTCGTCCTTCCCCCTGCGGTCGCTCCTGTTCAGGCGGTCATTATTCCTATCGCACAACACAAAGAAGGCGTTCTCGACCGTTGCTATGCGCTCAAAGAAGAACTCCTCGTAGCGGGAATCCGAGTTAAACTTGACGACAGCGACATGAGCGCAGGTTGGAAGTTCTCGGAATATGAAATGAAGGGCGTTCCGGTTCGTATCGAACTCGGCCCGAGAGATATCGAAGCAGGCAACTGCGTTATCGTTTCACGCGTTACCGGCGAAAAGTCGGTCGTTTCGCTTGAAAACATCGGCGAGACCGTCAAAGAAGCTCTCGGAACCGTCCACAAGGCTATGTTTAAAAAAGCTCTCGAAAACCGCGCGATCCACACCTACGGCTGTGATACGATCGATGAGATAAAGCAAACCCTCCAAGAAAAGGGTGACGGATTTGTTTTCGCAACGTGGTGCGGCGACGAGGCTTGCGAGGACGAGGTCAAGGCGCAAACGGGCATCGGCTCGCGTTGCATTTTTGACGACATAAGCTACGAAGGCAAGAAATGCGTATGTTGCGGCAAGGAAGCAAAAGCCGGTGTCGTTTGGGCAAAGGCTTATTGATCATACACAAAACAAAAAGTGCCCGAATCAAACACCAAGAATTTTACGACACACAATTCAAAAAACATTTTTATACAAAAAACCGAGGTTTGCACCTCGGTTTTCGTTTTTTAATCGGTTGTTTCGGGAACTTCGGTTTTCGCGGACTTTCCGTAGCCGCCGTAACCTCCGCCATATTTGCCGTATCTGCCATACTTGCGGCGAGAGCCGTCTTCTTCGCTTCCGTCATAGCCGTTCACGATGACGCCGAGCAAACGGGCATCAATAAAATCAAGCGCTGCAAGAGCCTGCTCGAATTCATTGTAAACAGAAACTTTGCTTCTGACGATAAGAACAACGCCGTCGGAAAGTTTGATGATAGGAAGCGCGTCGGAAACGACGTTAATGGGAGGTGTGTCAAAGATGATATAATCAAACTTTTCTTCGAGTTTGGAAAGAAGTTCGGAAAATCTTCCGCTTGCGAGCATTTCCGCAGGGTTGGGAGCGAAAATACCTGCCGGCAGACAGAAAAGATTTGAATATTTAGTGGGTTGAACGGCATCTTCGATATCAGCCATTCGGGAGATGATGTTAGTCAAGCCGGGTTCGCCGGGAACGCCGAGCGCTTTATGGACCTTTGCTTTACGAAGATCGCAGTCGACAAGAAGAACGCGTTTGAACGCTTGGGAAAGAGAGATAGCAACGTTGACGGAAGTCGTGGATTTGCCTTCGTGGGGATTCGCGCTGGTGATAACGATTTTCTTGCAACCGTCTTTGATTATCGAAAGAATGATGTTGGTACGGATCGCTTTATATGCCTCTTGAACAGAAAACATGCCGTTATCGCCGTAACCGCCGTAACCGTAACCGTAACCATAACCGTAGCCGTTGTTTTTATTTGTTGACTTTGCCATCGCCTGCGCCCTCCTTCTTTTTCAATTTGGTGGTATCAAATTCGGGGATAGTACCGAGAATGGGAATTCCGTAACGTTCCGCAATATCCGCAGCGCTGCGAATGTGAACATCGAGCGCGTCGCGAACGAGGAAGAAGAAGAACAACAAAACAACGCCTACCACCGTGACCGCAGTGCAAACGATCATTGTGCGGCTTGAAGAAACGTGGGTTCCGGAAGGATCGTCAACGATATGACAGCTGCATTCGCCGTAAGCGATTTCCAAATGGGTGGGAACGCTCGCGAGAATGGCGTTGACAACAGGCTTTACATCCTCTTTGGTGAGCGAGGTGAAGGTAACTTCGATGACTTCGGTTTCGTTCTTGATGCCGAACGAAGCGCCCGAACGCAACGCGCCGGGAGTATATTTCTCAGCAAGATCGGCAGGAAGATTGCTGTGAACGATCTCAAAGAAATTTTCGCTGTCGAAGATCTGAATGAAGGTCTCGGCAAGCAAACGGGTACGGTTTACGTCGCTCGGAGAAGTTCCTGTCATTGCCGCAGTATCTTTGATGTAGAACTTTGCGGAAGTATAGTAATTCGGCGCGACGAAAAGTTTCATGTATGCAAAAGCGCAACCGAACAGCAAAACAGCTGCCGCAAGCAAGATTATCAGATTCTTTTTTATTGTATGTGTGATCTTTTCGAGCGTTATATTCATCTGCAAGACCTTCCGTGCTTTTAAACTCATCGGCGGGCGCTTTTCGAAAGCATACACCGACAAGTTATATTCTAGCAAATACTTTATATGATGTCAATAGCAAGTCGAAAATATGTTTATAAGAGAAATATTTTTAGTAGATATAACTATTGACTTTAACGAGATGATGCGGTAAAATATTGCTTGATCAATTATTTCTTTTAAGGAGATAAGTTTATGCAACGTATTTACAACTTTTCTGCAGGTCCTTCCATGCTTCCCCTTTCGGTGCTCGAAAAAGCGGCGTCCGAAATGACAAATTATGAAGGAAGCGGCATGTCCGTTATGGAGATGAGCCACCGCTCACCCGTATATCAGGCAATCATCGACTCGGCAGAAAGCGATCTCCGCAAACTGATGAACATCCCCGACAATTACAAGGTTCTTTTCCTTCAAGGCGGTGCTACACAACAGTTTGCCGCTGTTCCGCTTAACCTTATGAACAAAAACCGCAAGGCGGATTATATCGTTTCGGGTCAGTTTTCCAAGAAAGCTGCCGACGAAGCCGCAAAGTTCGGCGAAGTGAACGTTATCGCTTCCTCGAAAGACAGAAATTTTGCTTACGTTCCTCGCGTTGACGAATTTTCGCCCGACGCGGATTACGTTCATATCTGCTATAACAACACCATTTTCGGTACTGTATTTGATTACATTCCCGAGACCGGTGATATCCCTCTTGTTGCCGACATGTCTTCGGGCATTCTTTCCCGCCCCGTTGACGTTTCGAAATTCGGTCTCATTTACGCAGGCGCACAGAAAAACATGGGTCCTTCGGGCTTGACCGTCGTTATCGTCCGCGAAGATCTTCTCGGCAACGCAAGAGAAGGCATTCCCGTTATGCTTGACTACAAAGTCATGGCTGACAACGGTTCTATGTACAACACTCCCCCCTGCTATTCCATCTACGTTGCAGGACTCGTTTTCAAATGGCTTCTTGAAACCGGCGGTCTTGAAGAACGCGAAAAGATCAACATCAAGAAAGCAAACATCCTTTACGATTATCTCGATTCTTCCAAACTCTTCAAGGCTACTGCCGACAAAGCAAACCGTTCGCTCATGAACGTCTGCTTCGTCACCGGCGATGCCGACAAAGACAAGGACTTCTGCTCTGCCGCTGCAAAAGCAGGTTTCGTGAACCTCAAAGGTCACAGATCGGTCGGCGGCATGCGCGCCTCGATCTACAATGCAATGCCTGTTGAAGGCGTTGAAAAGTTGGTTGAATTCATGCGCGAATACGAAAAGGAGAACGCATAATGACTAACATCAAACTTTATAACAAAATCAGCAAAATCGGGTTGGACGTTTTTGATAACGAAAAATTCAACGTTTCGGAAACCGCCGAAAATCCCGAAGGTATTCTCGTTCGCAGTGCCGCGCTTCATGACGAACCGTTCGGCAAAGAACTTCTTGCCATTGCCCGTGCGGGTGCAGGTGTCAACAACATTCCGATCGACCGTTGCAGCGAAAACGGCATCGTTGTTTTCAACACTCCCGGCGCAAACGCAAACGGCGTTAAAGAGCTCGCGGTCGCCGCGCTTCTCCTCGCTTCGCGCAATATTGTCGGCGGTATCAACTGGGCTCTCGGCCTCAAAGGTCAGCCCGAAGTCGGCAAACTTGTCGAAAAAGGCAAGAGCCAGTTCGTGGGCCCCGAAATCAAGGGCAAAACTCTCGGCGTCATCGGTCTCGGCGCGATCGGCGGTATGGTTGCAAACACCGCTTCTTCGCTCGGCATGAAGGCTGTCGGTTGCGACCCTTACATTACCGTTAAAAACGCATGGTTGCTCTCCCGTTCGGTCCGCAAGGCTGACGATTATGATGCGATCTATGCCGAAAGTGATTACATCAGTTATCACATCCCCTCGCTTCCCTCCACTAAGGGCATTATCAACAAAGAAAACATCGCAAAGATGAAGGACGGCGTTCGCATTATCAACCTTTCGAGAGGTGATCTTGCAAACATTCCCGACCTCATCGAAGCGCTTGAAAGCGGCAAGGTTGCTTCTTACGTTACCGACTTCCCCTGCGAAGAGCTTCTCGGACTTCCCAACGTTGTCTGCATTCCCCACCTCGGCGCTTCCACGCCCGAATCGGAAGACAACTGCGCTGTTATGGCGGCTGAACAGATCATTGATTACATCGAAAACGGCAACATCAAAAACAGCGTTAACTATCCCGAAATCCAGCTCCCCCGCACCGAAAGCAACCGCGTTATCGTTCTTCACGAAAACGTTCCCAACATCATCACCCAGATCTCTGCCGCGCTTGCAAGCGACAATGTCAACATTGAATCGCTTCTCTCGCAGGCAAAGGGCAACAACGCGGTTTCGATCTTTGATACCAACGACTGCATCAACGAAGCAGTTGTTGCTGACATCGCAGCTATCAAGGGCGTTGTTAGAGTTTTGGTAAGATAACAAATCCCAAAATCAAAAGGCAGTTCAAACGAACTGCCTTTTTTGTTATGTTTTATCTTCCGCGGATCGCGTCGATAGGACGTTTGGAAGCGATTCTCTTGACAGGGAAAAAACTTGCAATCGCGGCGACCGCAACGCTGATAACAAAGAGCACCAAGACCTGTCTTATTCCGAAATTCAGGAACGTGATAAGAATTCCGACCTCATTTCTTACCGACATGTTGATAAAGAATGTTATCAGCCCCGTCCCGACGCAGGAAAGGGCGAAGTTTATCATTGCGATGATAAAACTTTCGGCAAAGAAGATACGGAAAACGTCGTTCCCGCGCGAACCGATCGCACGGAGAATTCCGATCTCCTGCTTTTTGTAGGAAATGCTCGTCGCAATGAAGTTGGAAAGGAGAAGCGATGCAAACACCGCAAACACCAAGCCGACCCAAACGAAAACGTTTGCGAGAACCTTGATCATTTCATCAAGCCCATCAAGCTCGAAGCAAACGGGGTTATTGAGCGTATAACGAACACCGTCTTTTTCGGTATAGCAATAAGTAACGAAGTTTTCTATCTCGCCTCTGCCGTCGGGCATCGCGCCGAGCGCAAACTGATAACGGTCATCGCCGCCGTATTGATCTTCAACGATAAGGTCGAACAGATCGTCGGGCAAAACGGCATCGGGAACTCCGCCGATCAACTTCTCGTCGCCCTCGACGTAGGTATGATAATCGATTATGCCCACGATCTTAATATCTTCGCGTTTGACCGCATCCGAATAGTCATAATGAGAATAATAGTTAAAATACCTAAAATGCATGTTTTCGATAGCAAGAAGCGTCTCGTCGAAATGAAATTCGCCGAATTCGTCGTGATACACAGCGCCAAAATAATTCTCCGCCGCATGACTCGAAATCAGGATCTCGTTTTTGCCGAGTGTCTTGCGTTCACCGCCGAACCAAACAATACGGTCGCGGTTTACGTTTTCGAGATTAGTGGCGCTATAAGGAGTAAAATAGGAAACATCATCCGAACCGTGAAAATTAAGTTCACATCTGTCAGCGGTAACCGTTGCGCGCATTTCTTCGATCATGATCGCAAGAGTTCCCTCTCCGACAAGCATCATTCCGGTGAAGTTGTTTTCGACGGCGGAATTGAATTCCGTCATGAGCACATAATCAAGGATCTGACCTGCGGCATCCTGATTCTCATCGATATTGAAAAGCGAATTGTAACGCGCGGTGTCAATCTTCGTATCGACGACGCCGGCGACGGTATATTCCTTCGATTTTATGACAAGCGTTTTTCCGACCATATCAGCGGGAGTTCTTATGCTCGATTTGTCTTCGCCGTTGACGTAACCGCGTTTGATAAAGGTTTCGCAAACGAACAAACTTATCGCGATCTCGTTCTTTTTCCCCTCGGGAAGTTTTCCCGCAACGAGAGAATATCCCATGGTTTCGAGATCGTTCTGCGTGATCTCGACTGCGCCCGAAAAGTCCGTCGGTCTCAAACCGAAATAATCGTTCTCGCCGCTTTTTTCGTCACCCACGTTTGCGGAAAAATCATATCTGTCGTATTGTCCGTTCGTCAAAACCGGTTTGAAGGAAACGCCTGTTTCCTCGCTGAGTTTTTGGATTTCATTTTCGGAAAATCCAACTCCGTATCCCGACCAATACGAATAGTCCCCATCCTCAACGAGAACCTGTTTTGAAACCGAAGCATACCTCACATCCGAATCGTGAAGCGAATTCGTGCAGGTCCTGATATGGTTGTAAGAACTGAACGTATCGACCAGCCCGAACAGAATGAAAGCGATGCAGGAAAGGAAGATCGTCATGACAAGGCGGAATTTTTTGTGTTTCAATCCGCTTCCGCCGATCTTGAACGCATGTCTGAGCGCGAGTTTCGATTTGATCAGCGCAAACGGCGAATCGTCGATACTTTGAATTTTATCGGTTTCGGTCGGAAGGAATTTTTTGCGGTTCGCATCGGCAAACTCGATATCAACTCCGTTTCGGACTTTTTGGATATATTCATTGATCGCAATTCTGTCTTCCTCGGTCAGGCAATAACCCGCCGAAACCTTTGCGGTCGTTCCTTCAAAGGTGACACCCGAGATATTTTCGGATTCATCGTGACAAACCGTTGTATCGCTTATCACCTTACCGTCGGCAAGTTCGATGATCCGATCGCCGTAACGGGTGGCGAAATCTCTGTCATGCGATACAACGATGACGAGTTTTTCTTCCGAAAGTTTTTTGAGCGTCTCAAAAACCTGCTTGCCCGTGACCGAGTCAAGTGCGCCGCTGGGTTCGTCCGCCATGATGATCTTCGGGTTTTTGACAAGCGCACGCGCGATCGCGACACGTTGCTTCTGACCGCCCGAAAGTTCGTTCGGTCTGCGCGCGCCGTAGCCATCAAGATCGACGTCTTTGAGGATTCCGTTTATCACCTCGTTCGTCGCCTTTTTTCCTTGCAATTCAAGCGCAAGCGCAATGTTGGCACCGACCGTAAAATCGTCAAGGATATTATATTCCTGAAAAATAAATCCAACGTATGTATTGCGGTAGGAATCAAAATGTTTCTGTTTGAACGCCTTTGACGATACACCTTTGATGATGATCTCACCGCCGTCATATTTATCCAAACCGCCGATCAGATTCAAAAGCGTCGATTTGCCGCTTCCCGATTTGCCGAGCAGAAAGACCATTCCTTTGTCGGGGAATCTGAGCGAAACGTCATCAAGCGCTTTAACGGGAACGCCTTTTTTGGGTTTGTAAACCTTGACCAGGTTCTTGGTTTCAAGCATAACGCGAATCTCCTTTGCTTGTTTTCGCGATTTCAGTATAACTTCACAAACGTCATCTGTCAACTTCATTTTGTCAACGTTTGGTTGCGTATGCAACGCAGAAAAGATCGATTTTCGGGTATTATAAATAAAAGGAGGTGCGAATTATGAAATTTGCATTTTTTGATACAAAACCTTATGACAGACAGTCTTTCGAGAGGCTCGCCGACAGCGAGATCGAATTCAAGTTTTTCGAGACGAAACTCAATGCCGATACGGTGAACCTCGCCGCCGGCTTCGACGGCGTTTGCGTTTTTGTCAACGACGTTGTCAACGCCGATGTTATCGACGGACTGCATTCGCTCGGAGTAAAAGCGATCGCACTGCGTTGCGCGGGATACAACAACGTTGACGTGAAGCATGCGTTCGGGAAGATACACATTTTTCACGTCCCTGCATATTCTCCTTATGCCGTTGCCGAGCACGCAATGGCGATGCTTCTGACCTCTATCCGCAGAATACACAAAGCATATATCCGCACAAAAGACCACAATTTCAGTCTTGCCGGACTGACGGGGTTCGACCTTCACGGAAAAACCGTCGGCGTTATCGGCACGGGCAAAATCGGACGGGTTTTCATTGATATCTGCAAGGGTTTCGGCATGAACGTTATCGCTTATGACAAGTTCCCCGATGAAAAAAGCGATATCAAATACGTCGCTCTTGAAACGCTCTTTACCGAAAGCGATATCATTTCGCTTCACTGCCCTCTCACCGATGAAACACGCCACATGATCGACGAATCGGTCATTGAAAAACTCAAAAAAGGGGTTGTTATCATCAACACCTCGCGCGGCGCTCTTATTGATGCCGAAGCGTTGCTTTCGGGGATTAAATCACGCAGGATCGGCGCCGCATGTCTTGACGTTTATGAAGAAGAATCCGACATCTTTTTCGAGGATTTTTCGGGGCATATCATGGACGACGACACGCTTGCGCGGCTGATCTCCATGCCGAACGTTCTCGTCACCTCGCACCAAGCCTTTTTGACCGAAGAAGCGTTGAACAACATCGCCGAAACGACGGTCGAAAACATCAAGGCGTTTTTTGAAAACGGCTATTGCGAAAACGAGCTTTGCTACCGTTGCGGCAAGACCGAAAGCTGTAAAAACCAAAGAAAACGCTGTTTCTGAAAATTATGCAAAAAGGTTTTCGGTATCTCCCGAAAACCTTTTGTTTTTAATTCAGCAGGTATATCCCGAAATTCAGATATCCCGCAAAGGTCACCCACAAAATATAGGGCACGAAAAGATATCCCGCTTTTTTTGAAATGCGGTAAAACAGGACTGCGGTAAGAACGATAAGTACCCAAAGCATCAAAAGCCATACGAACGCAAAAAGATATGCTTCGAGGTTGAAGAAAATTATCGACCAGAAAAAATTAAAGAAAAGTTGAATGCCGTAAACCGTCAGCGCGGTTTTCGAACGTGCGGGTTTGCCCGAGACCAAAACGAGATAAGACGCAACACCCATCAAGACATACAAAACCGTCCAAACAACGGGAAAAATCCATCCCGGCGGAGAAAGCGGCGGTTTGTCGACCGAAGCGAAAATCTCTGCTCCGTTTCGCGTTAAAAATCCGGAAAGTCCGCCCACCGCAAGCGGAATTGCGATGCAAACGATAAGTTTTTTCCAATTTATCTTCATAAAAAATCACCCTCCGAAAAACAAATTATGCTTTTCGGAGGGGCTTTATACATCAAAACCGATTTTTGTTTTTATCTTGCTTTTTCGTTGATTTCGGATATGAACTTAACGACCATATCGTTGACCGACATCACGCCGAGATCTTCGCCTTTGCGGTTGCGGATCGAAACGGCTCCCGATTCCTGCTCCTTCGCACCGACAATGAGCATATAAGGAATCTTTTCGAGCTGTGCTTCACGGATTCTTTTACCCATCGTTTCGTTTCTGTCGTCAAGACGGACGCGGATACCGCAGGCTTCCATTTTCTTTGCGACCTCGGCGGCATAACCGTTCATATCACCGTTGACGGGAATGACGGTTGCCTGAGTCGGAGAAAGCCACATCGGGAGCGCACCCGCATATTTCTCGAGAAGAAGCGCAAGGGTTCTTTCATAGCACCCCATCGAGGTTCTGTGAATGATATAAGGATTGACGAGTTTGTTTTCGCTGTCAACATATTCCATGCCGAACTTCTTCGCAAGAAGCATATCGATCTGAATGGTGACGATCGTATCTTCTTTACCGAAAACGTTCTTGCACTGAATGTCAAGTTTCGGACCGTAGAAAGCAGCTTCGTCGACGCCGATCTCATAATTTATGCCGAGATTATCGAGCAATCTGCCCATGATCTCCTGCGCTTCGTTCCATTGCTCGGGAGTACCTTCATATTTATCGGTACGTTTCGGATCCCATTGCGAGAAGCGGAAGGTGCAGTCCTCCCAAAGACCGAGCGTTTCGAGGCAATATTGAGCAAGTTCAACGCAGCCTCTGAATTCTTCTTCCAACTGGTCGGGGCGAAGAACAAGGTGGCCCTCGGAGATCGTGAACTGACGGACACGGATAAGGCCGTGCATTTCGCCGCTGTCTTCGTTACGGAAGAGCGTGCTGGTTTCGCCGAGACGCATCGGAAGGTCGCGGTAGGAACGGCGTTTGTTTAGGAAGACCTGATATTGGAACGGACAGGTCATGGGACGGAGCGCGAAACATTCCTTGGTTTCGTCATCGGCATCGCCCATGATGAACATACCGTCGCGGTAATGATCCCAATGTCCCGAGATCTTATAAAGCTCGCGTTTTGCCATGAGCGGCGTTTTGGTGAGAAGATATCCGCGTTTTTGTTCCTCGTCCTCGATCCAACGCTGCATAAGTTGGATGACTCTTGCACCCTTGGGCATAAGGATCGGCAAGCCCTGACCGATAACGTCGACAGTGGTGAAATATTCCAATTCTCTGCCGATCTTGTTATGGTCGCGCTTGCGCGCCTCTTCAAGCTGCGTTATATATGCATTCAACTCGTCTTTGCTCGGGAACGCCGCGCCATAGACGCGTTGAAGCTGTTTGTTGTTCTGGTCGCCCTTCCAATAAGCGCCGGTGCACTGCATGAGTTTTATTGCCTTGACAGCACCCGTCGAGAAAAGGTGAGGACCTGCACAAAGGTCGACAAATTCGCCCTGGCGGTAGAAGCTGATAACCGCATCTTCGGGAAGTTCGTTGATAAGTTGAACTTTGTAAGGTTCGTCCTTTTCCTCCATGAACGCGATCGCTTCGGCACGGGGAAGCTCAAAACGCTCGATGAGAAGATTTTCTTTGACGATCTTCTTCATCTCATCTTCGAGTTTTTTCAAAACCTCGGGAGTGAAGGGGGTTTCGCTGTCAAAATCGTAATAAAATCCGTTTTCAACGGCAGGGCCGATGGTAAGTTTTGCTTCGGGGAAAAGACGTTTGACCGCCTGAGCGAGGATATGCGCCGCAGTGTGGCGGAAGACCTGTTTACCGTCCGTTTCGGCAAAAGTGAGAAGTTGAACGTCGTCGCCCTCGTTGACGGTTGTGCTGAGCGCACAGACCTTGCCGTTCACCTTTGCGGCAATGACTGCTCGGGAGATAAGCTCTGCTTCTTTTGCGGCCTCGTAAACGGTAGATGCATTTTCTACGTTAAATTCGTTGCCGTTGATGATAAGTTTCATTGTTTTAACTCCTTTCAAAAATAAAAACCCGATGACTGAAAAACAATCATCGGGGTGCAAATTTTCAAAAAATCCACACGGTTCCACCCGTATTTTTAACTCTTTATAAAATTGTCGGCACAAAAACAGGCGGTATCCTCAAAGGCGTTGTTCATCGCGCTTTCAGCCCATGACGCGAATTCTCTGTGAACAGTTTCAAAAAGGACTTGTTCTGATTCTTAAAAGTACCTTGAAGTCAGTATACCACTTTTTTGACGTTTGTCAACCGCATTTTTGCTCATTTCCTCCTGTTTTTTAGACCTTTTGGCGTTCAATTTTTTCGGTTTTGCTTTACAAACAGGCTTTTTTGTGATATATTAGGTGGGTAAGATTCAAAAAAACGGAGGTAACGCCAATGAAATGCCCAATGTGTAATCATCAGGAAAGCAAGGTTATCGACTCGCGCCCCTCTTCCGACGGAAGTTCGATACGACGCCGCAGAGAATGTCTGGCGTGTCAGAAGCGTTTTACCACTTATGAAAACATCGAGACGCTTCCTCTCATCGTTATCAAGAAAGACCTTTCCCGCGAGACCTTTGACAGAAACAAGATCTTAAACAGCATTATCCGCGCTTGCGACAAGCGTCAGGTCACCCTTTCTCAGATGGACAATGTCGTCACCGAGATTGAAAACGCGCTTCAAAACACGCTTCAAAACGAGATCACTTCGGACCGCATCGGCGAACTTGTTATGGAAAAGCTTAAAAATCTCGACGAAGTCGCTTATATCCGATTTGCGTCGGTTTACCGCCAATTTAAAGATATCGGCGCGTTCATGGACGAACTTCAAAAATTGCTTGCCGAAAAATAATTCATTACAGACCGTTTTTACACGGTCTGTTTTTATTGAAGCGACAGGTGGCTGACAGGTGATGAATATCGGTGTTTTGCCAACTCAAAACCCCTGATATTTTATACCCTCCCTCAGCCTGATTCGCCGACAGATCCCTCGCAAAGGGAGCAGAATTTCGGAATAGACTTGAATTTTGCAAAAAATGTTTCATTTTCCTGCATTTTCTTGCGCAAAACCGCTTTAATTTATTAGTTTACTATTGCATTCTGCAAGAAATGAGAGTATAATCATTCGTGATTATTCTCCAAAAAAGGATTCGGTATTTTTTCTGTCATGCACAACCCCATAATTTGGATAACTATTGCCGTTTATGCGGTTTTCGTTGCCGCAATCGGTATTATAACAAGCAGAAAATCAAAAAGCATCGGTGACTTTACCGTCGGCGGAAGAAACGCAGGCGCGTGGATGTCCGCTTTTTCATACGGCACGGCTTATTTTTCCGCCGTTATGTTCGTCGGGTATGCCGGCGGAACCGGTTGGCAATACGGCATCTGGGGTGTTCTCCCCGGCATCGGAAACGCGATCATCGGCTCGCTTTTCGCATGGCTCATTCTTGCAAAACGCACAAGAAAGGTAACCCGCGAAAAGGGCATCACCTCGATGCCCCAGTTTTTTGAAAAGACTTACGGCTCGAAAACGATGAAGTTCTTCTCCGCAGTCGTTATTTTCGTCTTTTTGCTCCCTTATTCCGCATCGGTCTACAAAGGGCTCACGAGCGTTTGTTCGGAACTTCTCGAAATTCCCGAACTTGCCTGCATGATCATCATCGCCGTTGCGGGAGCTCTCATCGTCGTTGCGGGAGGTTATATGGCGGCTCTCCGCGCCGACTTCATTCAGGGCGCTGTTATGCTCATCGGTGTCATCGCGCTCGTCTTTGCTGTGCTTAACAGCGAGAAGGTCGGCGGAATCGCCGAGGGATTGCGGAACATCGCCGAGAAGACGTCAGAACTCAATCTCACCGCATTCGATCATGTCGGACTTTGGGCGACCGTGCTCATGACCTCGTTCGGAACCTGGGGTCTGCCTCAGATGATCCATAAATATTACGGGATCCGCGATGACAAAGAGGTTTCGCGCGGTACGATAATTTCAACAATTTTTGCATTCATCGTTGCGGGCGGCGGTTATTTCATCGGTTCGCTTTCGAGACTCTTCACCGACGTTCTCCCCGAAGGCGGCACCGATTACCTCATTCCCATGATCCTGATCGAATCGAAAATCCATGCGATTCTTGTCGGCGTTGTGCTCGTTCTTCTTATCGCGGCAAGTGTTTCAACGCTTTCCTCGGTCACGATCACGGCTTCGACAACGCTCACGATGGATATCATTCGCGACGGTTTCGCGAAAGACAAGAAAAAAGACATCTCGCTTTTCACAAAGTTTGTTTGCGTTTTATTCGTCGCGCTTTCATTCCTCATCGCATGGAAAGGAACCGGCACTCCCATTCTTGACATGATGAGTTATTCATGGGGTATTATTTCGGGATGCTTCCTCGCGCCTTATGCCGTTTCGCTTTATTACAAAAAAGCCAACCGCGCGGGTGCATGGGCAGGTATCATCAGCGGTTTCGCTATCGCTTTCCCTCCCCTTGTTGCAAAGCTTTTCAATCTTGACGTTTCGGTCGGCAATTTTGGTCAGTTGAGCAAAATGGGACCCCACTTTGCATGCCTCGCGATGCTTGTTTCGCTTGTTTTGGTTATCGCAGTCAGTGCGATCACTCACAAAGATAAAAACTCCAACGAAGGAGAAGTATAAATGGAAAACAGAATTTTCAATCGGGAAATGGAATGTATGCCCCGCAAAGAATTGGAAGCGCTTCAACTTGAAAGGCTCAAAGCGCTCGTCGATTACTGCGAAAAGAATTCCGAGTTTTATTCAAAGCGTCTTCAAAAGGCCGGCGTCACCGCCGATAAAATAAAATGCCTTTCCGATATTGAATACATACCCTATACCACAAAAGACGATCTCCGCGACACTTATCCGTTCGGCATGCTTTCGGTTCCGAAAGAAAAGATCGTCCGCGTTCATGCTTCTTCGGGAACGACAGGCAACCCCACAGTTGTCGCATACACTCGCGAAGACATGGAAAACTGGTCCGAGCAGGTTGCGCGCGTTGCGATGGCGGCGGGCGCAAACGAAGGAACTGTCGTTCAGATATGTTTCGGTTACGGCATGTTCACTGGCGCTTTGGGTCTGCATTACGGTTTGGAAAAGATCGGCGCGGTCGTTGTTCCCACCTCATCGGGTAACACCGAAAAGCAACTTAAATTCATGCGTGATTTTGAAACCGACGCGATCGTTGCAACGCCCTCTTACTGCATGTATCTTGCCGAGGCGGCAAGGAACATGTCGGATAAATATCCGATGGAACTTTACAAACTCAAATACGGTATTCTCGGCAGTGAGGGTTCAACCCCTGAAATGCGCACCGAGATCGAAAGCCATTGGGGCAACGGTTTCTTCTGCACCGACAACTACGGGATGAGCGAACTCAACGGCCCCGGTATGTCGGGTGAATGTCTGTACCGCGACGGTCTGCACATCAACGAAGATCATTTTTATTGTGAAATCATCGATTCCGCAACCGGCAACACGCTTGACAAAGGCGCAACGGGTGAACTTGTTGTTACCAACCTCACCAAACGCGGTCTTCCGATCCTCCGTTACCGCACGAAGGATATCACGAACATCAATTACGAACCCTGCAAATGCGGCAGAACCAGCGCGAGGATGCACAAGATCATCGGCAGAAGTGACGATATGATCAAAGTCCGCGGCGTTAACGTCTTCCCGTCGCAGGTCGAAAGTGCACTTATCGGCGTCAGCCAGATCAGCCCGAATTATCTGCTCGTTCTTCGCCGTGAAGGTTATTCCGATTCGCTCGAAGTCCGTGTTGAACTTATCGACGGCAGCCTTCTTGACCGTTACGGCGAACTTGTTGCGCTTCAAAAACGCATACATGACAACATCAAGAATATACTCGGTATTGAAATCAAGGTCACACTTGTTGAACCGAACACGATCGAGCGTTTCACAGGCAAAGCAAAAAGAGTTTTAGACCTTAGAAACCAGTAACTTCCCCAAAAATGCAAGCATTTTCGGGGACCTCGTTTGAGTTTTAATATATAAAGGAAAACAGATATGGAAAAGAAACTTCTTCTCGGCAACGAAGCGGTTGCCGCAGGGCTTTACGAAGCAGGCGTCAGAGTTATTTCGTCCTATCCCGGCACACCCAGCACCGAAATTACCGAAGCCGCTTCTAAATATGACGAAATGTATTCCGAATGGGCTCCCAACGAAAAGGTCGCCTTTGAAGTTGCGATCGGTGCATCGTTCGGCGGCGCGCGCTCTTTCTGCGCGATGAAGCATGTCGGTTTGAACGTTGCGGCAGATCCGCTTTACACCGCATCCTACATCGGTGTCAACGGCGGTATGGTCTGCGCAGTTGCCGACGATCCCGGAATGCACTCCTCTCAGAACGAGCAGGATTCCCGCCGCCATGCTATCGCGGCAAAAGTTCCTATGCTCGAACCGTCTGACAGCGCCGAAGCGCTTTATTTCACCAAACAGGCTTATGAAATGTCCGAACGTTTCGATACGCCCGTCCTTTTAAGACTTTCGACAAGAATCAGTCACTCGCGTTCCCTCGTTGCTCTTAACGGCAGAACCGAAGTTCCTTTGAAGGAATACAAACGCGACGTTATGAAAAACGTCATGATGCCTGCAATGGCCCGCAAGGCTCACATCAAAGTTGAGGCCCGCAACAAAGCTATCACCGAATGGGCTGACAGCGAGGCGTTCGAGCTCGGCATCAACAAAACCGAAATGTTCTCGCCTGAGATCGGCGTTATCGCCGCAGGCAGCACTTACGCTTACGCGCGCGAAGCGTTGGGCGAAAAGGCAAGTTATCTCAAGCTCGGCATCGTCAATCCCCTCCCCGAAAAGGCTATTATCGACTTTGCAAAGCAGGTAAAAACACTTTACGTTATCGAAGAACTCGACGACATAATCGAAACTCATTGCATCAAGCTCGGTGTCAAGGTCATCGGCAGAGAAGTTTTCCCGCCGCTCGGAGAATATAACCAATCGCTCATAGCAAAAGCGATCCTCGGCAAAGAAAACGAAGTTCTTGCGTTTGGCGAGGAGATTCCCGCCCGTCCTCCCGTGCTTTGTCCCGGCTGTCCTCACAGAGGTCTTTATTACGCACTTAAAAACCTCAATCTTTACGTCAGCGGCGATATCGGTTGTTACACCCTCGGCGCACAGGCTCCGCTTTCAATGATGGACACATGTGTTTGCATGGGCGCATCGGTTTCGGCGCTTCACGGTTTCAACACCGCGCGCGGCAGCGAGCAGGCGAAAAAGAGCATTGCCGTTATCGGCGATTCGACGTTCATTCATTCCGGCATCACGGGGCTTATCGACATTGTTTATAACAAAGGCATTTCCACCGTCATCGTGCTTGATAACTCGATCACCGGCATGACGGGGCATCAGAACAATCCGCTCAACGGCAAAACCATCAAAGGCGATCCTACGACCGCTGTTGACCTTGAATCGCTCGCAAAAGCGATCGGTATCAATCGCGTTCGCGTTGTTGATCCGTTTGACATAAAAGGAACAAAAGCGGCCGTTGAAGAAGAACTCAACGCAGAGGAACCTTCTCTCGTTATTTCGAGAAGACCTTGCGCGCTTCTTAAAAACGTCAAACACGCGCCTGCTCTTTCGGTCGATCAGGACAAATGCGTCGGTTGCAAGGCTTGTTTGAAAGTTGGCTGTCCCGCAATTTCTCAGAAAAAGCAGGAAAACGGAAAAACAAAAGCATTCATTGATCCGAACCAGTGCTTGGGTTGCGGCGTTTGCACCGAAACCTGCCGTTTGGAAGCAATTAAGTAAGGAGGGCAAAAATATGAATTCTATCAACATTCTCATCGTCGGCGTCGGCGGTCAGGGAACTCTTTTGGCCTCCAAACTCATGGGCAAGATTTTTATTGATTCGGGGCTCGACGTAAAAGTCAGCGAGGTTCACGGCATGAGCCAGCGCGGCGGCAGTGTTGTCACCTATGTCCGCGCAGGAGAAAAGGTTTTTTCTCCCGTTATCGACCTCGGCGAAGCAGATATGATAATTTCATTCGAAGCGCTTGAAAGCGCGCGTTGGCTTCCCTATCTCAAAAAGGGCGGTTCGATAATTTCCAACACCGCTCAAATCGATCCGATGCCTGTTATTATGGGCAACGCGGTTTATCCCGAAAACGTTCTCGGCAAAATTGCCGAATCAGACGTCAAGATCATTTCTGCCGACGCGCTTTCGCTCGCTGAGCAGGCAGGCAGCACGAAAGCTGTTAATATCGTACTTTTGGGCATCGCCGCAAAAGAGCTCGGCATTGACGAAAACGAATGCCTTGATGCTATCCGCGCTACCGTTCCTCAGAAAACGATCGAAGTGAACGAAACGGCATTTAAACTCGGTTATAATCTTTAAATTTTAATATCAGGAGATACCAACAATGGGAATTTTCAAACCCGAGGTAGAATGCGCCTCACGGAGCGAATTGAAAGCGATTCAATCCGAACGTCTTGTTAAAATGATCAAAAACGCTTATGAAAACGTTCCGTTTTACAAGCAGAAATTTGATGAAATGGGTCTTTCTCCCGACGACATCAAAACGATCGACGATATCACCAAACTCCCCTTCACTCTTAAAACCGATCTGCGCGATAATTATCCTTTCGGACTTTTTGCGGTCCCCAACAGCGAACTCATTCGTGTTCATGCTTCATCCGGCACGACGGGCAAACAGACGGTTGTAGGATATACGAAGAATGACATTGAAGTCTGGTCGGAAAGCGCGGCGCGCGCTATTGCGGCAACGGGCGGCACGAAAGATGATATTGTTCATATTTCTTACGGTTACGGTTTGTTTACCGGAGGACTGGGTCTGCATTACGGCACGGAATACCTCGGCGCAACCGCCATTCCCGTTTCGACCGGCAACACGGCGCGTCAGTTACAGATCTTTCAGGATTTCGGTTCGACGATCCTTTGCTGCACCCCCTCTTATGCGCTCTACTTAGGCGAATACAGACGCGACAACAACATTCCGCTTGAATCCATAAAACTCCGCGCAGGCATCTTCGGCGCAGAGCCTTGGACTGATGAAATGCGTCAACAGATCGAATCGCTTCTCGGCATCAAGGCATACGACATTTACGGTCTTTCCGAAATTGCAGGACCCGGCGTTTCGTTCGACTGCGACTGCCACAACGGCATGCACATTAACGAGGACTATTTCTATCCCGAAATTATCGACCCCGAAACGCTTGAACCGGTGCCCGACGGAACTGTCGGAGAACTTGTCTTCACCTGCATCGGAAAAGAAGCTCTTCCCCTTATCCGTTATCGCACTCGCGACCTCTGCTCGATAACTCACGAAAAATGTGAATGCGGCAGAACGACAGTTAGAATGTCAAAACCTGTCGGCAGAAGCGACGACATGCTCATCATTCGCGGCGTTAACGTTTTCCCGTCGCAAATCGAACATGTTCTTCTTCAAGAAGGCATGGAACCCAACTACATCATCATTGTCGACCGCGTGAACAACCTTGATACCCTCACGGTTCAGGTTGAAATGGCGCAAAAGAACTTTTCCGATACCATAAAAGAACTTGAAACGGCAAAGAAAAAACTCGAAGCCGCGATGCAAAGCACTCTTAATGTGCACGCTCACATCAAATTTGTTGAATACGGCACGCTCCCGAGAAGCGAAGGCAAAGCAAAACGAGTTATTGACAATCGCAAAAAGAGCTGATAATTTCGATCAACTATATATAAGTGAAAGGAATATTTGATATGTATATTAAACAACTTTCGGTTTTCGTTGAAAACAAGTCCGGCAGACTTGCCGAAATCACCTCGATAATTGCAAATGCAGGCGTCGACATTCGCGCTCTTTCGATTGCCGACACCACCGATTTTGGTATCCTCCGCCTTGTCGTCGACAAACCTTATGAAGCAGAAGCGGCTTTGAAAAACGCAGGTCTTACAGTTTCGCTCACCGACGTTATCGCCGTTGGAATTCCCGACAGACCGGGTGGATTTGCCGAAACCATGACCGCCATAGCGGACAAAGATGTGGGCGTTGAATATATGTATGCTTTCATCTCTCGCGAACACGACCGCGCATATCTTATCATGCGCGTGCTTGACAACGAAAAGGCTCTTTCGGCTCTCAACGCACACGGTTGTGACGTTCTCGACGAAAACAGCGTTTACGAACTTTAAGAAAACAAAAAAGAGGTTCAGCAGAACCTCTTTTTTTATTCGACTTTTAAAATCCCGACACAGTCGTCATCACCGACGATGTAATGCTCGATAAGTTGAATGTCGTTGGCGGCAAGGTGGGCGGCGATGCGTTTCGTCGAAATGATATCTTCGCTCGACGGCACCAAAATTCCGCTCGGATGGTTATGGGCAAGAACGACCGAATGTCCTCCGGAACGGATAACGCCCTCGGTTATCGTTCGTAATGAAAATTTTGCCGAACCGACTTCACCTCGGAAAACGAGTTGTTTTCCGCAAAGAGCGCCGTCTTCGGAAAAGTACAGCGCATAAACCGTTTCGGCAGAAGCGCCTTTGTAAAGTTCAACAAGGAACTTTTTGAGTTTTGCGGGTTCAAGCAAGCAGGAATCGGCGCAAGCCAATCCGCTTCGTTTCAACACCTCGCGAAGAAGCACAAAAAGCGTTTCGGCATTTTCTTTCAATCCCGAAACCTTTGAAAGTTCGCCCTGATCACAGGCAAGCACCCCTTCGAGAGAACCGAATTTGTAAATCAGTTCCTCGGCGATAGGCCTTGTGTCGATACGGGGGACGGCATAAAACAAAAGCATTTCAAGGATCTCGGTTTCCGACATGTTTTCGGCGCCGTTTTTCCTCAACCGTTCGCGCATGCGTTTGCGATGCCCGTCAGATAAGCGTTTATCCCCGCTTTTTACCGCGGGGATAATTTCATTTTTTGTGGGCATCAGTTGTTAAGTTCGGAAACAATTTTCATTGTGTCGGAAGCGATAACAAGTTCTTCGTTTGTCGGGATAACAAGAACCTTGACACGCGAATTTTCGGTGCTGATCTCAACAACACCTCTTTGTTCGTTCTTTTCAAGGTCAAGTTCAATGCCGTAGAAGGACATGTTTTCAAGCGCAAGGCGACGGATATCTTTGTTGTTTTCGCCGATGCCTGCGGTGAACACGATACAGTCAAGACCGTTCATCGCTGCGGCATAAGAACCGATGTATTTCTTGATCTGATAAGCAAGGATATCAAACGCCAAAGTTGCGCGTTCGTGGCCTTCGTTGATAGCCGCCTCGATCTCGCGGAGGTCGCTCGAAACACCCGAAACTCCCAAAAATCCGCACTTTTTGTTCATCCAGTTGCCCATTTCGGAAACAGGAATATTTTCCTTTTCCATAACAAAAGGAACGACAGCAGGGTCGATCGCGCCGCAACGCGAACCCATGATAACGCCTTCAAGAGGAGTGAATCCCATGGAAGTATCAACACACTTGCCTGCGTTAACTGCACTTATCGAAGACCCGTTGCCGAGGTGGCAGGTGACGATCTTCGCATTCGGGTTGCCGAGATATTCGATAGCTTTGCCCGAAACATAACGGTGAGAAGTTCCGTGGAAACCGTAACGGCGGATGTGATGTCTTTGAGCAACATCATAATCAATGGGATAGGTGTAAGCCTCGGGCGGCATTGTTTGGTGGAACGCAGTGTCGATAACGAGAACCTGCGGAGTGGTCGGCATTGCTTCGATACAGCCGCGAATGCCGAGAAGATGCGGGCCGGTGTGAAGCGGAGCGAGGTCGCGGCACTTTTCAAGGTCATTGATAACCTGCTCGTCAACGAGAACGCTCTTTATAAGCCAAGGACCGCCATGCACGATGCGGTGACCGACAGCGGAAATTTCAGACATATCGGAAATCACGCCGTATTCTTTATCGGTAAGAGTTTCAATGAGAACCGTTACCGCCTGAGCGTGGGTGGGCATGTTAATGTGTTTTTCGATTTTTTCCTTGCCTGCGGCCGTGTGAGTGAGGACACCGTCGATACCGATACGGTCGCAATTGCCTTTTGCCGCAACTTCCTGAGTATCCATATCAAAAAGTTGATACTTCAAAGAAGAACTGCCTGCGTTTACTACCAGAATATACATAATGACTCCTTACTTGACAATTTATATTTTTTTCATTATACTACCATTACCAAATAATTTCAAGAGGTTTTCGGTTTAAAAACGAGGATATAAATGAACGCAAAAAGGTATGTTTCGGTCATATGCGAATACAATCCCTTTCATTACGGTCATGAATTTCAACTTAAAAAGTTGAAGTCCGAATTTGACGGCGTGATATGCATAATGAGCGGTGATATAGTTCAACGCGGTTCTGTTGCCGTTGCGAATAAATACATCCGTGCGAAAGCCGCGCTTTCGTGCGGAGCGGATCTTGTTTTGGAACTTCCTTTGCCTTGGTGCTGCTCGTCAGCACGTGATTTTGCCGCCGCAGGGGTTTATATTTCGGAACGAATCGGTTCGGATCGACTTGCCTTCGGCGCGGAAGATGACGAAACTCTTCTTTTTGATATATACAGACTTATTTCTTCGACTGATTTTTCAAAAAAAGCCAAAAGCTTCTTGAACGAAAACAAAAACGTTTCTTATCCGCAAACGGTTTGCGCGCTTGTCGAAGAGGCTCTCGGCAAAGAAGCCGCAACCGCGGTAAAAAAACCCAACAATATTCTGTCAATCGAATATTTAACAGCGATGAGCAAAAAAAGCGTCAAGCCTTTCATCGTCCGCCGCCGACCCGATTTTAAATCTTCATCTGACATCCGCGCCGAAAAAGACGGCGAAAGAATGATCGCGCAACTGCCCGAAACCGGCAAAACGGTTTTTGAAGATTCGCTCGGCAAAGACTTCCCGCGCGACGCAACGCGCTTGGACCCGTTTTTTATCGGCACTTTAAGGCGAATGGCTTTTGAAGGAAGAATTCAAAAAGATGTTTATTCCGCCCCCGATGATCTGGTGAAAAAGATACTTGCGGCATCAATAAAGCATTCTTCTGTGGAAGAAATAATTTCCGCCTGTTCCGACAGAACATATACTTCCGCGAGAATAAGGAGAGCAATCAACGCGCTTGTTTTTGGCATAACATCCGAACGGGTTCATAAAATGCCGACCTATACCTGCGTTCTCGCCGCCAACGAAACGGGGCGAGAGATTTTGCGGCGTGTGAAAAAGGAAAGCGATTTTGACGTTGTTACAAAACCCGTTCATGCGCTTTCGCTCGGAGAAGACACCAAAGAGGCGTTTGCATTTTCAAAAGCGATCGAAGATATCATCTCGCTTTCGGCGCCATGCCCTGACCCTGCCGATATCGGCAGATCGCCATATATCGTTTGACTATATATAATTAAAAAAGGAAGGAAAAAGCTATGACAAGGCATCTGTTCATTTTGAACCCTGCGGCGGGACGTCAAGACAAAACGCCCGTTTTGAAACAGATGATAAACGGCCTGCTCCTCTCTGAACCGTATGATATATTCGTCACAACTTCTGCGCGTTCTGCCGAACGCGAAACCGAAAGATATCTGTGTTCACACTCGGACGATTTTGTAAAGATCTATGCTTGCGGCGGAGACGGAACGGTTTCGGAAGTCGCAAACGGGATTTACCGTTCAAAGAGCAAGAACTGTGCGCTCGGCATCATGCCCGTCGGTTCGGGGAACGATTTTGTGAGAAGTTTTGAACTGCCTGCCGATCGGTTTGCCAACCTGAAAGCTTTGACCAAAGGGAAAATCATCGACATTGACCTTCTTCTTGCTAGTGACACGGCAGGAAAAGAACGAGTCAGCCTTAATATCATCTCCGCAGGTTTTGACGCCGCTGTCGCAAAAGGCCAGGAGCGTTTCAAAAAACTCCCGTTGGTAAACGGAAGTACAGCTTACAACATATCTCTTGCTAAATGTCTGCTGTCAAGCCTTAAAAACTATTTCACGATTCTCGTTGACGGAAAGCCTTTCGGAAACAAGAAAAACGGCCCTTATCTTTTCGCCATTGCCGCCAACGGCAAATATTACGGCGGAGGTTTCAAAGCATCGCCTTATTCCGACATGCGTGACGGGCTTATAGATTTCATACGGATAGATACAGTGTCACGATTCAAATTCATAAAACTCGTCGGAAAGTTCCGCGAAGGACGGCACGTCCGTGATTTTCAGGATATTGTTTCTTTTACCCGTTGTAAAAACATGCAAATCGTTTCGGAAAATCCGATCGACGTTAATCTCGACGGCGAAATAATTCCGATGAGAAATCCGACCGTCAGGATCTTACCGAAAGCGCTGAATCTTATCATACCAGAAGTTTAACGGTTTTTAAGATAGCATATATTTTTAAAAACCCGAAATTTTTTCGTTTATTTAGGAAATTTTGCACAAATAACAGTTGACAAGAGCAAAATCCTATGTTATTATCAATACATATATGGAACAACTATTTTCGGAGGAATAATATGAAAAGAATTATGTCTGTAGTTCTCGTTGCAGCTTTGCTTTCTGTCATGGCTATCCTGCCTGTTTCCGCTGCAAACGAGTACACTCTCCGCATCACCAATAATGACGCCACCGTCACCGTTGGCGACACTTTTGATGTTGTAATTACTATTGATGACGTTGCAAGCGGCACGGAACTTGCTGTTGTTGAATTTGAACTTTCTTTCAACAGTGCATATGTTGAACCCGCTTATAACCAGACCGCAGCCGGCGACAACTCTCGTTTTGTTGCAACTCCCGGTGACAGCGCTTGGGATCACATCATCTCTCTCGAAGACGATGCTTATTACTGCTTCCTCGCTCCTGATGATACCGGTTTGGTTAACGGCAACGTTACCGCTTCCGCACTCAGCAGCGGCGATACACTCACTTTGACTCTCCCCTTCACCGTTCTTGATGCAGCTGCCGGCAAAAACGTTTCTTTCCAACTTGTAAACGTTATTGCATACGCTGCAAACGACGAGAATTTCGCATCCCCCATCTCCGGCGGCGTTGTTAATTACAGCTTCACTGCTGCAAACAAGAACATTCCCGTTACCACCATCGGTGCGAAGGTCAACACCGTTGCTCCTGCTCTCCGTCTCGGTTCCAGATACGACGCAGAACAGCTCGGCGACATTTCCCGTTATGATGTTGAAGACATCGGTATCGTCTTCTATCCCACTCGTCTCCTCGGAAACAGCGAACTCACTTGTGAGACTTCCGGTGCTATGAAGGTTACCGCAATGGGTATCGAAGATTATGTTGAAGGCAACGTTTTCGAAGATTATGAATCCTTCATTTTCTACGTAACTATCATTAACATCCCTGCAAACGGTATGGATGACATGATCAGCTATCGTGCATACCTCAAGACCTTTGACAGAGTTGGCGGCGAAACCATTCTCGCAGAAAACACCTACGAGAGAAGTTACAGCTACGTTTATGAAACCTTCTTCCCGTCCCTCGGTTCGGGCAGCGGCGATAACGCAATCCTTCCTGACAACGGTTGGTTCGAATAATAACAAAACAAAAGCCCTTGGGTTTCCAAGGGCTTTTTCTTTATCTTCTTGTATAATTAAACGATGGGCGGTTTCCGCTTTGCGCCAAAGAGATGACCTCTTCCATTCGTTCTTCGCTTTCGTCAGTGAACATGAGAGTCAGAAGCCCGACCCCGCATTTTTTAAGTTCGGAACGTCGATCGAGGCGATAACCCGCAAGCGAGTTATAAATCACGTTCGTGTGATTTGGCGCACCGATCATCGGGAAACGCGCACCCGTTCGGTCGATCAGCGCAGCAAAGCATTGATTCTTGTTGTCGGGTGCATCAACGGTGTTTTTCGACGCGACGTCGCAACCGTTGACATTGGCGATTATACAGGTTCGCGTGTACATCAAAGGCGTTCGTCCGTAGCCGATATATTCAAGCGCACATTTGCTTCCGCGCGGGAATCTGCCGTCGGTTTCGGGCGAGAGCATGACCGATGAAAACGAAAGATTTTCAAGCAGAGAAAGCGTTTTGCGGTTGACGACGTTGAAAGCATAATCCCCATGGAGATAAAAGCCGTCGCAAAGCGAAATCTGATTGAACGAGGAAACCGTTGCGTTTCTGATGTTCAGGCCAAACGCCTTTTTGAGTTGCGACTTGACCGACTCGATTTCATTCAGGAATACGGAGCGCGGTAATATCACAGAAACCTTTTCGATATAAGGCTTTATCCTGTCGTCGGCGCATAAATGAAGCGGAACGTCGATCCTCGCGGCGGACGGCGCATGCTTTCGCAGAAAGCGTTCCGAGGGCAATTTTCCCTCGAACCTCAGAACGAGTCCTTTTTGTTTTGCAGGATGAAGTGTTTTCGATTCGTCCCTTTCGGGCATAATAAACAGCGAGGGTTTGACAAGTTCTTCTTTTTGCGGACGTTTCGGGGCTTTTATCGTCCTTGAAGAAAAAAGGTTGCTGACTTTCTTATCTTCCTCTCGGCGGATACCGAACATATCGCGATTGATCCGCGAAACGAAATATCCGTCGGTGAAGCCCGTGCGCGAAAAGACGTTTGCAAGAAGTTTCAGTTCATCGGCGGTGGCTGTTCTGTTCTCATCAATGAGACGACGATAAACAGCAGTGACTTTACCGACATATTCCGGGCTTTTCATTCTGCCCTCGATTTTAAGGCTTGTCACCCCGATCTCGGAAATTTCGGGAATGTGCGAAGCAAGGCACATGTCTTTAAGCGACAACGGATAACGGTTTTTACCCTTGCACGGCAAACGGCAGGGTTGAGCACATTCGCCTCGGTTCCCGCTTCGGTTGCCGATGACCGAACTCATCAAACAACCGCCGCTTTCACTGACGCAAATCGCACCGTGAACGAAGATCTCGGTTTCCAAACCCGTTGCTGCAAACGCGGCGATATCCTCTTTCGGAAGTTCACGCGCCAAAACGGCGCGGGTGAACCCGAGATTTTTCAAAAACTCGGCATCGGACGGCGAATGAATGCGCATCTGTGTGCTCGCATGGAGCGCGAGTTCGGGATAGGCTTGACGTATTTCACACGCGAGCCCAAGGTCCTGAACGATAAGCGCATCGGGGCGCACGTCGTTTGCCAGAAAATCCACATATTCAAGCACGGATTTGAATTCTTTATCATATATTAACGTATTGAGCGTTATATGAAGTCCAACGTTTGAACTGCGGCAATGTTTTGCGGCACGAACAAGCGCATCTCTGTCAAAGTTAGACGCGTTCTTTCGGGCATTAAAATCCGAACCGCCGAGATAGACCTCATCTGCTCCGGCATCAATCGCGGCTTTAAGCGCAGCAGGACTTCCCGCCGGAGAAAGAAGATACGGCATACATTTCACCTCCTTGTGACGTAATTATAACCTTTTGGCAACGATATGTCAAATATCATTCGCGTTTATAAGGCTTTCTTTTCCATAAGACGGCACAAATTGCTATTGAAAAGGAGTTTGAAATGTGGTAAACTAAATTGAATTAGAATCTTTTGGAGGAAAAACATGATAGTCAACCCTACTTTTTTTGAAAACGAAGGCGGCAGACACCAAGGTTATGATCTTTTTTCGCGTCTGCTCAAAGATAGGATAATCCTCCTTTTCAACGAAATCAGCGACGACCTCGCTTGCAGCATCGTCGGTCAACTTCTCTTTTTGGAAGCACAAGACCCGGATAAAGATATTACTATTTATATCAACTCCCCGGGCGGAAGCGTTTCGGCCGGTTTTGCGATTTACGATACTATCAAAACGCTCAAATGCGACGTTTCGACCGTTTGCGTCGGTTCGGCTTGCAGTATGGGCGCGTTTCTCCTCGCCGCCGGCACAAAGGGCAAACGTTACGGTTTGGAAAATTGCGAAGTCATGCTTCATCAAGTCATCGGCACGGCGGGCGGCCAGGCGTCTGACGTTATAATCGCGACCAACTTTGCACGCCGCACCAAGGACAGAATCAATCGCATTCTTGCCGAAAACATCGGCAAGCCCGTTGAAGAGATCGCGCGCGACACCGAACGCGACAACTGGATGTTCGCCGAAGATGCGCTTGCATATGGCGTTATCGACGAAATTGTAAAAAGCAAAAAATAATTTCAGGGGCCTTTTTTCGGGTAAATTATGTTTGACTTGACAGCATTAGGCATAACCGCATTAAAAGTCCTTATGATGATTGCCTATGGTGTTCCCGGATATATTCTTGTGAAGACCAAGCAATTGGGCGAGGACTCGATAAAAGTTTTTGCAAAATTTTTGCTTTACGTCTGCCAACCCGCGCTTTCGCTTTACACGCTCGGTTCGGTCGACAGCACGCCTGTGCTCATTCGTGATCTCGGTATATTTTTCCTCGTCACGCTTTTGGGGCAGGTCGCGATAATTTTGCTGTATTCGCTCGTTTTCAGGCGAAAAATGAAAATAGATCTCGCACACCGCGTTTGTGCAGTTGCGGGCGCTTGCGGAAACGTCGGCTTTCTCGGCGTGCCGTTGCTTGAATATCTTATCCCCGGAATTCCCGAGGTTCGCGTTTATTCTGCCGCGTTCTCGATATCAATGAACGTTATCGGTTGGACTCTCGGGCTTTTGATGATGACGGGCGACAGAAAGTACATAAAACTCAAAGCACTTTTCCTCAATCCATCGGTCATCACCTTTGCGATATCGTTCACTCTTTTTGCGTTAAATATCAAATTCCCCGAACTTCCTGCGGAATATATCGAAACTTTCGGAAGAATGTCGACTGTCGTTTGCATGACGGTGCTCGGAATGAGGCTTGCAACAAAACGGTTTTCGGCTGTTTTCTCGAATTACCGCGTTTATATCGCGGCGTTTGTCAAGTTGGTTGTATCTCCTATCATCATCGGCGCTCTGTTCAGTTTTCTTCCCGTCGGGCAGGAAGTCAAGGTTTCGGCTTTCGTTCTTGCATGTTGCCCCGGCGCAACGATGATACAAAGTCTTGCGGAAACGCATGGCGGCGATTCCGAAACTGCGGCAAATATCATTCTTTCAACAAGCATTCTTTGCATAATTACTATTCCGCTTATGTGGACAGCATATAACGCGCTGTTCCTTTGAGCGGATTCGGAGGCGTTTTAATGAAAAAAACTGTTGCAATACTTTTCGGCGGTCAATCCTCGGAATATGAGGTGAGTTGTGTTTCTGCGGCAAACGTTGCCGAAAATCTCGACAAAAACCTTTTTGAGCCGTTGCTTGTCGGCATTACAAAAGACGGAAAATGGTGGATTTACAGCGGAAGCACCGATGATTTGCGCAATCACACATGGCACGAAAAGAGGAACTTCCTCTCTGCCGCAGTGCTTTCGCCCTGCAAGGCGCATCACGGTTTTATCTCGCTTGACGGCGCCGAGGGCACTTTTGAAATAATCCGTGTTGACGTCGTTTTCCCCGTGCTCCATGGCAAAAACGGCGAAGACGGTACGATGCAGGGGCTTCTTGAACTTTCGGGAATTCCTTACGTCGGTTGTGACACCTGTTCTTCGGCGATTTCGATGGATAAAGCCGCGACCAAAACCATCTGTGCCGCAGCAGGCATTCCCGTTGTCCCCTTTGTTTCGGCAACGAGAAATTGCAACGTTTCGGAAATCATCGCAAAAAGCGAGGCTATGTATAGTTATCCCGTTTTTGTAAAACCTGCAAACGCGGGCAGTTCCGTAGGCATCACCAAAGCCAAGAACAAAGAAGAACTCAAATCAGGCATTGAACTTGCCTTTGAACATGATAAAAAGCTTCTTATCGAGCCGAACATCATCGGCCGCGAAATCGAAGTTGCCGTTTGCGGTAACGACAAACCGTTCGCTTCGGTTTGCGGCGAGATCGTTCCCAACAGCGATTTTTACGATTATGAAACGAAATACATCTCCGACTGTGCCGATTGCGTCGCTCCTGCCCCGCTCGACGAAACGGTTGCGCAGAATATCCGCGCGCTTGCCGTAAAGGTTTACAAAGCGCTCGGTTGCGGCGGACTTTCGCGAGTTGACTTTTTCCTCACCGAAAGCGGTCCGATGCTCAACGAGATCAACACGATCCCCGGATTCACTCCGATAAGCATGTATCCGAAACTTATGGACTGCATCGGAATCGGCTATTCCGAACTTATCACAAAACTTTTATCGCTTGCCGAGGGGTGTGAAGAATGAGTAACACGACCGACAGATCGCGTCTTCCGATCGGCGTTTTCGATTCCGGTCTGGGCGGATTGACCGCGATGAGCGAACTGCACCGTTTGATGCCCAATGAAGACATCATTTATTTCGGCGACAGCGCACGTATTCCCTACGGCACAAAATCACCGCAGGTTATCCGCAAATTCGCGCTTCAAGATGCAAGATTTTTGTTATCCAAAGGTGTTAAAGCAATTCTTGTTGCATGCGGAACGGTCAGTTCCAACTGCCTTTCCGAAGTTGCCGAAGCAACCGGGCTGCCCGTTGTCGGTGTTATCGAAGCGGCGGCAAAAGCGGCGGCAGAGGTTGCTAAAAAAGGCGAAAACAGAGTTGCGGTTCTCGGAACGAGCGCGACGATAAAAAGCCGTTCTTATGAACGCGCCCTAAAAGAAAACGGCATTGACGATATCATCCCCTGCGCCTGCCCGATGTTCGTGCCGCTTGTCGAAAACTGGCATCCGAGCATTGATGACAAGGCTACTAACGCGATAATTTCAGAATATTTATCCGATGTGGCGCAAAAACGTCCCGATTCGGCGATACTCGGTTGCACGCATTATCCCTTGCTTTCGAGCGCTATCAAAAACCATCTTCCCGAAACCGAACTGATAAGTTCGGGTGCGGAGGCGGCGGGCGCTTTGAAAGAAGAGCTTATCCGTCTTGGTTTAACAAACAATTCGGGCGGAAAGATCGAATATTACACAAGTGACGACGCTTCGCTTTTCCGCACAAACGCGCAAAAATTTTTGATCGGCGGGCTTGACGGCGAAGTTGAACATATCGACATCGAACAGTTTTAACGAAGGTTTTACATGAAAATACCCATTGATATCCGTGTCCGCAGCGAGCGGACACACCCGGCCGTTTCGCAAAGCGGCGAAACGAGCGAAACCGATGATTTCACCGTTGCAGGTACTATGAAAAAGACCAAAGGCGGTTTCAGAATCGAATTCAACGAAGAAAATTCTGTCACGACGATCATCGACACATTTGAAGACAGCACCGTTTCGGTCAATCGGTTAGGTCCTATCAATTCCCACATGGTATTTGCCGACGGGAAAGCTCATACCTGCATTTGCAACACGGGATTTTTCCCGCTTCAAATGCGCGTGAGGACGAAAAAACTCGAAAATTCGCTGACAATGGAAGGCGGAAAACTCGATATTGATTACACCGTTGAAATCGTCGGCAACCTTGCCGAGCGCAACCGTCTTATCTTTTCGGTATCGCCCGATAAGAGCATAATTCGGTCTTGATTTCCGACGCTCCCGAATGAAAACAAGGTTTTCATTCGATTCGAGAGTTCTGTTCGCTCGCGCCGTCGCGCCGCTTCGCGTCACTCGCAGAACTCATAGGTATATTTTCCGAGGCGCATGTCTCCGGAAAATATTTGATTCTTATCTTAGCCTATCTTATTTTATCTTAGTTTAGCTTATCTTATTTTAGTAAAGGAATTTGAAATGTCCTTGTCGCTGACGCTCCCGAATGAAAACAAGGTTTTCATTCGATTCGAGAGTTCTGTTCGCTCGCGCCGTCGCGCCGCTTCGCGTCACTCGCAGAACTCATAGGTATATTTTCCGAGGCGCATGTCCTCGGAAAATATTTGATTCTTATCTTGGTCTATCTTATTTTATCTTAGTTTAGCTTATCTTATTTTAGTAAAGGAATTTGAAATGTCCATTAAAACGCCGTCCGACGGTTTGATTCTGATGCCGAAGGAAGTATTGCAACAATTGAAAAATGCAACAGCAGAAGAACTGAAAGTGCTTGTCTATTTCTTTGCGGAACCGAACTCCGACATCACATCTGCCGCGCGCGAATTGGGCATTACGGTTGCCCAAACCGAAAAGGCAGTTGCTTTTTGGCGCGGCGCGGGGATCTTCACCGAGAGCGAAGCCCCGAAAAAACAGGTTTCTTCCGACACAAGCGCTTATCGCAATTATGATTCGGCAACGATCGCCGACACGCTCAACAACGACAACGAGTTTGCGATGGTTTGCCGCATCGCGAGCGACAAACTTGAAAAAATGCTCACAAAAAACGATCATTCTTCGCTTTTGTATCTTTATGACTTCGTGCGTATTCCCGCACCGATGATCTGCGGTATTATCGAGGACTGTTGCGCGAACGAAAAGAAAAGTCTTCAATACATCTTTAAAAAAGCCGTTGCGCTTTATGACGACGGGATTGATACATACGAAAAATTTGAAGCATATCTTGCACGCCGCGAGGCAATCAACAGCGAGATCGGCAAACTCCGCAGACTTTGCGGCATGGGCGACAGAGCTCTCACAAGCAAGGAATCCAAAACATTCGACTGTTGGTTCGGCGAATGGAATCTTCCTTTTGACATGATTAAACTTGCCTATGAAAAAACGGTTGACAACACCGGCAAGGTTTCGATAACCTACATGAACAGCATTCTCCGCCGTTGGCACGAAAGCGGGTTCGCGTCGGTTGAAGACGTTAACACCGGCGAAGCAAGCCGAACGGCAGGCGCCGAAAGCAGTTTTGAGGGCGACGAATTCATCGAAGCGGCATTGAACCGAGGATTTGATGATTGAGAGGAATTAAAATGAACATCAACGAAGCGTTGGTTTTAAAAGAAAAAAGCCGTATGGAAGCGATAAAAAACGCCGACGAAAAGCGCGCCGAACTTCATGCGCGTATTCCGCGCGTTATGCAGATCGACAGACTTATCGAAACGATCCCAATGAGAATGATCGGCGGAGAAAGCAGAGAAAAGCTCGAATCCGAAGCCGAACAACTCGTTGAAGAAAGAGCACGTTTGCTTGAATCGCGCGGTTATCAAGCCGATTTTGACGAACCCGATTTTCAATGCAAGAAATGCAACGACAGCGGTTACGGCGACGATTTAAAACTTTGTTCCTGCATCAAAAACATGCTTTCCGCGAACAGTTATCAGGAAAGCAGTCTTGCTCACGGACTCAAAGACAAAACTTTCGACAACTTTCTTCTTACATATTACGCCGAGGGCAACGAGCGCAAAAACATGGAGGATATCCTCAACGGCTGCAAACGTTATGCCGAGAACTTCCCCGGCGACGAAGCCGCAGGGTTGCTTTTCGTAGGCGGAACGGGTTTGGGCAAAACTCACATCTCGGCGGCTATCGGCAACGTTGTTTCTTCAAGAGGAATGTCGGTTCTTTACGAATCGGCACAACAGATTTTCGACACCTGCGATGCGGTCAGGTTTAACCGCGCAGATGTTTCGGAACGCAAAAAATATGAAAACTGCCGTCTTCTTATCATTGACGATCTCGGCGCGGAATGCATCACACAATACAGCGTTTCTGCCATAACAAGTCTTATTGACCTTCGTATCGTCAACGGCAAAAAGACGATAATCAGCACAAATCTCTCCCCCGAAGCGATCAGAAAAACCTATGGCGAACGTTTGCTTTCGCGATTGTTGGGCGAATTCAGGGTTCTTAAATTTTCGGGTAAAGATATCCGTATGCAAAAAATCAAAGGGGTTTGACAATTGAAAACCGTAAATATTTACACCGACGGTGCCTGTAAGGGCAACCCCGGCGCAGGCGGATGGTGCGCCATTCTTGAATATGAAGGCAAAGAAAAAGAGCTTTGCGGCGGCGACAAACTCACCACCAACAACCGCATGGAACTGATTGCCGCGATCGAAGGCTTGAAGGCATTAAAAACGCCTTGCAAGGTCAATCTTTACAGCGATTCGCAATATCTCGTCAACGCGATCAACAAAGGCTGGCTTGACGGTTGGAAGAACAAAGGCTGGAAAAAGGCTGACAGATCGAAGGTTCTTAACGACGATCTTTGGAAGGAACTTGACGTCCTTCTTTCCGAACACGAAGTCACGTTCATCTGGGTGCGCGGGCACGACGGCCATGCCTACAACGAACGGTGCGACACTCTCGCAAGCGCAAAGGCGGAAAGTCTTTTATAATGAAAATTTCTTGTTTCTTACGGCCACGGATTTGATCAACGCCTTCGGCGTGACCTTTTTACCGCTTTTTCTCAACGCCCGGCTTTTCCTATACGGGCTGAAAAAACAGGCTAAGGTCTTCACGGGTCATGCGATTCGCACGATTTTCATTCGCGGACAAATGAAATTGAAAATGCAGGCTTAACGCCTGCATTTTTTGTTTTATTCCAAATTGCGGATTATTCTCAAAAGACCTGCCGCATGCTCGGGCGAAAGGCTTGTTAAGGGTGCGCGGAGAATGTTTTTGCACAAGCCCATTTCTGAAAGGGCGGCTTTGAGCGGGATCGGATTGACTTCGCTCCTCAACGCTTCGCAAAGCGGAATGAGCTCGGTCTGCATCGCGGCGGCACGCGCAGTTTCGCCCTCGAAAAACAGTGTACAAAGGCGTTTTACCTCTTTTGGGATAAGGTTCGACATAACCGAAATAACCCCTTTGCCGCCAAGCGAAAGCACGGGCAGGATCCTATCGTCGTTGCCCGAATAGATCGGCAGACTCTCGCCGCAAAGCGAAATGATGCGCGCCGTATCCGAAATGCTGTCGCCGGCATCTTTCAACCCGACGCAAAGCGGATTTTCCGAAAGACGATAAGCCGTTTCGGGCTCGATCTTCATTCCCGTCCTTGCGGGAACGCTGTAAGCGATAAAAGGCAGACCCGACACTTCGGCGATATCGTTATAATATGCCAGAAGTCCTTTCTGTGTGCATTTGTTATAATAAGGTGTGACGATCAGAAGGGCATCAACGCCGACACAGGCGGCATATTCCGAAAGTTCACACGCTTTTTTTGTGTCGTTCGCACCCGTGCCCGCGATGAGCGGCACGCGATTTCTGACCTGACGGACGGCAAAGGCGATAAGTTCCATTTTTTCTTCAACGGAAAGTGTTGACGCCTCGCCGGTTGTGCCGCAGACAACAAGTGCGTCGATACCGTTTGTCAATTGATAATCGATCATTTTCGCAAAAGCATAATAATCTATTCCTTTTTCATCGAACGGCGTTGCAAGCGCTGTTGCCGCGCCGCGAAAAATCAGTTCTTTTTTCATTTCGGTTTTTCCTTCTCTTGTATTGAAATATTTATACCGGTGTAGTATAATATCTTGAAATCCTTTATAGTTAAGTATATTCTTCAAAGGAATTTTACGACAACACTCTCAAAAGGAAAGATTTATGGATCTTTTAAAACGCTCAACCTATTTTTACGATCTGCCGTCCGAGCTCATCGCGCAAACCCCGAGCGCGTTGCGAGATCATTCGCGTTTGCTTTGCCTTGATAAAACGAGCGGCAAGACCGAACACAAAAAATTTTATGATATAATTGACAATTTGCGCGAAGGCGATTGCCTCGTCATCAATGACACGAAGGTCATTCCCGCACGTCTTTTCGGACAAGCGGTCGGCCGTGAAGGAGAAATTGAAACGGTTCTGCTTTCGCGTGCCGAAAATGTCGAAGGCGAGGTTTGGAAATGTCTCACCCGCCCCGGAAAGAAGACAAAGGTCGGACAGAAAGTTTTCTATTCCGACGAACTTTCGGGCACCGTCGTTGACGTTCTCGAAGGCGGGATACGCGTTATCAAATTCGATTACGACGGCGTTTTCAACGAGATCCTTGACAGGGTCGGTCTTATGCCGCTTCCTCCTTACATCACCGAAAAGCTCGAAGACAAATCGCGGTATCAGACGGTTTATGCCAAAACCGACGGTTCAGCCGCCGCGCCGACGGCAGGTCTGCACTTCACGCCCGAATTGCTCAAAAAAGCGGAAGAAAAAGGCGTTGAGATCGTTCGAGTTCTGCTTCATGTCGGGCTTGGCACCTTCCGCCCGGTCAAAGAGGATGACCTCACAAACCACATAATGCATTCGGAATATATCAAAGTCACTCCCGAAGCGGCGGAAAGGATCAACGCGGCCCATGCGCGCGGAAGCCGAGTTATCGCCGTCGGCACAACGAGCGTACGCACGCTCGAAAGCGCGACCGACGAAAACGGAACCGTTCGACCGTTTGAGGGCGAGACCTCGATCTTCCTTTATCCCGGCGTTAAGTTTAAATGTGTCGACGCGATGATAACCAACTTCCACCTGCCTGAAAGTACGCTCATCATGCTTGTTTGCGCGTTTGCGGGATATGAAAACACAATGAACGCTTACAAAGAAGCGGTGGAACAGAAATATCATTTCTTTTCGTTCGGCGATGCTATGCTGATACAATAAGCGGCGCAATACTTCGTTGTTCCTCGAAAGCGGCGCGACATAGGTTCCTATGCCTTCGTCTTACTTTCTCCGGTGCGCCTTGGCTTGCTTCTTGTACAGCATTCTATAAACCATCAATTTCGGAGATGCGATGTTTATTTCGCAGCCCCTCAAACTCGCGCGCCGAGGTTTTGAGAGATTTGTTCGCTCGTTACGCGAATCCCAAAATGCGTAAAAGTGAGGCACTCGTCCCCGATTTTCACGAAGAACTTCATCGTATTTGATTCACCGTGAACCATAAATCGCAACTCCGCTTGACAATATTCAACAATATGATAAAATAAGACAAAACTCCAAAGAAGGAGCGAAAAATGCTTGAAATTAAAAATCTGAGTTTCTCCGCGACAGACGAAAACGGAGAAAGAATCGATATACTTAATAACATCGATCTGACCATAAAAGACGGAACTTTTTTGGTGTTGACCGGACCTAACGGCGGCGGCAAAACCTCGCTGGCGAAAGCGGTTTCGGGTATCGTTCAGCCCACCGGCGGTCAAATCATCTGGAACGGCACGGACATCACGAACATGACGATCACCGAACGCGCCCGTCTTGGAATCAGTTACGGCTTCCAGCAACCCCCGCGTTTCACGGGGATGAAGGTCGGCGCGTTGCTTTCACTTGCGGCAGGCGGAAAAGATCTTTCACGCATCGACTGCTGTAATTATCTCAACAAAGTCGGTCTTTGCGCTGCGGATTACGTTGACCGCGAAGTCGATACTTCTCTTTCGGGCGGCGAAGTTAAGCGCATTGAAATCGCGACGATCCTCGCGCGCGGAAGCGGTTTGATGATCTTCGACGAGCCCGAAGCGGGCATTGACCTTTGGTCTTTCGCAAAGCTCACCGAGACCTTCCGTGAACTCCACGAAACGAGCGATGCAACGATTATCATCATCTCGCACCAAGAACGCATTATCTCACTCGCCGATGAGATCGCCGTGCTTTCCAAAGGCGAAATCGCCGAGCGCGGCGAAAAAGACGTTATCTTCCCGAAGCTTCTGGGAAGCCAAGCGATGGGCTGCGAATATATGAGAAAGGGCAACTGATATGGAAAAGCTTGATTTTACGCTTCTTAAAGAAATCGCCCTTTTGGACTCGATTCCTGACGGAGCATACAACATTCGCAAAAACGGCGGTTCGGCAGGACGGTTTTCGACCGAAAACATCCGCATTGAAAACAAAACCGACAAATCGGGCATCGACATCAACATCAAAAGCGGCACAAAAGGAGAAACGGTTCATATTCCCGTTATCATCACCGAATCGGGCCATGCCGAAACCGTTTTCAACGATTTCTTCATCGGCGACGATTGCGACGTTACGATCATGGCAGGTTGCGGCATCCATAACTGCGGCGACAGCGAATCGCGCCATGACGGTGTTCACACCTTTTACATCGGCAAAAATTCCACCATTCGTTATACCGAACGTCATTACGGCGACGGAGACGGAAACGGCGAGAAGATCATGAACCCCGAAACGGTCGTTTATGTCGGCGAAGGATCGACGGTTCAGATGGACACGACACAGATAAAAGGTATTGATTCGACCGCGCGCAAGACGAAAATCGTCGTCGGAAAAGACGCAAGCGCGATCATCAACGAAAAACTTCTCACTCACGGCAAACAATATGCCGAATCGGACATGGACCTCATTCTTGACGGCGAAAATGCCAACGGAAGAATCATTTCGCGTTCGGTCGCGCAGAACGAATCGAAGCAGGTCTTCCGCCCCTGCGTTACGGGCAAAGCCAAATGTTTCGGTCACATCAGATGTGATTCGATCCTTATGGACAACGCAACGATAAGTTCGGTTCCTGCTGTTGCGGCGGAACACACCGAAGCAAACCTTGTCCACGAGGCGGCCATCGGCCGAATTGCGGGCGACCAGTTGATAAAACTCATGACGCTGGGTCTGACCGAAGAAGAAGCCGAAGAAAAGATCCTTGAAGGATTTCTCGGAGAATAAAAAAAGAAGGTTTTCCAAAACGGAAAACCTTTTTTATTTTTTTACATTGAAAGAAGTTCTTTTAAGCGATTTTCTGCATTTATATGATTCGCAAGCGGACCCCAACCGTTATAAAGCTGATGACCGTCGGCGGTGCAGGTGAATTGAACACCCATTTCGTGCGCACGTTTGATGATCGCAGGCTCTGCAAACTCGTTCGTTATCTCCCAAAAAGTTCCCTTTTCCGCCATGAGTTTCATAAGCGGTTCAAACATCTCGACCTGCTTTTTAACGGGAACGGATTTGACGTCAACAAGATAAGTCCTCAGATGTTTCATGCCGTCAGCCATGTGTGCAAGACTTTTGACCTTCGGGAAGCGTTTTATTGCCTTTATATAACCGTTCACGGTTGACTCGATAAGATATTCCGCACCGACAGAATCGACCTTTTCTTTCCATTCGGCAAGCATTTTTTGCCCGATTTCATTGTTATATTCGGGGCTGAAAGAAAGAACGGGGTAAATCATAAGGTCAAGCGGAAGTTTTTCGGTATCGATCATGAAATGTATCGAAAGTTGAACCATGTCGACCTTTTCCTGATCACAGATCGGGATGTTGATATCTCCCTTGTCGTTCATAAGTTCGGTTTCAACACCGCTGTGAAAAACAACCTTTTGAGGTCTGTATGCATTATATTCTTCCAAAAATGCGTCCAACTCGGGCGTTCCCTGAACGTGCCAACAGATCCAATCGCGCTCGCCGTTGGGCATACGTTCGGAATAATGCTTGACCACCGTCGCCTCGTCGATGCCGAGTTCGGCACAGACGCGTTCGATATTCGGGAAAGTCATCTCCTCCGCGCCGCAGGCATCAAGGTGATGATGAATATGAAAATCTTTCATTTTTGTTTATCACTCGCTACTTCTGTTCTATACTGAAAGGTTTTTCTGCCGAATCAACGGTAACGTTCTGTTATTTGCGCGGAAGAATGATTTTGCGGTTTTCTTCTTTGCTCGAACGACGGTAGATAACAACCTTTCTGCCGATGACCTGAACCGCCTCGCAGCCGAGCGCTTCACAAAGCGAAGCCATGACTTCCTTGGGAGTTTCGGGGCAGGTTTCAAGCACTGTGAGTTTGATGAGTTCATGCGCTTCAAGCGCCTTTGAAACGGTTTCGAGAACGGTATCACCGATGCCGAATTTGCCGATTTGCGTTGTCGGTTCAATGACGTTCGCAAGTCCGCGAAGATATGCTCTTTGTTTCGTCGTTATCATTTTTTATTTCCCACGGTATAGCTCAACTGTCGGTTGCGCTTTTCTCCGCGTGGCCTTTCGTTATTTTTATTTGTGTTGTTTTTGTTATGTCTGCAACAATTCAAAACCGATCGCAGTTCCGATCTGCCCGAAAACATATTTTCGGTTGAACGCGTCAGCTTCCGGTCGAGCCGAATCCGCCGTGACGAAGTTCTTGGCAATCGTCGTCTTCTGTAATACCGTAGGGCAGGAAGATACCCTGCGCAAACGCATCGCCGGTTTTGACGTTAAAGATTTTGCTTCCCCCGATAAGTTTGATTTTGATATGTCCCTCGTTATCCGCGTTGAAATAATCGGAGTCGATAACGCCTGCGGTATTGGCAAGGCGAACGCCATATTTAAACCCCGAACCCGAACGCGGAAGGATAACGAGCACCCAACCGTCGGCGATATGCGCACGGATACCTGTGTCAATGACGATTTCTTCGCCCGGTTTTAATTCAAAATCATAGGGTGCATAAAAATCATAACCCGCCGATCCGCTTGTTGCGCGCTTCGGAATAGCGATATTTTCATATCCCTCTCTGCCGAACTGTTCTTCCGAAACCTTTAAAAACTTTGCAATACGGTTCATTTTTTACCTCAATTCCAGCCGCCGTTTATATCATAGACCGAGCCGGTGATATATTTTGCCTTGTCCGAAACAAGAAACGCAATAAGATCGGCAACCTCTTCGGGTTCACCCATTCTTTGAAGCGGAACGTCGTTGCAAAGCGTTTCAACGTCTTCAAACGACAAATCGTCGTTCATTTCGGTATCAATAACGCCCGGACAAATGCAATTGACTCTTATCCCCGCGGGACCGACTTCTTTTGCAAGCGCCTTTGTGAACCCGATCAATCCTGCCTTCGCGGCGGAATAATCAACCTCACAAGAACCGCCGACCTCGCCGAAAACAGACGAGACGTTGATGATAACACCGTTTTTGCGGCTTATCATATCAGGCAAAAGACGACGAACGAGGTTTATCGGCGCAAAAAGATTGATTTCATACATTCTGCGCACGGAATCTTCTTTGGCTTTGTCAAAAAGCGAAACCAGCGAAACGCCTGCGTTGTTGATTATTGCATCGGGATTTTTGCAAAAGTTTGCAATTTTTTCAACCGATTCGGGATCCGAAAGATCGGCGGAAATCCATTCCGCATTGCCAAGTTCTTCGCAAAGTTCCTTCGCTTCCTCGATGCTTTTGCCGCAATGGATATAAAGATACCAACCGTCACGCGAGAGCGCACGGCAGACCGATTCGCCGATTCCTCTTGCGCCGCCCGTGACGAGAGCAATTTTTTTGTTGTTCATTTTATTTCTGCGCCTTTTTTAAAATATTTTTCAAATCACTCTTGGAATATTTATAAACCGCGTCGCAGAAACCGCAGGTCATAACCGTTTCGTCATCGGAGTTTATCATATCGGTCAGTTCCTTTTCGCCGAGCGAAATGAGCGCTGTATCGGTCTTTTCGCGGTTGCAAACGCATTTATAAGCGCATTCGATTCTATCGAAAATATCATATTCAAGACCATCAAAAACTTCGGCGATAACGTCTTCAAGCGTTCCGTTTGAAAGAATTTCGGTGACAGGACGCATTTTTTGTGCGTTTCTTTCAAGAACATCAACAACGGCATCATCGGCGAACGGCAGAAGCTGAACCAACGCGCCGCCCGATTGTTTGACCGAATAATCACGATCGACAAGCACACCGAGCGCACAAATTGTCGGGATCTGCTCACTCGTAGCATAATAATATGCGATATCATCGCCAACTTCACCGGTTTGGATTTGAGAGATGCCGACATAAGGTTCTTTGCTGCCGCTGACGTCGCGCAGGATATAAAGTTCGCCCTTGCCGATGCAGTTGCCGACATCAAGTTTCCCGTCGGAACGAAGAGGCAGATCGGCAGACGGGTTTTGTATAAAACCGCGCACATTTCCGCACCAATCGCTCGTTGCGACGACCGCGCCGCCGACACCGTTGCCCTTGAAGCGAATCGTCATGCAATCCTCTTCCTCGCCCAAAAGCGAACCCGCGAGCGACGCCGCAAGCAGAGTTCTGCCCAAAGCCGCAGTTGCGGTGGGGGCGGTGTTGTGTATCTCACGCGCGCGTTCGACAATATCGCGCCCGTCGAGAACGATGGCTCTCGCCGAGCCGTCTTTCGTTATTGCTCTGATAATCGTTGCCATTTTTTGTTGCCTTTTCCAAAGTTGTTTTATTTAAAAATCCATATTTTTCGAGGACATGTGCCTCGGAAAATATACCTATGAGTTCCGCAAGTGACGCAAAGCGGCGCGCAGGCGCGAGCGAACGGAACTCCAAAAAACGATTAAAAACGCAGTTTTTGATCGAGAGCGGCAGCGACCGTTATCGCTCTGATAATCGTTGCCGTTTTTTGTTGCCTTTTCCAAACTTGTTTACTTTGCTATTGCTGTTTTTGTTCCGTCGCTTAACATAAGTTCGAATTCTGTTCCCGATGGGAGCTGTTCGACGCTCTTTATCGCCTTTCCGTCAGCACCGAACGCCACCGAAAAGCCGCGACCAAGCACCGACAAAGGGTTCAAACTGTTAAGTTTTTCGCTCTGAGCATAAAGTTTCATTTTTTCTCGTTCAAGCCTTGAACCGACGATAGCATAAAGGCGTTCCTCGTCCCTCGCAAGCGTCATTCTTCTTTCGTCGAAATATCCCTGCGGGCTTTGAAGCACCGGTCTTTGCGAAAGCGTCAACAGACGTTGACGTAAAAAGTCGGTTTTTGCGTTCAGACTTTGAAGCATGCGTTTTTCAACGTTCATAAATTGCTTTTTAAGATCGCGCACATCGGGCACCGCAAGCTCCGCCGCCGCGCTGGGGGTGGGTGCACGCAGGTCTGCGACAAAATCGCATATCGTGAAATCGGTTTCATGACCGACAGCCGAAATTATCGGGGTTTTGCAGTTATAGACAGCGTGAGCAAGGGTCTCGTCGTTAAAGCACCACAGATCCTCGGCGCTGCCGCCGCCGCGGCCGATGATTATAACGTCACATTTCCCGCTCTCATCAAGGGCTTTGAGCGCATTTATCATCTGCGCAGGGGCAGACGGGCCTTGAACGAGCGACGGATAAAGATAAAGTTTAACGGCAGGAAAACGTCTGCGCGAAACGTTGATCATATCGCGCACCGCCGCACCGCCCGGAGCGGTGATGATGCCGACCGAAAAGGGGATTTTCGGGATTCGTTTTTTGTGTTCGGGCGCAAAAAGGCCTTCGGCTTGAAGTTTTGCTTTGAGTTGCTCAAACGCAACATAAAGCGAGCCGACTCCGTCGGGTTCCATCGTTTCGGCATAAAGACGGTATTGACCGTCACGAACGAAAACCGCAACCCTGCCCAAACAAAGAACTTTCATTCCGTTTTCGGGTTTGAAATTGAGTTTTGACGCGCCGCCGAACATTGTTGCGGGGATAGCCGAATTTTCATCTTTCAGCGTGAAATAAATATGCCCCGAACCTCCGTAAACGCGAACGTTCGATATCTCTCCTTTGACAAACACCTTTTGAAGCAAAGGTGATGTACCTAGGTAGTCTTTGATGTAGGTATTAAGTTGTTCAACAGTCAGTGCACGCGTTTGAGCGTCGCTCATTCTGCATCACCCTCGTTGTTATCGGTTTCTTCTTCGATCGATTCCTCGGTTTCGGCGGAAAGCGGTTTTTGCTTTGCAAAGGGTTTGCTGACGCCGTTTGCATATTTGCCGAGAACACCGTTGATAAATCCGACCGAATCGGATTCGCCGAACATTCTTGCAAGTTCGATAGACTCGTTCACGGTTATTTCAACAGGGATTTCGGGAAAATAATCGATCTCACAAGCCGCAAGACGAAGAACCGTCAACGTAACGCGGTCGATACGGTCGATACGCCAATTATCAGCACAACGCGCGATTTTTTCGTCGATATCGCCCAGGTTTTCATCCGCGCGGAGAAAAAGTTCTTTTGCAAAAGTACTGATTTTTTCTTCGCGGTCTTCGGTAGCCGAAGCCATTATTTCCTCAGGCGTACGGTCAAAATCAAAACTGCGTTCGAAAAGCAGTTTTATCGCTTCCGCACGGGATTCGCGTCTTGTCATAAACGTTACCTCTTATTAACATAATAATTCAAAATATTATAACACCTCTTTCGTTCTATGTCAAACATATAGTTGCAAATAAATTCATAAAAAACTATTGAAAAAAACGCAAATCAGCGGTATAATCAAAATGTTATAATATAATAATTTCAACCGAAAGGGTATAATTTATGGCAAACGGTATCTTCGGGGGCGAAAAACGTCCCGTTATCACAATCGTAATGGACGGCATCGGCATTTGCGAACGCGAGGAAGGCAACGCTATTAAAGCGGCTGACACTCCTACGCTCGACATGCTTGCCGAAAAATATCATTGTTTCAGCCTCAAAGCACACGGCACGGCTGTCGGTCTTCCCTCCGACGATGACATGGGCAACTCGGAAGTAGGTCACAACGCGCTCGGCGCAGGTCAGGTCTTTGCCCAAGGTGCAAAACTCGTTTCCGAAGCGATCGAGTCGGGCAGAATGTTCGAGAGCAACACCTGGAAAGAAGTTGTTGCGAACGCAAAAGGCAACACGCTTCACTTCCTCGGCCTTTTCTCCGACGGCAATGTGCATTCCCACATCGATCACCTCAAAGCGATGATAATCCGCGCAAAAGAAGAAGGTCTTAACAAGGTTCGCGTTCATATTCTTCTTGACGGACGCGACGTCGGTGAAACCAGCGCGCTTGAATATGTTCTTCCTTTTGAAGATTTCCTCTCCTCGCTCAGAGATGATGCTTTTGACGTTTGCATCGCATCGGGCGGCGGTAGAATGGTCATCACCATGGACAGATATGAAGCAAACTGGTCAATGGTTGAAAAAGGCTGGCAGACCCACGTTCTCGGCGAAGGCAGACAGTTTGCTTCCGCAGAAGAAGCTATCAACACTCTTCGCGCTGAAACGGGCGCTATCGACCAGGATCTTATGCCTTTCGTTATCGCGAAGGACGGCAAGCCCGTCGGCACGGTCGAAGACGGCGACAGCGTTGTTTTCTTCAACTTCCGCGGCGACCGCGCTATTGAGATCAGCAAAACTTTTGAAGCAGGCTCGGATTTTGACAAATTCGACCGCGTTCGCGTTCCGAACGTTGTCTATTCCGGTATGCTTGAATATGACGGAGATGCACATATTCCGTCCAAATATCTCGTTTCTCCTCCCGAAATCAGCAACACCATGGGCGAATTCCTCGTTAACAAAGGTGTCAGCCAACTTGCAATAAGCGAAACTCAGAAATACGGCCACGTTACCTACTTCTGGAACGGCAACCGCAGCGGCAAGTTCTCGGAAGAACTCGAAGAATATATCGAGGTTCCCTCCGACGTTGTTCCTTTTGAACAAAGACCTTGGATGAAGTGTGCTGAAATCACCGATATTCTTATCGAAAAGATAAAGAACGGAAACTTCGGATTGCTTCGCGTTAACTTCCCGAACGGCGATATGGTCGGTCACACAGGTTCGTTCATCGCGGCTAAAATCTCGGTCGAAGCGCTTGACGTCTGCCTTGCGAGAATTCTCAAAGCGGTTGACGAAGTCAAAGGTGTCGCTATCATCACCGCCGACCATGGTAACGCCGACGAAATGTATGAGATCGACAAGAAGACCGGCAAAGCAAAGGTGAGCTCGGACGGAGCAAAGAAAGCAAAGACCAGCCACACTCTCAATCCCGTTCCCTGCTTTATTTACGATAATTTCTACAACGATAATTATGAATTCGTCGACGGCGAATACGGCCTTGCAAACGTTGCGGCTACCGTTGTCACGATGATGGGTTACGACGCTCCCGAAGTTTGGGAAAAACCGATGATCAAGGTCAAATAATCAAACTTCACACCTCTGCACAAGACACAAAAGGAAGATTTAAATGCTTTTAAACATTATTCTCGGCGATGGCGACATCGGATATAAAATTCTTATGTTTCTCGTCGCTACGATTGCGCTTTTGCCCGCGTTGACGTTCCATGAATGGGCGCACGGCTTCGCCGCATATAAACTCGGCGACAGCACGGCAAAAGCCGACGGCAGACTTTCGCTCAATCCTCTCGACCATCTCGACCCTTTGGGTTCGATCTTGCTTTTGTTGCTCGGCTTCGGTTGGGCAAAGCCGGTTCCCGTTATGACAAGGAACTTCAAAAAGCCGAGACGTGATTTCGCAATCGTCTCGTTCGCCGGTCCGTTTTCAAATTTTGTTTTGGGGTTTGTTTCGGCGTTCTTGTTCGTGCTTTCTCAAAACATCTGCGCGGTCAACGGTTTCACCAGCGTAACCGCACAGGCAATCACGATGATCTTCCAATTTTCAATGCTCTACAACATCGGTCTCGGCGCATTTAACCTGATCCCCCTTCCTCCGCTCGACGGCTCGAACATTCTTATGTGCATGCTTCCGCACAAACTCGCGGCAAAATATTCGCGCATCAGGTATTATACGCGTTATATATTCCTCGGTTTGATTCTGTTAAGTTATCTGCCTTATCCGCTCGATCTCATTCCCGGAATCGCGTTCCTGCCGCTCGAACTCACGAGAAACGTTTTGGAATATGCTTTCACAACGTTATTCAAGGTCATTCTCAACCCTCTGTTCTTTTGAAATTTGAATATTAAGGAGTTTTATGGAAACCATAAATCTCAAGGTGGAACAATATGAAGGTCCTCTCGACCTGTTATTGGCACTGATATCCAAACACAAAATCGATATATTTGATATACCCATCTCGGAGATCTGCGATCAATACATCGCCTATCTCGATGCGATGCGTAAAATGGACATGGAAGTCACGAGCGAATTCGTGGTCATGGCAGCAGACCTGATGCTTATTAAAAGCAAAATGCTTTTGCCGCGCAACGAAGAAAGTGAAGATCCCCGTACGCCGCTTGTTGATGCACTTTTGGAACACCAACGCGCGAAAGCCGCTGCTGAATTTCTGAAAATGCAAAGCGCAGGGCATTTCGACACCTTTACAAAACCCGCAAGCGAGCCCGAAAAGAGTGATTATTCACGCGGGCACGCGGTCGAGTTACTCACCGAAGCGTTCGCACGAATCGCCGACCGAATCGCGTTGAGGCGTCCCGAAGACGAGCCCGAGCTTTTCAAACGGATCGAAGAAAGATATTATTCGGTCGAAGAAAAGACAGCGGCAATAATGTCTTATCTCGACCAGCGGCGGAATTGCCGTTTTGAGGATCTCTTCCTCCGTGTTCACAGCAGGGGCGAAGCCGTTGCGGTTTTCATGGCATTGCTCGAACTTGTGCGCGACGGCATGATCGACGTTGAGGGCAACGGCGAAGACATTGAGTTGTCGCTCTCGACCGAAAATGAAGAAATTTAACACCTCGACAAAACGGAGGTTTTCATGAACATCAACCAAGAAACGCCCGCAGCACTTGAAGCGATACTTTTCGCTTGCGGCGGACCTGTTGCATTCGACCGCCTTTGCGAGATATTGGGCGTGAACGCCGAAGGACTTCGCGAAGCGGCGGCAATACTTAAAAACAAATATTCCGATGACCGCGAAAACGGGATTCAACTTATCACCGTTGAAAGCGCTTATCAACTTTGCACAAAATCTTATGTGGCGGAATATGTCAAAAAGGCTTTGGAACTTCGCAAAGCGCCTCCGCTTTCAAAAGCGTCGCTTGAAGTTCTCGCGATAATCGCATACAACCAACCCGTCACCCGCTCTTTCATCGAAATGGTGCGCGGCGTTGACAGCTCCGCGATCGTCGCATCACTCGTTGACAAAGGTCTGGTTGCCGAGCGCGGAACGCTTGATGCGCCGGGCAGGCCTGTGCTTTTCGGCACAACCGACGCATTTTTACGCTGTTTCGGGCTTGAAAGCATTGACGATCTTCCCAAAACCGAACTTCAAATGGCGGGCGAACAAGTCTCCATTGATTTTTCGGAAGAAACCGAACAATAATCTTTAAAAAAGGGGTAAACAAAAATGAGCAACAACACCAACGAAATGCCGCTTAAACAGATGATAGACACCGCGCTTTCAAAAATCGGCGAGGTCGTTGACGTTAATACCGTCATCGGTGAACCGATGTGTCTTCCCGGAGACGTAACGATAATTCCCTTTTCAAAGGTTGCTGTCGGTTTTGCTTCGGGCGGAAGCGAATTTGGCGGAAAGAATCCGCGCGGCGACGGAAACGCCTATTTCGCAGGCGGAAACGGCGCGGGCGTGAGCATGACTCCTCTCGGATTCATCGCGGTTGAAAAAGGCCATGTTCGTGTTATCGAACTTGGCAATCCCGTCACCTATTCCGCACCTCAGGACCCTGTGAACAAGGCGCTCGACAGCATTAACGGCGTTATCGACAAAGCGCCCGACCTTATTACAAAACTTTCGGCTTTGTTCGGGATCGGCGAAGACAAATTCACCGCCGACGACATTGACCTTTCAACGATCGAAGGGCTCACCGAAGAAGATATCGCGGAAGTTAGCGAAACAACAAACAAAGAATAAAAACAAAAAAGGTTTTCCGTTTCGGAAAACCTTTTTTTACATTTTTACTTATCTTCAAGTTTCTTCAAATCTTCGCTCACGTCCTCTTTGACCTTTATCATGCCAAGCGGTTTGAGCTCGGATTTGCCGAAAACTTTAAGACTTTGGTCGTTATTCATCTTAACCTTGATCTTTCCTGTCAAGAAACTGCTTTCAACGATAACGCCTCTGCCCTTGGGGGTGTCAACAATGGTGTCAACCTTCGGGAAAGTGGCATATTCCCTCTCATAGGTATCGTGCTCAAAACGAAGGCAACACATAAGCCTGCCGCAAGTGCCGCTGATTTTCGACGACGAGAGCGAAAGGTTTTGTTCTTTTGCCATTTTGATCGACACCTGTGCAAAATCGGGGAGGAAGGTGTTGCAACAGAAAGGTCTTCCGCAACTTCCCAAACCGCCGAAAAGTTTCGCTTCATCACGGACACCGATCTGACGGAGTTCGATTCTCGTGCGGAAAACACCTGCAAGATCTTTCACAAGTTCGCGGAAATCAACTCTGCCGTCGGCAGTGAAATAGAAACAGAGTTTAGCGTTGTCATGAGTATATTCAACGTCAACGAGTTGCATATCCAACCCGTTTTTTGTGACCTTTTCGTGCCAGATGGGTTTTGCGTTTTCTTCGAGTTTGCGGTTTTCGGCGTTTCGTTCATCGTCCTCTTTCGTTGCTTTGCGGAGAACAGGTTTGAGCGGGAAAACAACTTCCGACTGACCGACCAGCTTGTTTCCGAGCGCGATCTCGCCATATTCAACGCCGCGCACGGTTTCGACAATTGCGTGTTCGCCCCTTTCAAACTTGATGTCAAGCGGCGAAAAATAATATATCTTGCTTCCGTTGCGGAACTTGATTCCGACAACTTCGATATTCTTCTCTTCCTCATCTTTTTCGGGAATCGGTTGAGGATCGTAATCGAACATATATTTACGCTCGGGTTCGGGTTCGGGAACAAATCCCGTTGTACCGATCGGTTGAGTCGAAGAAGTTTTTTCCTTCGGTTCGGTTTTTGTCGGCTCGGCTTTTTGCGGATTTTCTGCGGGCTTCTGTTCGGCCGCAGGTTTGTTGTTGGGCTTGTTGCCGAAATGTCTTCCGTGTCTTCCGCGACGGCGGTTGTTTCCGCGATGGTGGTTCCCGTTGTGACGGTTGCCGTCGTTATTGCCACGGTTTTCGTTATTGCGTTCGTTATTTTCCATTATTTTTAATGCTCCGTTTTAATATCTTTTTGGGTTATCTTGAAGCGGCATTCAGGAGATCAATGCAAAGTTTCGATGCAGACGCGGTGACGTTCGCGTTTGTTTCAAGCGCAAACATGCAAAGCGTCGCGGCTTCGCCCATGCGCGCAAGGGCGCGTTTTGAAACGTTTTCAACAAGCGAAGCGCATTCTTCGGAGATCGGCAAACGGGCTTTACCGACACCGTATTTATGCTTCTCGGTTTCGTTGACGAGAGAAACAAATTCAGAAAGCAAAGGATAAAGCTGATCTCTTTTCATTTTTGAAACCGTCAACATGTTTGACATTTCGTAACTGTTTTTCGAGATCGCAAAGACGAGCAACTTTTCGGCTTTTCCGCGAAGAGTTCTGCTTTCCTTGGAAAGATATTTTTCCGCCTCTCCGAGGTTGCCCGATGCAATATCTACCGCAACTTCAAGTTCACTCATAGGTACCGAGCGGTGCTTTTCTCTGAGGATTTCAAAAAGTTCGCTGTCCCTGAGTCCGTCAAGATGAATGCGCTGTCCGCGCGAAAGAACGGTCGGCAAAAGCGATGCACGGGTCTCTGTCAACAAAAATATCGCAACCGACTTGGGCGGTTCTTCAAACAACTTCAAAAGCGCATTCTGCGAATCTTCGCGGAGTTTACCCGCGTTGCAAACGATAAATATCTGTTTTTCGCCGTCATTCGGTTTTAAAGACGAACGCCTGATTATCTCGCGCACGTCGGCAATTGAAGCGGTTTTTTCTTTGCCGATGATATGAATATCGGGGTGATCGCCGCCGAGCGCTTTGTTGCAACTCGAGCAATAACCGCAAGGCTTGTCCTTTTCGGTACAGAGCATGGCGCGCGCACATTCAAGCGCAAACTCCAATTTCCCGATGCCGTTTGCTCCGTCGACAATATAGGCGTGAGAACAAAGACCGCTTTTGGCTTTTTGGTAAAAAAGCGAGGCTTCATCTCTGTTATACATCGCCGTTCCTCCGAAACAATTTCATCTCATCATTATAATATCACAAAATTCACAATAAGAAAAGAGATTTGACAAAAAATAATTTGACAAAACAGCAAAAAAGAGATAAACTTAATTGTTAAAATATGTAATCTCCCGGAGGAGGACTTAAAATGAGTATTATTGTCGGCATTGACGTTGGCGGAAGCACAACTAAAATCGTCGGGTTTGACGGCGACAAACTTCTTGAACCGATACTTGTCAAGGCGAACGATCCGATCGCATCGGTCTACGGAGGATTTGGCAAGTTCACGAACGACAACCGCATCTCACTCTCTAATATTGAAAAAGTTATGATCACCGGCGTTGGTTCGTCTTTCCTCGGAGATAATATATACGGACTTGAAACGATACACGTTAACGAATTCATCGCAAACGGAAAAGGCGGCCTTTATCTCAGCAACATCGACGAAGCCGTAATCGTCAGCATGGGAACCGGAACGGCCTACGTTTATTCAAACGGCAAAACCGATGAATATATACACCTCGGCGGCACCGGTGTCGGCGGCGGAACGCTCGTCGGCATTGCCGACAAGTTGCTCGGTATCAGATCGGCGCAACACGTTGCGGAACTTGCGCTGGGCGGAGATCTCAGCAACATTGACCTTCGCATTTCGGATATCACCGAAAACGACATCAGCCCGACGCTCTCAAACAACGCGACCGCATCGAATTTCGGCAAAGTCAGCGACCTTGCCTCACGCGAAGACATCGCGCTCGGTCTGGTGAACATGGTCTTTGAAACCATCGCCATGCTTGCGATTTTCTCGGCGCGCATGAAAAACGTCAAAAACATCGTCCTTATCGGAAACCTTACCGTGCTTCCTCAGGCAAAAGAGATTTTTGACAAGTTGGAAAAAATGTTCGATGTGAACATCGTCATTCCCGAAAATGCCGCATATGGCACGGTTATCGGCGCAGCGCTCGAAGGCTTGAACTGATTTTTGGAGAAGAGTACCATATGGCTGAAAACAACAAATGGAACAAAAAAATTTTTGCGATGCTTCTCGTTGAAGCAAAAGGTGTGCGTTCGTGGAGACAGTTCGCCGCCGATTGCGACATAAGTTACGTACAGATGCGCAAACTCGCGCTCGGAACGCAGGAAAATCCCCCGCGTCCCAAGCTGATCCGCAAGGTCGCATCGAACGCATTCGGCGAAGTTGACCTTCAAGACCTTATGTTTGCCGCAGGCATTAACACGGGCGATTCGATGATCGTCCGCGAATCCGCAACCGATGCCGAAACGCCTTATGACAAATACCGTTCGCTTCCGTTGAAGGACAGAAAGACGGTTGACAGATTTATCGAATTTCTTATTGAGGACAAAAAGAAAAACGGTTAATTAAACATCAGCAAAAAGGCGATAAGAAACACAAAGATATCGTTTTCGCTGTCACTGTCGAGCAACAGCAAAATACCGATGCCGATAAGTATCAAGTCGTCCAAACGCAGGTCGCGCAGGAAATCAAGTTTCATGCCGAGCCCTTTCGGTTTTTCGCAATCGGGAAACCGTTGATCGTCGTTTGTGTGCGGATCATCTCTTCCGCGGCCGAATTCGGGTTCGCGATTATGTTCGTGACGGTTTCGCGATTCGTTATATTCCCGTTCGAGATTATAAAGTTGTCCTTCGCTTCTTATCCCGCCAAAATCTCTGCTGTACAAAACCAAACCTCACTTTCTGAAATTTTTCATCATTGCCGCAAGCGCAAGCGCACGGGCAAGAGCATCGACCCGATCGCGTTTTTCCTCGCGAAGCAAAGGTTTTAACGAATGAAGCAACGATACTCTCGGATCGTTATGAGGCGAAGAAAATCCGCCCGAGAGCGCATTCAGCGCATCGATCCCGTTCCCCGACAAATCCGGCAAAGATGACGGTTCTTCTTGTGGCGGCGACGGAGGTTGAGATTCGGAGGGCGCACCCGTTTTCCCCAAACCCGAAGCAATTGCAGTTATTTTTGCCATTGCTTCAGGATCGGACAGGACCGCTTTTAATTTCTCGGAAAAATCACTGTCCAAGGTCAACACCCCGTTCGCGCAACATTTGCATTATTTCCTCGCTCTTTTCTCTTCCCGCAGAATCAATGAGTTTTTTCGCATCGTCGGGCGAGACGCGTGCGAGTTGTTTTTTCAAGAAATCGGGGTTTGAAAGCAGCATCTCGGTCTTCGCTTTATCGGCGCCTGCCGCCTCGGCAATGGCGCGGGTGAGCGAAGCGAAACTCTCGTCATCCATAGAAAGCAACTTGTCAAGTTGTGCGCGGTCGAATTGCATAAAAATTCCTCCGTTGTGATAATTATTGAAAAAGGAGCCGATTGTTTTGTATCTCTGCAAACCTGAAAGAAATGTCCGCCAGACAACCCTGCTCGTTGTTATCTGCGCGGTTGTAACCTCTGCATTGTTTCTCGTTTCCACACTGATAACGCAATATTCAGCGCTCGTTCAGTTTTGCGGTTTCGCATCTCTTATGGTTTCAATACTTTTGTGTGTGCGGTTTTCGCTCACCGAGTTTGAATATTGTGTCGGAAACGGTGACTTTTCGGTCACCAAGATCACCGGCAACAAAAGACAGGTCATCTGCAACGTTTCGTTGGACACCGCTGTGGATCTTATCGAAAAAAAAGATTACGATCACCTTCCCTCTTCGGAAAAGGCGATCATTAAATATTCGCTTAATCAAAATATGATTGCGAAAAGTTATGTATTTCTTTGCGTCTTCAACGGAAAACGCGCCATGATCGAATTTGAACCGAACGATGCGTTTGTTTCGATTTTGAAAAACGAGATCGCTTTGGCAAAGAAAAACACCGAAAGCGAAACGATTTTGTGATATCCAATTACATTCTATGCGGTATTTTTGAATTGTTTGCATAAGCCGCCGAAAAATAAATATCATTTCAAAAGAGGATTGCAATGCGATTCTCTTTTTTAATCCCTTTCTTTCGAAAATATTGTTGAAAAAACCGCATTTCCGTGATATAATGTAGCAGATCGAAAGTATTCCTGTTTTTGTCATAAAACGGGCATATCCGACGATACAAAAGCAAAAGATATCTTAATCGGTTTTTACCCTCATGAGGTTTTAAAAATGGAAAAAAGACGCAAAATGTCTGTCAAAAATAAAAAAGATATAATGATCTCCGTTCTTCTTGCGGTTTGTCTTTTGTTTGGAGTGGCGGTTCTTGTCCTTGTTGAGAAAACCGTCGGAACACCTGTGTTTTTCAACGGCAAAATGGAAAACATCTGCGTCCGAATCAACGAAGTCTGCTCATCAAACCGCTCGATAATCGCTTCCGAAACCGGCGAGTTTCATGATTACATCGAGCTTTATAACTACGGCGAGACCTTTAATCTTGCCGATTTCGGCCTTGCAAACGACACCGGCAACGGGGTCGCATATAAATTCGGCGACGTCGAATTCAAAGCGAACAGTTATCTCGTTGTTTTTCTCGACGGAACAAAGATCCCATTCCGCCTGAACTCCGACGGTAACGAATACATCGCACTCGTAGCATGGGACGGCACCGTTATCGCCAAAGCCACGACCGTTGCGATGAATTCAAACCAGGTCATGCTTTATGACAACGGAAGTTATTCGGTTTCCGACGAGGCGTCTCCCGGTTATCCGAACACCAAACAGGGCCTTGCCGATTTCCGCGAAGGTATCAGCGATGCCAACATGCCTATCGTTATCAACGAGATCCTTTCATCAAACGGCTCTGTGCTTCCCGACGAACACGGCGAATTTGTTGACATTATAGAACTCAAAAACGTCTCGGCTTCGATAGTTTCTCTCAAAGGATATTTTATTTCAGACACTCTTGAAGAACGCAACCGTTGTGCATTGCCCGACAAAGAAATCGCTCCCGGCGAATTGTTTGTCATCTTTGCTTCCGGCAAAGAAAATTCCTCGAAGAACGACGAATATCATGCGAATTTCCGTCTTTCCGACGGAGAAACCGTTGTTCTTTCCAGCGGTGCAAGGCATTATTCAAAAGAAGTCGTCAGTTGTGAAACCAACTTCTCGCAATCACGCGTGAACGGCGAGAACGGTATCGAATTTGTCGAAATGACAGCAACCCCCGGATTTGAAAATGACGAGGCCGGAAAAGAAGCTCTCGAAGTGATCCGTACAAACAATAAAGCCCCGTTGGTGATCAACGAAGTTCTGCTTTCGCAGGATATGACCGCCTTTGGCGGAAAGCTCCGCGACGTTATCGAAATCCGTAACGCTTCCTCGGAAGAAATCTCGACCGACGGTTGGTATTTGAGCGATTCGCTTGACGATCCTTATCAATTTGCTTTGCCGAAAGCAACGCTTAAACCGAACGAATGTCTCGTTTTCTATGCCGAAAAAGGCGAGGGCGAGAATGTTTGCGGTTTTGCACTTTCGTCGGGAGATATGCTTTATATGACAGGTCCCGACTACAAACGCAGCGAATTTGTGCCCTGCGCACCTGCGGGCGAAGGCAAATCGAGGGTTCGTATCGTCGAAAACAGCGAGGCTGTCTATGTCAGCGGTGAAATCTCGATCGGATTCCCCAACGACGATGACGGAAGATCAAAATTCGAAAAAGCGACCAGACCGACCGAGGTAGAAATCAGCGAAGCTGTTGCATACAACACAAAATTCTTCGCAGGACCTTACAAGACCTATCACGACTTTGTCGAACTTCACAACCGCACTGTCAGCGAAATAAAACTTGACGGCTGGTATCTTTCCGACGACAGCGAGGAGCCTCGCAAAGGAAGTCTTGACGGAGTTACAATTCCGCCCAACGGCTACGTTATCATCATTTTGTCTGCCGACGGAGAAAATCTTCCTTCGGGATATAAATCGCTCCCCTTCTCGCTCGCCTCTTCGGGCGAAACGATCTGTCTCTCCAAAGGCGATACCATCGTCGATTGCATGACGATACCTTCTGTCGGCCAGAACACTTCTTACGGAAGAGCCGACGGTCGCGACGGATTTTCTATCCTTTCGGAAGCGACTCCCAAAGAAAAGAACTCATCCGGTGTGAAAAAGGCCACCTCGACCCCGACCGCATCGGTTCCTCAGGGCGTTTATAAAGAAGATTCCGTCACTGTTGAACTCAAAGGCAAGGGCAATATTTATTACACACTCGATTGCAGCGAGCCGACCTCAGCTTCCACTCTTTACACATCGCCCATAACTCTCACAAAAACGAGCGTTATCCGTTGCGCCGCGCTTGAAGACGGCAAGGGCATGAGCGAGATTGCGGACCTGACTTACGTCATTAACGAGCCCGACACTCTCGAAACGGTCACGATCGTCACAACTCCCGAAAACCTTTGGGATTATTACACAGGCATCTACGAAACGGGGCCGAGAGCGAGTTCGGCGTTCCCTTATGAGGGCGCGAATTATTACTACCGTTGGGAAAAGGAAGCAACAGTTTCTTTTTTTGACAAAGACGGCGGCGGTTTTACCGAAGATTGCGGGCTCCGCATTTTCGGCGGTCTTTCGAGAGCGTTGCCGAAAAAATCGTTTGCCGTGTTTTTTCGCTCGGCTTATGGCAACGGACAATTGAATTATCAACTTTTTGAAGATGACGACCTTTCGGTTTATGAAGCATTCGTGCTTCGCAACACCGGTCAGGATTACCATTATTCAAGCATGCGCGATGCAATGATAACCGCAATGGCGCATGATATGCTGGGCATCGACGTTCAGAATTATCGCCCTGTTGTCGTTTACCTCAACGGAGAATATTGGGGGCTTTATTTCATTCGTGAGAAGCTAAACGAAAATTACGTTGCGGGCCATTACAACGTTTCCCCCGACGAGGCGGAAGTTGCCGTTGCGAACGGCAGAACAAGCGAAAGTTACATGGCGCTTGTGGATTATGCTTCAAGCCACGACCTCACGAACGCCGAAAACTACAAATATGTTTGCTCGCTGATGGACGTCGAGAATTATGCCGATTATATCGTCGCGCAAATCATCATTGCCAACACCGACAACGGAAATATCCGTTTCTTCACCTATGAGGGCGGAAAATGGCGTTGGATAATGTATGACGTTGACCACGCTTTCAGAGCGACCTATTACAACACGGTTGCCGATCATCTCGATCCCGGCGGGACCGGCGGCGGAAACAACTTTTCTACCCGTCTTATCAACGCGTTGCTCAAAAACCCCGATTTCAAAAAAATGTTCCTTACAAAAATGGCATGGCAGATGAACAACGTTTGGACAGTCGAAAACGTTGCCGCTTACGTCGAGAAGTTTTCAGGCATGATCGAAAACGACATTGAGCGCGACCGTTTGCGTTGGGACAAGGACTATCAGACCTGGAAGAATTCGGTCGAAAGTTTGAACACCTTCATCAAATCCCGCGAGGGTTATATGATAGATCACGTTAAAGCGAAGTTCTCGCTTTCCGACAGCCAGATGAGGGCTTACGGATTTAACGTTTGATTTAAAAAAGGAGGAAGCAACATGGCAGAACGGCGCGAAGAAAAATATCTTATCAGCCTTGCCGAATATTCGATAATCGCAAACCGAATAAAATCGCTGCTTTCTCCCGACGAAAACAGCGAAAACGGAAAATATTCGATCTGCTCGCTTTATTTCGACGACGTTTTTGACACAGCGCTCGCCGAAAAGGAAGACGGCAATTCCGTCCACATAAAATACCGCATCCGCACCTATGACGGAAATAAAAAACTTATACGGCTCGAACGCAAGACAAAACGCGGGATCGTTACCGAAAAATATTCCGCAAAACTTACCGAAGAGGAGCTCGACCTCATTCTTTCGGGAAAGGCGGTTGACGAAAACAGCGAATGTTTCGGACTTGTTTCCGAAATGCGGTCAAAGGCCTTCCGCCCCGCGATTTCGGTTCGTTACGACCGCGAGGCATATGTAATGCCATCGCTCGGAATCAGAGTCACCTTTGATTTCAGCGTCGATTCGCTCCCGCCCGACAAAGAAACTCTTTTCGGCAAATCCGAGCGTGCTCTGCCTGCGGTAACGAGAGATCAGGTCATCATGGAAATTAAATATTCCGAACGTTGCCCCGCGTTCATCAGAAAGGCTTGTTCCTGTTCGGGAATGCAACTTTCGGTATCAAAATATGCGCTTTGCAGAAACGCACCTGCAATCTGAACAAAAAGGAGTTTACAATGAGTATTTTTGACGCAATCAAAAAAAGCGTGCTCGTAGGCTTTTCCGCCGAGATCACGATCGTCGACATCATTCTTTCAATCGCGGTTGCATTTTTGGCAGGTCTTTTCATCCTGCTTATCTACCGTTTGACACTTCGCGGTGTTTCGCGCAGCCGCACTTTTGAAGTAACCCTGCTTCTTATCACGCCTATCTCGGCAATGATCGTACTTACGATAACCTCAAACCTCGCGCTCTCGCTCGGTATGGTCGGCGCGTTGAGCATTATCCGTTTCAGAACCGCGATCAAAGATGCGTCTGACACCGCATTTATGTTCTGGGCGGTCGCCGCAGGTATCACGGCAGGTGCGCATTTTTACAAGATCACAATCATCGGCTGTCTCTTCATCGGTGTTGCCGCATTCGCCGCGCTCAAACTTTCGGCGAACGGTTCGCGCCCCTATCTTCTCGTTGTACGTGCAAGCAGTGACAAAGCGATCGATTATACAGCAAGAATGCTCAACGAGAACAACATCAAGAACCGTTTGAGTTCTCTCGTTGATAACGGAGATTATTCCGAAGTTATTTATGAGATCGCAATGAGCAAATCTCATCACAAACTCGTCAGCGCGCTCGGTAATCTTCCCGACGTCATCTCGGTTTCGCTTGTCGATTGCAGAAATTAAAGAATAAACAAAGAACCTGTTGTTAGCAAAACAACAGGTTCTTTAATTTTGTTTCGGGTCATCGGTCAAACCGACAAGATAATCAATGCTGGTTTTATAAAGTTTCGCCAGTTTTATCATCACTTCAAGCGGAACCGGACGCTCACCGCGTTCATATTTCGAATACAAAGATTGGTCGCACATTAAATACTCTGCGACAAAACTTTGAGTATAGTCATTGTCTTCACGCATATCGCGTATTCTCATTCTCATTATAATCACCGATAATACTATATCCTGCAAATCGTCTTTCTATTGACAAATAGGACAATATGTCCTATTATAGTCTTATCGGAGGTGAGTATCGTGCCTGATTACAAGACGATGTATTTTCATTTATTTAACGAAATAACAACGGTTATCGAACGTTTGAAGGAAATACAGAGAGAATGTGAAGAAATATATATCGAAGGTTGCGAAGAAGAAAGCGGCGAAAACAACGGAAACGATCCGTCATGAAGGGTTGCCGTTCTCTGCGTTTGCGGTTGCCCTTGATTCCCAGATGCGTTTTATAAGAATTGCACCGAGCGGGAATACGAACAATCCGGCAAGCCCCATCAGCCGCAGACCGATATACATCGAAGCGAGCGCGGCAAGCGGCGAAAGCCCGATGAATTTCCCGACGATCTTCGGTTCGATCACCTGACGCGCAACCGTTATCACCGCATAGGTAACCAAGAGACCTATCCCAAGGCCATAGTTGCCCGAAACGATCGCGATCACTCCCCAAGGGATAAGCACGGTACCTGTTCCGAGAACGGGAAGAACGTCGACGATAGCGATGACGAGCGCCAGCACGAAAGAATATTCGACTTTTAATATCATGAAAGCGACCAAAAGTTCCAAAAACGTGATTCCGAAAAGCAGAAAATATGCGCGCAGATAACATCCGACCGTTTCGGTCAGCGAATCCTTGCCTTGCTTCAAATGAGCGCGCATTTTTGGGGGAAATATCGAAAGAACGAAATTGTTGATCTTAACACGGTCGATAGCGAAATAATAAGTCGCGATTATCACAACCGCGATCGAAAGCACAGCTTTCGGCACAAAAGCCGCCGCGCTGCCGACGACGTCGAAAATATTGCCCGAAAGTTTTTCGCCGACCGAAAGAAGCATTGCCCAGAGTTCCTCATCGAGATTTGAACGCATTTCCCAAAGCCGCTCCCGAAGGTCCACAAAGGGTATCATTCCGTTGATCTTTTCGATCATCTGCGCGGCATATGCATCATCGACGCGGATCTGTGTGACGTTTTTTTCTATCGCCGAGGCGAGTTCGGTTATTTCAAAAACAACCCGGCGTGCAATGCCGAAAATGAGCATCGCGATCGAAACGGTGGCAAGGACCACGACAAACAAAACGAAAAAACGTTTTGGGAAGTTTTTGTGAGATTCGGAATATTTGACGACAGGGCGAAAACATTCGGCGAAAATATATGCAATGACAAAAGGCAATATCGCGCTCCAAAGGTAATTGAAAATGATATAAGCGAGCGCGATTCCAACGGCGACATAAAGCGTTATGACTGCGAATTTTTTATAAGGCTCTTTCGGAAGCATAGCTGATTCCTCCGTCATATAATATATGTTAGTATTGCCTCGAAAATCCAAAATAAGAAGTGTCAAAAAGCAAAAAGAAAAGAAAATTATATGTTGACAAGCGCAGTCCGCTGTGATATAATAACCAAGCGCTTTGAAAAAAGCGCGAACGAATAATAACTTTGTATGGAGAAGTCGCTTAGTTGGTCGAGGGCGCACGACTGGAAATCGTGTAACGGATAAAACCGTTCGTGGGTTCGAATCCCACCTTCTCCGCCAAAGAATAACCGTCATTCTGATACAACGGAATGGCGGTTATTTTATACTCAAAACCTGCTTTTTGAGGACTTTTCGGGAGAGAAATTTATAAGGTGACAGTATAAGTCTATTTCAAATCGTTAAAAGGCAAGTAATTGTTGAATTACAATCATAATCGTTAATTTACAGAGGCAATCGTTAAATTTCAGCCTATAATCGTTAAAATGTTGAATTGCGGCTGGTTTTATGCTATATTATAATTGGTTATTGGAGGTGTGAATATGAAAAAACAGCATATTACAATCGTTATTGTTTGCTCGGTAGTTTTTCTTTTGGTATGTTTTCTATTAGGAGCAAACGCGCTTTTAACCAATCTTATAGAGAGTTCCAACATCGTATGCAGCGGCCAAAAGTTTTCATCAGCGGAAGAAGCCATACAAGCTATGGAGATAAATGCAAGAGAAAACAACGATACAAGCCTCGATTATTGCCCGCCATATAAAGTAATATATACTTTTGATTATGAAGAAAATACCATTGTATTTTATAGTTATTGTCATAGTTTTGATGGCAAGCAAAGCACATCTTATGCCGTGAGAGTATTAAAACATAATGACGACGGAACGCTTTCTTTCGATAGTGGCTTTGCCGACTTCGTTTTAAGTGAGCCGGACGGAAATGAAGACTACTATTATTTCACAAATATTGAAACATCAAGCGGCAACAAATCTATTAGTTTTTTGTATTTGAATAAAGACACCAATCAAGATGTTTATGTTGATGGGATAAAAGCAGAAAAGCATCTTGCTTCGATCGAAGATCGTGAGTTTTATATTTGTTATGCAATATCCAATCGCGACACGTTCCTATCCAATCTTTTCACACCGATTTCTAGTAGACATGAGGTAGAAATTAAATAATTACCCTACCAATTGTGATTTGCACCCCCTAAAGTAACTTTGCACCCCCTTGACTCAAAAGGGGGTGCATTTGTATTAAAATTAAGGTCAGTCTTCAAAAAGAAAAGAGTGTTTTTACACTCTTTTTCTTTTTTGTGTTGGACGATATATCCGACATTGAGCATGAAGATTTATTGAAGTTTTGCGATATTAAATGCACCGGAAAAGTTATTTTTACGGCAAAAGATTACAATGACATATCATGCGCTGTGCAAATTAATGAACATAAAAAGGTCGCGAAACTTAAACCCTATTTGCTCGATGTCAACCTTTGGACCGAAAAAATGCCGCAGATAAGTATTTTGATTTTGTAAAATGGCTTAACATTGGATGTGAAGTCAAACAAATCATCAAAAACAACCGCAACGTTAATAAAAAAGTTGCGGTCGTTTGGTTTTTATGATATAATATGACAAAACAATGCCGTTCATCGCCGTCTTCTGCGTTTTCGGCACCAGCCTGATAGTCTACGGTGCATATTATGCGGTGACGTCGATAACGAAAAGAGCAAAAAGCAAAAAGGCGCAATCCGCGCTTGAATAAAAAACAACGAGGATTTTTAAAATGAGTACATACAAATCGGTCGAAGAATTCAACGGCAAAATAAAACGCGTCATTATCACAAAAGAAGAAATCGACGAGGCGGTCAAGAACGCGGCGAAGGAGATTGACGCTATCTATGACGGCAGACCCATCCTTTTGGTCAGCATTCTCAAAGGCTCGTTCGTTTTCATGGCGGACATCTGCCGCGCCGTAACCGTCCCCTGTGAGGTCGGTTTTATGTGCGCGAAGAGTTATTATCAAGGCACGGTTTCGACCGGAATCGTTAAGATCACGATGGACCTCGATCAGGACGTCAGCAATTATCATGTTATTATTCTCGAAGATATTATCGACACAGGAAGAACGTTAAACGACGTTGTGAAACTTTTGAAGTCGCGAAATCCTATCTCGTTGAAAGTCATAACGCTTCTCGACAAGCCGTCAAGAAGACTTGTTGATTTCAAGGCGGACATTTCGCTGTTCACCATTCCCGATTATTTTGTCATCGGATACGGTCTCGACTGCGGCGAATATTTCAGGAACCTGCCTTATATTGCGGAATTCAATCAGGATTAAAAGCTTTTTCCTGTTCGCCGTTTTTTGCGGCTTTCTATTGACAAAACAAAGAAGTTGTGATATATTTCTTTGTACGGCCTGTTAGTCAAGTGGTCAAGACGTCGCCCTCTCACGGCGAAGGCAGGGGTTCGACTCCCCTACGGGTCACCAAAGAAAGCGGCAACTTCTTCCTACGTTAAGAAGCTGCCGCTTCTTCTTGACTTGGGCCCCCAAGAAGCCGTCGGTTTCTTGGGGTGATTTTATGCTCGCTTTACATTTTATTCACAGCGGCATCATATTTATTATAGTCCCACAAACAATAATAAATACAAAAGGAGTAAGATTATGAAAAAAACAGTATGCGTTTTGCTTTCCTGCATTCTACTGCTTGCTCTCGTTGCCTGCGGCGGCAAGGACGATATCGTTGGCAGCTGGACAGCCACAGAGGGTGAGCTGCAGGGCGAGTTTGTGTTTAACGAGGACGGCACGGGCAAGGTAAGCATAGGCGGCGTAGCCGTTGACTCCGTATGGTCTGTAAACGATAAGGGACTGCTTACTATCAAGGTAAGCACTATGGGTATGGAGTACGACGCCGTTACCGATGCAGAGTTTTCCGTAAAGGGTGACAAGCTTACCGTAGTAAGTGACGGCGAACAGGTTGTAATGACCAGAAAGAAGTAGGGGCGGATATGAAAAGATTTGCGTTAATTCTTGCGGTTTTGCTTTTGGCTGTGACCCTGGTGTCCTGCGGCGGGCACGAGCTGGTAGGGCTTTGGCAGGGTCAGTTTGACGGCACGATGTTTGAGCTTAGTCTGGAAAAGGACGGCGTTGCCGGTGTAAAGAAGGACGGCAGAAGCTACCTGGGCACCTGGGAAGCAACCGAGGGTAAGCTTACCGTTATAGCTGACGGCATAGAGGGTAAGGAGACCATCCTTGACAAGGCAGAGTACAGCCTGAAGGACGACAGCCTTACCGTCAAGGTCGAGGGCAGAGAGGTTGCCCTAAGCAAACAGGAAGGGAATTAAAGATTAAGTTATAGGTTAAAAGTGAAAAGGCGCAGAAGGCAATAACCCAAAATCGGTTTATTGCCTTTGTTTTTTATAAACAAAGGGATTTAGACAGCACCGAAAACTGCGGTGATGCGTGACGGTTTATCACGGACGGCACCGCAAATTGTAACGGGGCGTGACGGTTAAAATGTAGGGACAAAACGTTCTCGACGGTCCTAAACGAAACGGGTAAATTACACGCACCGCTTTTAACAAAAACGCCTTACGGTATGTTTTTATATTGTGTTTTTTCGGTACGTATTCCCGTTTTGGGTTATGCCTCACGTATATGCAACGCTTAGGACCGTCGAGGACGCCGTTCCCTACACGGTGCTGCCTCTTACGCTCCATCAAAAACCATACGGCGTGCGAGGCGTTGCGTCAAGGACCGTCGGGGACGGTTTTTGTTCACAGCAAAAAATATGCAACATAAAAGATCCGGCGTGGTACGTTTGTGCCGCGCCGGACCTCTTCTTTATAATTTTAATTGATTTTCCGGGGTCCCCGTTACGAACGAAGTGAGTAATGGGGGTGCGTCTCCGATTATGCCAGCTCGGGAAGAGAAGCTGCTGCTACGGACTGACCTACGCGGCGGCTCTTTTCATCGGGAATGTGAAGCTGGATCTGCTTAGCAAGCTCAGGGAACTCTGCCTCAAGGGCTTCCTTAGCCTTAGCGATAAGGATGGTACCGCCCTCACCGGAGGTAACTCTGCCCATAATGAGCAGATGTCTGATATCGTAGAATCTTGCATAGTAAGCGATAGCGTAGCCGAAGCAGGTACCGATGGTGCTGTAAACCTTGGCGGCACGCTCGTCACCCTCTGCCATAAGGCCCTGAACAACCTTAAGCTTTTCAGCGGGAGAGAGGTTTTCGTCCAGCTCTATGCCTGCATAGGGAGCGTACTTGATAACGCCGTCCTGGGAGAAGTACTTAACGCCACAGCCGTAGTCGCCGGACCACTCGTCAACCATAGCGTCGGGATTGTAGTCGCAGGGAACGAAAGCAAGCTCGTTAAGCCAGCCGGTAATGTTGCCTGCGCCG
>JAZSNS010000013.1:0-39353 GCA_045536535.1 Eubacteriales bacterium | reverse complement strand
GCAAGATAAAGTTCGTCAACAATAAACGCGCCGGTAGCAGCATCGAATTTAACAATAACTTTGTCCCACCAGTCATAGTTTCCCATGCCGAAACTGTTGGCGGATTTACCTTCGCCGTAAAGAAGGATAGGGCCGGTCTGGGTCGTGTTGCCGCCGTTGATGTCATCGATATAGATAACAGCGGGATCAGCCGCACTTGCGCTGAAAGCGAGGCAGACAGGCAATATCATCATTAAGGATAAAATGATTGCAAGAGTTCTTTTCATGGAAGTTCTCCTTATCAAAAAATATTCAAGCATTTGTTTTGCCGTTTAAAAGCAAAACATATACAAATACCATTATTGGTAGTTATTATACATCGTTTCTTTCACAAAGTCAACAAAATATTTCGAATTTTCGAATGTTTTTTTGCGAATTCTTTGGTTTTTCCATCAAAAACATTTCCGAAGAGAAATTGCCAAACGTTTTATGCCGAAAAAATCAAGTAATGTGGTCGATAATATAATTAAGGTAATTTTTATAAGCCTGTTTATCGGCAACAATGCGTTTCATTTCATAAAGTTTATTCGGCGGAATTTTGTCTTCTTCCTCGGGTTTGAGTTTACCTTTCATGAGTTTGTCAACGGTAAGAGCGTCATAAATATCCATGGAAATGATATTGTTTCCGCGCAGGCACATGACCTGCTTCATCTGACCTTCGACCAGATTTTCAACGGCAGCGCAACCCATTTGGGTCGCAAGCAAACGGTCACGAAGCGTCGGAGCGCCGCCGCGTTGGATATGGGCGAGCCTTGCAAAGCGGGTTTCGATCCCGCTCCGGGTTTCGATCATCTTGCTTAATTCTTCGCCGTAATCTTTACCCATGCCTTCCGAAGTGATGATTATGAAATTGCGTTTGCCGTTTTCGCGCGCTTTGATCATCTTTTCGATAACGTGGTCAAAATCGGTAGGTATTTCTTTGATGACAGCCGTTGCCGCGCCGAGCGCTATCGAGGTTTGAAGCGCGATATCGCCCGCATCTCTGCCCATGACTTCAACAACAGTGCAACGCGAATGGCTTTCGCTCGTATCGCGAAGTTTATCAACAAGTTGAACGACAGTGTTCATCGCAGTGTCGAAACCGATAGTCGCTTCGGTAGAAGCGATATCGTTATCGATCGTTGCAGGAATGCCGATGCAGGGAACGCCCGCATCGGTAAGATCGACCGCCCCGCGGAAAGTTCCGTCGCCGCCGATGGTGACGATGCCGTCAATTCCGTATTTTTTGCAGGTATCTGCCGCTTTGAGAACACCCTCCCATTCGCGGAATTCCTTGCTTCGTGCAGAATAAAGCATTGTGCCGCCGCGGTTGATGATATATGAAACATCGCGTTCGTGAAGTTGTCTGACATTGCCGTCGATAAGCCCCTGATAGCCGTTGTAGATACCCATAACCTCGATATCTTTGCAAAGAGCAAGTCTCGTGACCGCGCGGACAGCCGCATTCATTCCGGGAGCGTCGCCGCCACTTGTAAGAACGCCGATTCTTTTGATTTGTGCCATTGATTTATTCCTCCGAAAAGGGGTTATTTATTCATTACGAAGATATCACAATTGCAGACAATTGTCAATAATTTGTTCTATGCGCAAATCATCACGAATAGAATTGTAACAAAACAAAGGAGGATCACAGATGACCGACATGGGAATATACAGCGATATCGCCAACCGAACCGGCGGCGACATCTACATCGGAGTGGTGGGGCCGGTTAGAACAGGCAAATCAACGCTCATCAAACGCTTCACCGAAAATCTCATTCTGCCGAATATTGAGACCGAAAGCATGCGCGAACGTGCAAAAGACGAGATGCCTCAATCGGCATCGGGAAAAACGGTAATGACGACCGAGCCGAAATTCATTCCCGAAACAGCAGTCAGCATTCCGCTTGACGAGGGGACCGATTGCAGGGTGAAACTTATTGATTGTGTGGGGTATATCGTCCCCGGCGCAATGGGGTTGGTCGAAGACGGACAGCCCCGAATGGTAATGACACCTTGGTCGGAATCGCCGCTTCCTTTTGAAAAAGCGGCGGAAACGGGAACAAGAAAAGTCATTGATGAACATTCGACCATCGGTATCGTCGTCACCACCGACGGAAGCATCGGCGAGATCGAACGCGAATCCTATCTCGACGCGGAAAAACGCGTTGTTTCGGAATTGAAGGCTATCAAAAAACCGTTTGTCGTGGTTTTGAACTCTGCACATCCATCTTCGCCGCAAACGCAAAGTCTCGCAAACGAGCTTGAAGAAGAATACGATGTGCCCGTTTTAGCGATGAACTGTCTTGAAATGAACGAAACCGACATCAAGGACATTCTTCGCGGTCTGCTTTACGAATTTCCGATGAGAGAGTTAAAATTCACCCTGCCCGCATGGCTCGACGTGCTCGACGAAAACGACGAATTGAAGCAACAACTCTTTTCTGACATTTCCGAAATGGCGAACGGTCTTGCGAGAGTCGGAGAAATACACGACGCAACGAACACATTCGACGCAGGCAACGGAATCGGCGCAAGGCTCGAAAAGCTCGACCTCGGCAGCGGAAGCGCGAAGATAGATATCCGTGTTCCCGACAGGATCTTTTATTCCGTGCTCGGAGAAAAAAGCGGATTCGAGATCGAAAACGAGCGCGCTCTCTTTACGATCATGACCGAACTTTCCGACGTCAAGAAAAAATATGACAAAGTCGCAAGCGCGATCGACGACGTTATGAACGACGGCTACGGTATTGTTATGCCCTCGATCGACGAACTCACTCTCGAAGAACCCGAAATCGTCAAGCAGCCCGGCGGTTACGGCGTGAAACTCAAAGCCAGCGCACCTTCGATACATATGATGAAAGCAGATATCGAAACCGAGGTCAATCCGATCGTCGGAACCGAAAGCCAGTCGGAAGAACTTGTCAGTTTCCTTTTGAAAGAATTCGAAGAAGATCCGAAACGCATTTGGGATTCGAACATGTTCGGGAAGACGCTCCACGAACTTGTCAGTGAAGGGCTCAACAGCAAATTGGCACACATGCCCGATGAAGCGCGCGCAAAGATCGCAGGGACTATCCAACGCATCATCAACGAAGGAAGCGGCGGATTGATATGCATTCTTCTTTAATTGCAGCCTCAACAAGTTTTACCGAACTCAAAAACAAAAACGTCATTAACCTTTGCGACGGAAGTTCGCTCGGTTGCATCTGCGATTTGGAACTCAACACCTGTTCAGGCGAGATAACCGCGATGATTCTCCCCGGCAACGGCATCCTTGCCTCACTCTCATCGAAAAACAGGATCTGCATTCCCTGGTGTGACATCGAGCGCATCGGCAAAGATACGATCCTTGTAAAATACAATCGCATCGACGAGCAAAAATAGAAAAAAGGCAGGGTCACTTCCCTGCCTTTTTCTGCTCATATATGTTCATATAAAAAGAAAAGGTTTTCCGATTCGATGCGGAAAACCTTTCCTGTGGACGCTCACGATCCGTTAAGATGGCGTTTTATAAGACTCGCATAGGCTTCGGCGAAAAGAAGGATCGCATTTTCAGCCTCTTCGACCGTATTGCCGCAGGAGCCGACTTCAAGGAGAACGCTTCCCGTTGAAAGTCCTTGATTGAACGCGGCGGCACGAAGATTGATCGGACGCGCAAGCGTCGGATAGGTTTCGTTCATCTCCTGTTGCAAATAGGTCGCAAAAGTCAGATTGTCGCGCCAATTCGGGTGGTCGGAGCCGCCCTGATTTGTTCCGACAACAAGCATCAGCTGGGCGCAGTCTTTACCGTCGATCGTTGTGAGCGGTTTTATGTTATTATCATTTGCATCAAAAACCGAATCGCGGTGAAGATCAATGACGAACCTTACCGTCGGGTTTTCGGCAAGCGCCTTTTTGATTCCCTCGCGGGAATAATTGTAGGATTTGTTGAAGTCGATAGTATCATATAAAGTTGTATCATGTATTGTTCTGATGCCGAGCGAATTCAGTTTTTCGCAAAGCAGTTCGCCGATATGTACGACATTTTTGTTCTTATCTTCGGTGCGGAAGGTCTCTTCGGGCGAATAAAAATCGTAACCGTTTTCGAGATAACTTTCGCTTCCGTGAGTATGAACGATCAGAACAAGCGGCGCTTTTTCGGGAAGCGTTCCGTTTATCGGAAATTCGTTTTTCAGATAACTGTTAAGGTTCACATCGAATTTTGTGCGATTTATTATATTTAATGTAGCATCTTCACCGATCTCATACCAACAAAGGTTGCTTGGCGAAACGGGAAGGTCATATTCACCGGGAGTCGGAACGGGTATCGGTGTTTCGGGCTCGAATTCGCCGTTCACATCCTCGAATTCGGGCGGTTGCGAAACGCCCGAACCGAGAGCAAAGGCGGGAATCCCATCGCCCAGCGCTTCTTCGCCGTAAAGCAGGTTGCGAACGGCGCTCCCCGAAAAGCGCGGCAAAGCCGTCACAATGAAAGGCACGGCGGCAAATGCCGAACACAACATTGCGAAAGAAATCAAAAGGCAGCCCCATTTCAAAAGGGCTTGTCTTTGCAAAACAGTCAATCTTTTTTTCATTTTTTATCACATCCTCGAAACATTATATGCGCGAGGAGAACCGTTTATGACCGTTTAAAGAAGATATTCGCTTATTTCCGAAATTTCCATTTTATGAAGCGCGATATTTATCGACATCGCGATCAGTTTTGCGGTTTCACGAGCGATAACGTCGTTATCTTTCGGTGTTACGAACATGTTCTTTCCGTCGCCGGCAAGCATTTTTTCGATAACCTCGGCAAAACCTTTATCCGGTTCGCCGGCATGCTCCTCCAAAAGGTCATAGGCAAGTGTTGCGGCATCGACAACGGTCGGAACGCCGATCGAAATCACGGGCGCGCCGAGCAAATCTTCGTTAAGTTCAGCCCTTTTGTTCGAAACACCCGAACCGGGGCTTATGCCCCCGTCGGAAAGTTGTACGGTCGTCGCGAGGCGTTGGAGCCTGCGCGAGGCGAGCGAATCGATAACGATAACGCAATCGGGTTTGATGCTTTGACAGATGCTTTTTATTATTTCCGCGCTTTCGATGCCCGTTTGACCGAGCACACCGGGACTTATCGCCGCAACGCAACCAAAGCCCGCGCTTTGAAAAAGGTTCGGGTCAAGATTCCCGATATGGCGAGTGACAAGCAGATTTTTCACCGCACGCGGGCCGAGCGAATCGGGCGTTATCGCCTCATTTCCGAGCCCCGCAACGAGCGCGCAGCCGCCTTCTTTCGGGAGCAGCGATTCGATTTCATTCGCGATAACTCTTGCAACGCGCTCAAAACTTGATTTATCGAGTTTCCATATCTTCCCTGTTTCAACGGTGATATATTTCCCCGCGTTTTTTCCTGCGATCCGTTCGCCCTCGCCGGGAGTTATGGTTGCCGTTGTTATTCTCATTCCGTCTTTTTCGGTTTCTTCAACCGAAATACCCGAATCTTCTCCGCGAAGTTCTCGGATTTCCAACGCAAGGTCGGTTCTTTTTTCAAACATGCAGTACTATCCTTTTTAAGGTTTTTTAAAAGTTTTCCCAAAATAAAATTTTTTATAATTTTTTGCTGTAACCTATTGCAAAAACAAAAAATGTATGGTATGATGTAACGGTTCCAAAATTTAAAGGGAGGTGCAAAGTGCATGCCTAACATCAAATCTGCTAAAAAGCGTGTTAAAGTTACCAAAGTTAAGACGCTCCAGAACAAGATGTTCAAATCTGCTATGAAGACTTCCGTCAAGAAGTACAAGGCTGCTATTGCCGAAGGCAATAAAGAACTTGCAGAGAAGACCTATCTCGAAGCCGTCGGCATGGTCGATAGAGCTGTCTCCAAGGGCATTATTCACAAGAACAATGCTGCTCGCAAGAAGAGCCAGTACACTAAGCTTCTCAACGGTTTAGCCTAAGTAATAATTTAAGGCGGCATTAAACTGGTTGTCGCCTTAAATAATACGCGGGTGTAGTTCAATGGTAGAATCCCAGCCTTCCAAGCTGGTCGCGCGGGTCCGATTCCCGTCACCCGCTCCAAAACGGGTTTACCTTAAAAAAGGAACATTATATTCATTATAATGTTTCCATACGTGCCTTTAGCTCAGCTGGATAGAGCAACTGCCTTCTAAGCAGTAGGTCGGGGGTTCGAGTCCCTCAAGGCACGCCAAACATGGTGGCTGTAGCTCAGCTGGTTAGAGTATCAGGTTGTGGCCCTGAGGGTCGCCGGTTCGAACCCGGTCAGCCACCCCAGAAAAAAGCACTTCTTTTGAAGTGCTTTTGTTTTTTTCTGTCGTTTATGCAAAAAGGCAAAGCATGAGGTATTATATATAACAGCCTCTGTCTTAGCCTTGAGATTTTCATGCGTATATCTTCGGACGTTGATTCCCTGTTGTGAATAAATAAAAAAGCCTGCAAATCGCAGGCTTTTCTTTTTAATTATAATAAAGCAGATCGCCATATGTCGGGAAGGGCCAGAAGGAGCGTTCGGTGATGATTTCCGCTTCATCGGCGGCGCGGCGGAGCTCGGACATAAGGGGAAGAACCTCGTCGCGGCAATAAAATCCGCAATTTTCACTCGAAAGATTGCGTTGGGCGTGTTCGGCATTGGCGCGGAGAAGTCTGAGCGAAGCCGACATTTCATCCGAAAGTTCGATCAAACGTTTTAACGTCTCGGAAGTGTGATGCGGGACAGGCGCTCCGGCGGTTTTGAGTTCGTTCACCGTTTTTGCGAGTTTAAGCACATAAGACCCGACAGCAGGAAGGATATCCCTGCTTGCCATATCGCACATCGTTATCGCCTCGATCGCGATTATCTTGCAATAGGATTCAAGCAAAATGTCGTGACGCGAGCGGAGTTCTTTTTCGGTATAAACGCGGTGACGCGTGAAAAGGGCGACGTTCTTTTCGCTTACCATATAAGGCAGAGCATCAGCGGTGGTGGGCAGGTCGAGCAGACCGCGGCGTTTTGCTTCAAGTTTCCATTCGTTGGAATAACCGTCGCCATTGAAAATGATACGTTTATGTTCCTTGATGGTTCTGCGGATAAGTGCGTTCAAGGCAGAGCGGAAGTCGTCCGCATTTTCAAGTTCATCGGCGAATTGCATCAGGCAATCGGCAACGGCGGTGTTGATAACAACGTTCGGTTCGGCAACCGACATCGCAGAGCCGGGCATTCTGAATTCAAACTTGTTGCCGGTGAAAGCAAAAGGCGAAGTGCGGTTGCGGTCGGTGGTATCTTTCGGGAAGGTCGGAAGAACGTGAACGCCGATCTCCATCTGAACCTTTTCGGCACCGTAATAAGGAACGCCCTCGTCGATAGCGTCGAGAATCGCAGTCAATTCATCGCCGAGGAACATAGAAACGATCGCGGGAGGTGCTTCGTTCGCACCGAGACGATGGTCATTGCCGGCGGTTGCGACAGAAATACGCAACAGATCCTGATGTTCATCGACCGCTTTAAGAACGGCACAGAGGAAAAGCAGGAACTGAGCATTTTCATAGGGATGCTTTCCGGGGGAAAGCAGATTTACACCTTTATCGGTGGAAAGCGACCAGTTGTCATGCTTGCCGCTGCCGTTGATACCCTCAAAAGGCTTTTCTTGAAGAATGCAAACCAAACCGTGACGTTCGGCGACCTTCTTCATCGTTTCCATTGTAAGCTGGTTATTATCGGTCGCCGCGTTGGCGGTGCCGTAGATAGGCGCAAGCTCGTGCTGACAGGGCGCGGCTTCATTATGCTTTGTTTTTGAAAGCACGCCGAGTTTCCAGAGTTCCTCGTCAAGTTCTTTCATGAATGCAGAAACTCTCGGTTTTATCGCACCGAAATAATGGTCTTCAAGCTCCTGACCTTTGGGCGGTTTTGCGCCGAAAAGCGTTCTGCCGCAAACAACAAGGTCTTCGCGTTTGTTGAACATTTCTTTATCGACGAGAAAATATTCCTGTTCGGGACCGACGTTCGGTTCAACATGCCTTGCTTCGGTTCCGAAAAGTTTCAAGATGCGCATCGCCTGTTCATTCAATGCCTCGGTCGAGCGCAGAAGAGGAGTCTTTTTGTCGAGCGCTTCACCGCCGTAAGAACAGAAAACGCTCGGAATGCAAAGCGAGCCGTCTTTGATGAACGCATAAGACGTCGGATCCCAAGCGGTATATCCGCGCGCCTCAAAGGTTGCGCGCAATCCGCCCGAGGGGAAGCTCGATGCATCGGGTTCGCCCTTTATGAGTTCCTTGCCGGAAAACGACATGATGACACGACCGCCCTTTTCGGGAGTGACAAAACTGTCGTGTTTTTCGGCGGTGATGCCCGTCATGGGTTGGAACCAATGGGTGTAATGAGTTGCGCCCTTTTCGATCGCCCAATCCTTCATTGCTTCGGCAACGACGTTTGCAACGGTGATATCAAGATCATCGCCGCGCTGAATCGTATGTTTCAACGATTTATAAACGTCTTCGGGAAGGCGTTCCTTCATCACCTCGTTATTGAACACCAACGAGCCGAAAATTTCGGGTATATTGTTCATCTGAGTTTCCTCCGCAAGGAAATAATTTTTCGATTGTAATTATAAGACAAAAGACGAATAATGTCAATAAATTTAATTGAATACTTGACCTGTGTTTTGGAAAACATAAGAACACAATAATTTTTCGGAGGTATTTCATGTCACCCAAAGAACTTCTTTATATCGAAGACGCTCTCGGACACACCCAACAAATCAAAACGGCTTGCAACGATTTTTCAAACCAACTCGGAGACGTTGAACTTTCAAACCTTGTTTCCGATATCGCCCGAAAACAGCAACAGACCTTTAACAGTTTTTTCAATCTGCTTTGATTTTTTAAAGGAGGCAAGAAGATGCAGGATCAAGTAATCATGAACAACATTCTCACTTCGGTGAAAAACGCCTGTGACATTTTCATGCACGGCGCGATCGAATCCCCCACCCCGAACGTTAACAACGCATTCAAACAGGCGCTCAACGATTGTCTTTGCATGCAAAACGAAATCTATGCAAAAATGGAGCAAAAAGGTTGGTACCCCTCGACCCAAGCGCCCCAACAACAGATCAACCAAACCAAACAGAAATATTCGGCACAGTAATTTAAAAGGGAGCTTGAAGCTCCCTTTTTTATATCCCTATTCTGTTTGCAAATTCAAGCGGAAGTCCGTCGGCATAAATATGAGAAGTGTCCGAAACCGCAAGGCAGATCGGCGCAGTTGTGCCGTCGGGATTGTTTTTGAATTCGACGATAGTCATCGATGAATGATTCATATCAAAGGTTGACCAATAAAGTATCGGCGGGATCTGCAACAGATGCGAAAGCCAGGTCGTTCCGAAACCCTGATGACAGAACACCGCAACTCGGTCATCGTTCGGACGAACGATTCGGTAATTCATTCCCTCTCTTTTATATCCGAGTTTTTCGATGAACGCATCGGATTCGCGCATGATGCGCTCATAACCCTCCTTCGCCTTGGTACGGCAAAAAGGCTCCGCCTCATACCAACGGTCGCCGAGCGCAAGAATTTCGGGGGTTTTATAACGGGTCGTCTGAACGTGAAAGCACCAATTCAGTGCACCGCCGAGGTTCTCATCCTCAAAAGTGAACTCCTGCCAGGTGTGTCCCTCGCTCGTCCAATCGGCGATTTCGGGTTCGATCCCCAACAGTTCGCAGGTCGGTTGAGCCGTTTGCTGCGCGCGGATAAGCGGCGAGGTATAGATTTTATCAAGTCCGTTAACGGCAAGGCGTTTGCTGAGCGCCTTTGCCTGCATCAATCCCTTTTCGGTAAGGCTGTCGGGGTTGTATATCGGGTCGCCGTGGCGTATTACGTATAACAGCATAATTCAAAGTCCTATTCTTCCTGTAAATTCATATGGCAAATCCTCGCCGTAAAAGTGGGAAACATCTGAAAAAGCAAGTACCCGCGGTACGGTCAAACCATTTTCGTTGTTTGCAAATTCTATCACCGTAACACCCGAATGGTTTATATCAAAGGTTGACCAGAACAAAACGGGCGGTATGCCGAGCAGATACGAAAGCCAGGTCGTTCCAAAGCCATAATGGCAAAACACCGCAACGCGTTCGTCGTTGGGTTTGACTATTTCATAATTGTTATTGCCGCGTCTGTATCCCAGTTTTTCCATAAAAACATCCGATTCGCGCGCAATACGTTCATATCCCTCTTTTGCATCGGAAAGATCAAACGGAAACGCCTCATACCATTTATCACCGAGCGCAAGCGTTTCGGCCGTTCTGTACCGTGTGGGATTTATACCGAAGCTCCAACTCCAACAGCCGTTATTTTCGGGATCGTAAAAACCAAAATCCCTGCTTGCGTCGGCTTCGCTTGCCCAAGGCAGTATTTCGGGTTCTAATCCCATCATCTCGCATATCGGCTGTGCCGTTTGCAATGCGCGATTCATAGGAGAAGAATATATTCTGTCAAGACCGTTTATCGAAAGCCGCTTCGCAAGTGCTTTCGCTTGGAGTTTTCCCTTTTCGGTAAGGCTGTCGGGATCATAAATCGGTTCGGCGTGACGTATGACGTAAAGAAGCATAACCTACCTCATTTGCTTTCAATAATATAAAAATAAGAGCTTGTGGGTGAATTGATTATGCGGAACTTTGCACAGCAATACTGACGTCTGTCAGGTTTTGAAAGCATTTCGTTTATAAGTTCGCCCTCGATTTCGCCCTCCTCATGACCGGGATAGACGGCGATAAGCAGAATACTGTCGACATCCAAAAGCTTTATGGCGGTTTCTATTGCCGCAAGCGTTGTTTCGCGTTTTGTGGTTATGCTTTTATCGCCGCCGGGCAGATAGCCGAGATTGAACATGCCTGCTTTTATTTTGCAATCGATATATTTTTCGGCATTGTGATGCGAGTCGCAGATAAGAGTATAGTTTTCGGGCGCATTATTTTCCTTTAACCGCTTTTCGGTGCTGACAAGAGCGCTCGGTTGAATATCAAACGCAAAAACATGGCCCGATTCGCCGACGGTTTTTGAAAGAAACAAAGTGTCATAACCGTTGCCCATCGTAAAATCGGCAACCGTGTCGCCCTCTTTTATGTGCTTTAAAATAAAGCTTTTTTCGGTTTCTAATATATCCAACATTTTAAAAACACCCGTTTTAAAACAAGGGAGGCAGAAGCCCCCCTTTTTTGTTTTATTTATTGATATAAATTCTTTCGCGGGTTTTGCCGCTCTTGTAAATAGCGCAAACCATTTCCATTGTTTCATAAGCGCTTTCAACGGGAATGAACATTTCTTCACCGCTGTCAAGGCATTCATAGAAATTGTCGATCTGTTTCCAATGGTTAACGCCCCAATAGGACTTGACGTTGCCGTAACCGAAATCCTCGTCAGGCTGAACAGCATGGAATTCTCTGCCGTCATTAAGTTTGATGTCCGCTCTGTCGGCAACAAGTGTTGCTACGCCGTTCTCGCAATGGAATTCGATAAATACATCGGCATCGTACGTGTAATAATTGATAGCATGGAAGTTCGCGAGCATGCCGTTGTCAAAACGGATAACGCCTTCTGCGGTATCTTCAACGTCGATCTTCGCGTGACCTCTGTTTGCGATGGTTGCATCAATGGATTCGATCGGGCGGTTGATGATATAGCGCATCATATCAAGCGTATGGATCGCTTGGTCAATGATAACACCGCCGCCTTCTTTATCCCAAGTTCCCTTCCAATCGCTGCCGCCGTAATATTCATCGGAGCGGTTCCAGGTGACATAGCATTTGGCAGATTTGATCTCGCCCAAAGTTCCGTCCGCAAGGAGTTCTTTCGTGAGGACCGTGCCCGCGTTATAACGGTTTTGGAAAATACATCCGAGAACAACGCCGTTTTCCTTCGCGACATCAATCATCGCTCTTGCATCGGCAAGTTCGATAGACATGGGTTTTTCGGTAAGAACGTGCTTTTTGCGCTTGCTGCATTCGATCGAAACGATCGGATGAAGATAGTGAGGGAGGCAGATATGTACAACATCGATCTCTTCTTTGTCGAGCATCTCGATATAGTCATAATAAGCCTTGACGCCGAATTCCTCAGCCTTGGCATCGGCCCTGTCCTTTTTAATGTCGCAAACCGCAACGAGTTCAGCGTTGGGGCATCTTGTGATGCTGACCGCATGCATCGGGAAAATGTTTCCGCAACCGATTATGGCCGCTTTATACTTTTTCATAAGAGACCTCTGAATTCATTTTTATGTCATAAAAATTATAACAATTACATCTTCACATTTCAAGCGTTTTCGAAAAATAACGACAATTATTTTCTGCGGAAAATGCAATTTATCTTTTTGAAATATTCCGTATCTATATCGTCGATCGTTTCCTCGGTGGTGCGGAAACGCCATTTGCCGCTGTCGTCGCCCGGAACATTCATTCGTGCGTCGCTTCCGAATCCGCAAAGATCCTGAAAAGAGATTATCGCAAGAGCCGAAACCGAACGCCAGACGCATTCGATGATCTTGCGGCAGGCAGGCGCGTGATATCCGCCTTTACCCCAATCGCCATGATCGAACCCGCAATAATCAAGAGCAAACGCTCTTTCTTCCTCGCTCGCTTCCCAAAGCCAGCCGAGAAGAGTGTTGTTATCATGTGTACCGACGTAGGTTATGCAATTTTCGGGATAATTGTGAGGAAGATGAGTCGAATCTCCGCAAGGGTCAAAGCCGAATTGAATGATCCTCATTCCCGGAAAACCGCTTTTGTCAAGCAGATCGATAACGTCTTCGCCATATGCGCCCAAGTCCTCGGCGATAATGGGAACGTCACCGAGAGCCGCCTTGACAGCATTGAAAAGTTGCATTCCGGGGCCTTTTTTCCATTCGCCCTCTTTTGCGGTTTTGGCGGTTCCGTCAACCGCCCAATAGGATGCGAAGGCGCGGAAATGGTCGATACGGAGCATATCGTAAAGTTCAAACGAACGTTTTATACGTGCGATCCACCATGAATAACCCTGAGATTCATGGTAATTCCAGTTATAAAGAGGGTTCCCCCAAAGTTGTCCGTCCTCCGAAAAATAATCGGGCGGAACACCTGCAACAAGAGCAGGTTGATAGGTTTCGGGGTCGATATCAAAAAGTTCGGGATTTGCCCAAACGTCAGCACTGTCGCGCGACACGTAAATCGGCATGTCACCGATGATTTTAATGCCGAGCGCATTTATCGATGCTTTGGTTCTTTTCCATTGAGAATCAAAAAGGAACTGGACAAAACCGTGATAACGGATCTCTTCCTTCAACTCGTCGGCAAATGCCAACGCCTCGCGATAGGCAGAACCGCGTTTCCATTCCCAAAACGGAACCCCGCCGTTTTCGGCTTTGAGTGCGCGATAAAGGCAATGGTTGAAAAGCCCGCTTTTTTCGATAAAGCGATCAATCACAGCTTTTCTTTCATCGTCAAGCCGTGAAAATGCAAGTTTTATGAGTTTTTCATGCGCTGCTTTTGAAAATTCGTAATCGGCAACATAAACGCTTCCGTTATATTCGGCTTTTCTCGCTTCGGCAACGGTTATCAAACCGTCGCCCACCATTGTTTCGGGGTCGATATAAAGTTCGTTTCCCGCAAAAGCGCTGTCCGATCCGTAAGGCGAATTTGCATAATCAAGCGGAGTAAAGGGAAGCACCTGCCAATAGGTAAAACCCATGTCGGCGATCTTTTTTGCAAAGGCAACGGCTTTTTTGCCGAAAGTGCCGACGCCATATTTCGACGGCAGCGACGAAACGCTCATAAGCACGCCGCTGCTTCTTTTGATATATCTCATCAATATCTCCTTCAAAACCAAAAGGCTGTCGCGTTTTTTCGCGGCAGCTTATGGCTATTTGATATTATTTTGTTTTTTTACTTGTTATCGCATTGAGCAGATACGTAATAACAATAACAACTCCGATAACAAGAAAGATACCGAACATGCCCAAACCCATATATTTAAGGTTGCCCATAAATCCGACAGGTTCGTCGCTTCCGGACGTATCCGCAGTTTCGGCGGAAACAGCCACGGAGGTCAAAGAGAAAACGAAGAGAAGCGCGAGAAAAACAGCGATTAATTTTTTCATTTCGATTCCTCCTCTTTTATTTACCGAAGAAATTAAGAATCATACCGCCCGCGATAACCGAAGCGATCTGTCCCGAGACGTTAACGCCGGTCGCCTGCATGAGCAGGAAGTTCTGAGGATCTTCTTTAAGTGCGATCTTATGAACAACTCTGCCCGCCATCGGGAACGCGGAAATCCCCGCCGCGCCGATCATGGGGTTGAGTTTTTTGTCTTTTTTGAGGAACAGGTTCAGGAATTTCGCAAAGAGAACACCGCCTGCGGTATCAAAGATGAACGCGACAAGGCCGAGACCGAGAATGAGAAGCGTCTCAACTTTGAGGAACTGCTCATATTGCATCTGAGAAGCAATGGTGATACCTAGGAAAATGGTGATAAGGTTAGCAAGCACCTTCTGAGCGGTTTCGGAAAGCGAATCAAGAACACCGCATTCGCGAATGAGGTTACCGAACATCAAAAATCCGATGAGAGCGACCGAATCGGGCGCAATAAGACCTGCGAGAACGGTGAGAATGATCGGAAAAAGTATTTTGGTGGTCTTCGAAACCTCTCTCTGAACGTAAGGCATTCTTATCATACGTTCTTTCTTGGTGGTGAGAAGTTTGATAACGGGAGGTTGAATGATCGGAACGAGAGCCATGTAAGAATAAGCGGCAACCATGATCGGTCCGACATATTCGGATTTGAGTTTCTGAGCAACGACGATCGAAGTGGGGCCGTCAGCCGCGCCGATGATCGCGATAGATGCCGCATCTTTATCCGCGAAGAAAATAGATGCCATGCAAAGAGTGAAGAAAATACCGAACTGCGCCGCCGCGCCGAAAAGCATAAGTTTCGGGTTGGACAAAAGCGGGCCAAAGTCGATCATCGCGCCGATACCGATAAAGAGTATCAACGGAAAAAGTTCGTTCGCAATACCCGCATTATAAAGCGTTGAAAGCGGGCCTTCATGTATCAGTTCGCCGTTTTCGAAAATATTGATCGCGCCGGAAAACGGGAGATTGACAAGAATCGCTCCAAAGCCCATCGGCAACAAAAGCGTAGGTTCCATATCTCGTTTGATGGCAAGATAGATAAGAGCGCCGCCGATGATCCACATGACGACCATTCTCCAATCCAGATCCAGGAAATTTTCAAACAGCGATAAAAGTTCCATTTTATTTTCCTTTCGGGTATCATCATTTTACAATTTAGGATTATACAGTTTTTTTATCAACAAAGCAATATATTTTTAATCATATATTTACAACTTTTGAAATTTTTACCGCATATTAACCGCTTGTGTTTTGCAAAACAACGATCAGTAAAATCATTTCTTTTCGTGATAGCTCTTTTCGGTGTTGACGTTCCAGACCGATTCCCTTTCGGTTCCGCCGTTTTTGATGGAATTCACGGTTGCGAAAGCGGTTAACATCGAATGATCCATGTTATTATAACGGTGCTGTCCGTTTCTGCCGATACAATAAAGGTTTCCGAACGAATCGAGATAATTTCTGACTTTATCGAAATCCTTATAAACGCCGAAATAAGCGGGATATGCCTTTTTGACCTTGATACGGATCGTGTCTCTGACGTCCTCTTTATCTATAATACCGATGTGCGCAAGTTCGTCGACCGCAAGTTCGATAAAATCGGAATCCGTCATTTTCCACATCTCGTCGCCTTCGTTGCAGAAATATTCAAGACCGATCCAAACGGTGTTTTCCATATCCTCGACCATATAAGGCGACCAGTTGTTGAAAATCTGCAATCTGCCCATTTTAACGTCGCGTTCCTGAATGTAAATCCAGCAATCGGGAACGATATCCGAAACCGTCTTTTTGTCGGTTTGGTTCTTGATTTTGAGCTTGTCCGCAAGCACACCGACAGTGATAAAATCGCGGTAAGGCAGATTCGTCGCAACGCGATAAACCTCTTCGGGGACGGTGTCGCCTTTCATGCCCTCGACAAGGTCTTTTACGGGCATCGAAGAAATATAATAATCACCGACAAACTCAACATTTTCGCCGTCTTTTTCGGCAGTGACCGATTTTATTTTTCCGTTTTCGGTATTGATATCGCAAACGCGGGTGTTAAGTTCGATCCTTCCGCCGAGACGTTCGATCTCACCCGCAAGAGTTTCCCAAAGCTGGCCCGGGCCTTTTTTGGGGTAAATGAACTGTTCAATGAGAGAGGTTTCAACGTTCTTTTGATCAACATTCTTCTTGACGAACGGTTTTTTCAAAATCGAAATCAACGCTTTTGAAAGCGAAAGACCTTTAACGCGCTGTGCGCCCCAATCGGCGGAGATTTCTTTCGGGCTGATTCCCCAGAGTTTCGTTGTATAATCCTCGAAAAACATTTCGTAAAGAGGTCTGCCGAAGCGATTGATATAAAAATTTTCGAGCGAGTCCTCAGGTTTTTTGAAGAAAACAGACTTCATATATCCGAAGCCGACGCGCAGCGTGTTCTTGAATCCCATGTTTTTGATCGTCGCTCCGCTTAACGAAACGGGATAATCAAAAAACTTTTTTAAAAAATAAATGCGCGAAACGCGTTCGCGGACAAGCATAACGCGGTCTTCCTTTTCGGGATCGGGGCCGTTAGGTTCGAGCGGCTTTTCTCTGCCGAGCAACGCATCATCCTTCGAGGGCGCGCCCTGAATCGGCATGAGTTCTTTCCAAAATTCCATAACATCGTCATCTTTTGAGAAGAAGCGGTGTCCGCCGATATCCATACGGTTGCCGTTATGAGTCGCTGTGCGCGAAATGCCGCCGATAAATTCGCTTTCTTCGAGAATTATGGGTTTATAATCGGTTTCGGAAAGGAGTTTATATGCCGCCGTCAAGCCCGCAGGGCCTGCGCCGATGATAATTATGTTTTTATCCATTATCATTCCCCTTTATAAACCAAGATCTTTCGTCCGAGATAATTCCATATCATAACGACACCCGCAACGGCACCGCGCACAAGCAGCGAACCGATGCCTTCATAGCAGTCAAACATCCAACAACCAAGTTGAACTCCGCCGACAGTCATGAAATATCCGACGATTCCGACGGCCGTGAAAATCAGGAACGCTTTGACGTTTCTTCCGCGCCCCTTTTGATTTTCCGCAGTGAAAACGAACCAAATCGAAACGAGATAATTAACGATAATACCCACGACAAAACCGAAAGTCGTCGCCAATGCAAGACGCCAATCGACGTCAACGCCCAACAACACGTTTTTGCCCATATCAGGCAGAATTTTTTCATTGAATGCCCAAAGCGTCAGATAATCAAACACAAAAGCGCTGCCGCCCGCGACGGCATAGCGCAACATTTCTTTAATAAGTTCTTTATGCTTTGTTTTCATAAATTTTTCCGTTCATTACTTTATAAACAAATAATATACCATCGAAAATCGTTTGTCAACAAAAAAGCCGAAGCATTGCTTCGGCTTTCGTTTTTTGGGTTTTATTATTTTGAACCGGATGTTTCGGTTGAAACGATCGAAGATGTGTCACCCGACGTTTCATCTTTGGGTTCGATGGTTCCGACAACATAAAGCGCAACGACAAGAACAACGAAAACGATCGCGGTGATAAGAGTCGATCTCTGTAAGAGTTTATCTTTGTTTCCGAGTTTGTTCTTGTTGATGTAGGTTTCGGAAGCACCCTGACCTGCGATAGAGTTGCCAAGACCGCGGCGTTTGCTCTTCTGCATGCCGATGAGAACGATAAGACCGACAGCGAGAACGGCAAGAATGCCGCCGAGGATGTATTCAAAAACAGTGATTTCTGCCATGTTTGCAAGTTCCTTTCAGTTATCTGCGCCGAAAACAACACATTTCGGCAACTAAACTAAATATTATCACATTGATTTAATAATTGCAATACTCAAAATAAAATTTAATAATTTGTTCATAATTAGCCGAAATCACGGGTGTCGGTCTTTACATCATGCTTCTTTGACGGCTTTTTCTTGCTTTTCTTTTGCTTTGAAACAGGTTTTTGAGGAGCGTTCAAGACGCCCGATTTCCGTTTCGCCGCTTTTTTGGCACCCGTGTTGCGTATGATAGACATCACGACAACGAAAATTCCGTAAGCGATCGCAACACCCACGACGACCACGATACCTATCATAAGCCATTTTATGATCCGTTTCATGCTGTCGTATGAGGATTTGAGCGCATCGGAAGCGATACCCTCTTTCGCGACAACATCAACCGTTGCAAGTTCAACGCCGTTATAAGTATAGGTGACCGTACCGACACGCTGACCTGCCGTTACGGGGGCGTTCACTGTATACAATTCTTTGCCGTTGAATTCTTTTTTATAAACGACGTCGGGATCATAGTTAACGACACTTTGAAGATCGCCGTTTTCAACTTCGGGGACAAGTTTTTCGATCTTTTCGGCAGGAACGACAATGACATATCCCTTTTCCCCGAGGTTAACGCGAAGTTCTCCGACAATCGTCTCGGTCGTTGCGACTTCGAGCAATTTAAAGGAGCGTTGAGTCCACGAAATGAGAAGATTCATATCGTCATAAGCATTCCCCTCGCCGAAGGAAATATGAGTTTCCTCGTCGATACGCTCAACCTTCATTCCCTTTGCGCACATCACGACATAGATGAACGTTTTGCCCTCTTTCTGAGAGGCGGTAATCAGGCAATAATTGCCGAAAGTGTTAAGTTCGCCCGCGATGAGCCCTATCGCGTTTTTATTAAGGAAGCCCGAGATAACATAATCGTTTTTAAGATAATTCTTGCTCCTTACGGTTTGCTTTCCGTTGAAAAGAAACGTGCTTACGTTTGAAAAGGTAACAAGTTCGTTGTATTTATAAAACGCCGCCGCAATGAGAGCGACCTCGCGAGGAGTCGAATACTGTTCGGGGGAGTTGATTCCTGTCGGGTTGGTGAAGTTTGTGTTTTTAAGTCCCAGATCCGAAACCTTTTTGTTCATGCGTTCCACGAACTCGGTCAACCCGCCGTCAAGATAAGTTTCGGAATAATGGCAGACGAGCGAAGTGATAGCATCGTTCGCGTTGGCAACGAGAGCCGCCGAAAGCAAATCCTTCGCGGAATAAACGCTGCTTGCTTTCAGATTCATAATCGGAACACGCGGGTCGTAAATATTGCCTGCGTTGTCTATCGCGGCCTGAGTCACGGTCACCGAATCGTTGGTAGTCAATCCGTTTTCCTTGATGATGTCCATGACCACCATACATGCAACGAGTTTCGTCGCAACGACGGGAGCAACGCGTTCATCGGCGCGCGCTGTGTAAAGAAACTGTTCTTCATCAAGGCAATAGGCGATGACCGCATTGCCTGAGGTTATGCCCGGGTTATCGGTATAAGACGAACTCGTTTCACCGTCAGCGCAGACAGAGATGCAACAACACGAAAAAGCTATCAAAACCGCAAGCATTAAAGAAATGATGCGCGTTGTTTTCATTTGAGATCATACTCTCCTTTTGATAATACCTCTTTGGCGGTAAGTTTGTCGCGTTCGACCTGCGAACGCAACTCGGAAAGCGAAGAAAACTTTTTTTCTTCCCTTATGAATTCTACGAAAAAGGTTTCGGCTTCGCTGCCGTAGCAATCGCCCGAATAATCAAACAAAAAAGTTTCGCAGATCGGTTGACACCCGTCGCCGCAGGTGGGTTTGACGCCGACATTGGCAACGCCCGAATAACGCTCTCCGCCGAGCAAACATTCAACGGCATAAACACCGAATTTCGGCATAACGAGAGATTCGGGTATTTTCTGATTTATCGTCGGAAACCCGAGCTCCCGCCCGAGTTTTGCTCCGCTTACAACAGTTCCCGAAAAAGAATACTTCCGTTGAAGCAGTTTGTTTGCCCTTGCAACTCCGCCGTTTGATATGAGCGAGCGCACACACGTTGAACTCACCGGAGTTCCCTCATCACAGACCGCAGATTGGGTTATAACTTCAACGCCCTTCGGAGAAAGAATTCGTTTTATAAGTTCAACGTCACCCTTGCGGTCGTTGCCGAAACGAAAATCATAACCGCAAACGATACTTTTTGCGCCAAGCATGCCGAAAAGAATGTTTTCGGCAAAATCGGAAGCGGTCATCAATTTCACGGTACTGAACGGTGCCGATAAAACGATATCAACCCCCAATGAAAAAAGAAGTTCTTTCTTTTTTTCGGGGAGAGCGAGAAGTTTCGCGCCGAACTTCGGGTTGTCGTCCGAATCGAACGTAAACACCGCCGAAGGAACGCCGAGACGTTTTGATTCGTCAACAAGCGTTTTGATCATTGCGCGATGTCCGACATGAACGCCGTCAAAACTCCCGACAGCAACGGCACAACCATTTTTTATGTCCGCATCGGGGCGGATTTTTTTTATATCAACCGACAATAAAAATTTATCTTTCATAATAACAATATAATACCCTTTTCAAACAGTTTTGTCAACGCGAAAAGGTATATTTTCACTCAAACTGCCGATAATAATTTAAAATTAAACGAAGGGTGTTATATATGAAATCAAATTTCGACTCGGTCATCCTTGCAGGCGGTTTCGGGCGGCGTTTGGCACCGCTGACCGACACACTTCCGAAACCGATGTTGCCGATTGCGGGCGAAAGTGCCTTTTTGCGCAATCTGAAACATTTGCGCAAAAACGGCTTTAACCACACCGCCGTGACAACGATGTATCTCCCCGAAAAAATCGAAAGCGTCAAACCCGAAAGCGGAACTGTCGAATACTTCCGCGAAACAAATCCGTTGGGAAGCGCAGGCGCAGTCAACAAATTCAAAGACCGCACAGAAGATTGTATTTTGATCCTATCGGGAGATGCAATTTGCGATTTCGACTTCAAGAAAGCGAAAGAAGAATTTCTCAAAAGCGGTTGTGATGCCGCAATGATACTTTGCAGAACCAACGATTCGGGCGAATACGGCTCGGTCTGCGTTCACAACGGCAGGATAACGGGTTTTTGCGAAAAGCCGTCGGTAAGAGACACTCTTTCCGATCTGATCAACACGGGAATCTATTTCATCGGCAAAAAGGCAATGGATTTGATTCCCGAAAACACCTTTTTCGATTTTGCGCGCGACCTTTTTCCGCTTATGCTCAGAAAAGGCTTTTCGATAGCAGGCATCGAACCGTTCGGAAAATGGTTTGATATCGGCTCGTTCGGCGATTTTCACAGATGCAATATGTGGGTCTCGGGCGCACAGAACTGCATTGGTAATCACGTTTCGATCCATCCATCGGCGCGCATTGAATACAGCGTTGTGTTTGACAACTGCACGATAGGAAACAGCGTTATCCGCGGTTGCATCGTCGGCGAGAATGCGGTGATAGGAAACGACTGTATAATTCCTCCCGGTTGCGTTATCGGCCCCGGCTCGGAACTCCGTGACGGTTGCTCACTTGCACCAGGGAGCATCGTCCAAACCAGCGCGGCCGTAATCGGAGATTCTTTCGTGGATACCTTCCCGAAACCGAAGCAAAGCCTCATTCTTGATGACGATGCGATAATCGCGGAATCCGACGAAGGCTATTTCGTGAGGCTCGGAAGATTGCTCGGCGAAAACGGGACGGTCATCGCGTTTGCAGAAGGAAACGGAATGACACTTTCACAAACCTGTGAACTCGCCTGCGGTGTCTGCGAAGCAGGAAGCGGTTGCACGGTGATTTCGGGCGGAAACGCATCAATGGCATCATTTGCGGCGAACGAATACGGCAGCCGTACCGCATTTATCTCAAAAAACGGCGACCGCACCGAGATCCGATTGTTTTCTCCGACAGGAATGCCGTTTTCGCGGGAACAACTCATCAGCCTTTCGGCAAAGACCGCAAACGTTTCGGACGTTTCGGGTAGCGTTTATCTTCTTCCGCACGGCGCACTTGTCAAACGTTATATAACGAGGTTAAGATCGAGCCTTGTTCTGCCGAAAAAAATCGGGGTTGCGGAAGGTAAAGAAAGCAGCGTTTTGCGCGAAACCGCCGAAGAACTCGGTATCGTGATCGACAACAGCGGCGCAGTCTTCAAACTTTCTGACGACGGCGAACGCGCAAGCGCGATACTTCCCGACGGACGCGAAATCTCTTTCTGGCAACTGATTACGATATGTTGTATCGAAGGAAAACGGAACGGAATCTTGCTTCCGCGAGAAACTCCTGCGGCGGTCGAACGGATTCTCAAACGGCATTCTATCGACGTTGCATTTTACAATGACAGCGAATCGGAAGAACGAACCCTTGCCGAAAGCGAACGATTGCCCCGCGACGGCACACTTCTTGCGCTCACCGTTGCAGGCATCGCCGAGAAAAAAGGTGTTTCTTTGGCAGAACTTTTTGACAGACTTCCTCCGTTTTGGATAATGACACGCACGGTCTTTACCGACCGAGACCGAATGACTTCGGTCATTTCAAGTCTGAGAGAGAACAGCACCGACGGCCGCTCGGCAGCATTCGAATTCGGTGACGGACGCGTTTCTGTTTATGCAAGCGCATCGGGACGGTTCAGGCTGATTGCCGAAGCGGTGGATTTTGAGACCGCCGAGGAAATATCACTGCGCGCAGCAGATATTCTCGAAAAGCAGAAAAATAAATAAAACAAAAACGAGCCGGCTTTCGCTGACTCGTTTTTTTGTTTTAAATTGAATTAGCTCCACCAGCTGTCGGAAACTTCGGTACTGTTGTCGCCAGAAGAAACTGCGATGCTGGGATCGGAGTTGGCAATAATGTCGTCGGTTTCGATGAGGACAAGTTCAAATTCAGGTGCGATATACTTCATTGTAATTTCCTCTCTTGATTTTTATAAAATAATCCGGCGACAATAATGACACCGATAAAAATGCAGATAAAAGTGCACTTTAACACTTTTGCACTTGTTTTACATTATAAACAAGCAAATTCGTCTTGTCAAGGGTTTTTAGCCACAAATTAAAAAATATTTTTGCGTTCTCAGGCGTTTTCGGTAACGTCAACATATATCATCGGTCTGACTCCAACCTGATCATAATCCACCGCAAAGCCGTTCTCGCGAACCGAGCCGTCAAAATGAACGTATGCCGCAGAGCTGTCAACGCTTCCCTCGTCGCGGAGCCACCACCAACAGCGACCGTTCTCAACACGAGCGCCCTTTGACGATGCATGATCCGTTGCCGCCGTCGAGCGCCATGAATCAAAACCTAAATAATTCAAAACCTCAGACTTTGACGGAACAAAGATCCTGTCCGAAAGATCACTTCCTTCGTGAATCGTTTCGGAAACAAGCCCGAGTTCGGATTCGGAAAACGCTTCCGAAGCAAAATCGGAATTAAGCCAGTTTCTCAATGAACTGTTTTGCCAGGAACACTCCGAACGGCTGTCATTAAATTTCGCCGTGTCAAGACAATTTCGGCTGATGAGAAGAAGTTTTCCGTCTTTATTTTCCAGAACGATCCATTCGATCCCCTCTTTGCCGTTTTTGGAATCGCCGTCCTGTTCATATTTGCCGAAAACAACTATATCAAGAACCTCTGCCTCGGAAAGGCGGTCCTTGACCGAACCGAGTTCGAGCGAAGGATCGTTTTTGCTTTCCTCACCGAAACTTTGAGTTCCGCTGTAATCGGCATCGGAGTTATCGGTATTTGCGGGGGGATTGATGATATATATCAAAAACAATGCCATCGCAACAAAGGCGACGCAAATTCCGATCAATGCGATCGATGTCTTTAAAGGTTTTATTTCTTTCTTTTTCTTGGACTTTTCAGACGCCATCGAAAAATTCTCCGTCAAATGAAATTACACATATTATTTATAATTCACCAAAAGCCTTTTGTCAATACAAAAGTGCCGCATCTGAAACGGCACTTTGTTTTCTGCAAATTACTCTTCGGGGACAACAACGGCGTTGCGCCAACCTGTGATCGAGCGAATCTTTTTGTAAAGAATCGAAGAAACACGCATGCTCGCACGGACATTGGGATGGCCGTTTGCGCCGGTCTCGGACTCGTTTTCAAAAACGGTATCAACAAAAACGAAATGAACCTTTGCATCGGTCTTTTGCACTTCGCGGATCGTCTTGCGAAGCGTTTTTGCATAAAGCTGACTCATCATACCGTAAACCCAAACGATCTGAGCATCGCTATAACGCGAACGGATCTTTGCGATAAGAGCTTTTGCGGCTTCTGCAAACTCGTCATCGGGAACAGGACCGCCGCAATCGTTGGTGCCGATGTTCATAACAACAACGTCGGGAATCCAGCCGTCGTTACATTCGCCGCCCAAACGGGAAACGTAACTGCAATACTGTCCGGCGGTAACATCTTCACGGTTGCCGTCGCAGTTGCAAACTATGCCTTTACCCGAAGCGCAAAGATATCTTGCTTCCGCGCCGAGTTTTTCTGCGGTGAGATAAGCATAAGTATAAGTGCCGTCCTGCTGATAGGTTTGATAATCGGGGTCGTTGACCGTGCCGAGTACGCCATAACCGCAGGTGATGGAATCACCGATGAATTCGATTTTACGAGGGCTGTTAAAAGGAGGATTGCGGAGCGATGCACCGTTGCCGATAAGAGTTATTGTATCGAGCAGAAGTTTCGCCTCGCCCTCGGTGACTTTGAGCACCTCAACGCGGTGGCGTTTATCGGCAAGACCTTCAACGATAAGCTTTTCCGAGCCGTTCACGACCGCAAATCTTTGATGACGTTTGCCGTCAACGATAATTCTTACGTAAGCGGGAATATCCGCAGTATATGCACCGAGCGAAATGATAAAGCCGGTGCCGGTGAAGGCAAACGCAATACCGCTGTTGGTCCAATCGAAGGCAAGATATCCGTCCTGCTCGGTATGGCGTCCGCGAATACGTATCATTTCATTTCCCGAAAGTTTGATGGGCTCATTGATGAAAACGATATTTTTGTCCATGAGTTTAACTCCTTTTGATATTTCATATCCTTATGCGATGATATAGTACCGATTTGAATAAAAATGAATTATTTTTTGAACGATTTGTAAATTTCGCATATTACAAGCGGCAAAACAGAGAGCGAAAAGACGATGATCCATTCGTTCAAAACAAGTGAAGCAACCCCCAAAAGGTTTGCGGCGCTTGGAATAAGTACCACCGCGCATTCCAATGCCAAGCAGAAAAAGAAGGATATCCAGACGAAGGAATTTTTCTTTACTTTGCGCGAAAACACGCTCGATTCGCTGCGGAGGTTGAAAGAATGAAAAAGTTGTGAAACGGCGAGAACCAAAAAGCACATCGTTCTCCCGACAACAAATCCGCGCAGGTTGTTTCCGATCACGAACGCCGATATCGCAAGCGTTCCGATGAGAACTCCTTCAAAAACTATCCTTGCGATGCGTGAACCCGAAAAAAGCGGAGAAGTCGGTTTTATCGGTTCGCGATCCATAACGTCATCGGTCGCCTTTTCAAGTCCGAGCGCGATCGCAGGAAGCGAATCGGTGGTAAGGTTCACCCACAAAAGTTGAATTGCGGAAAGCGGAGAAGGAAGCGAAACGATTATCGCAAAAAACACAGTGAAAAGTTCGCCTATATTGCAGGACAGCAGAAAATGAACGGCGCGGCGAATATTGCCGTAGATCCCTCTTCCCTCTTTCACCGCATCGACGATGGTTGAAAAGTTATCGTCGGTCAGGATCATATCGGCCGATTCCTTTGCGACCTCCGTGCCGCTTATACCCATTGCGCAACCGATATCCGCTTTTTTCAATGCGGGAGCATCGTTCACACCGTCGCCCGTCATTGCTACGACATAGCCTTTCGCTTTGAGCGCGGAAACAACTTTGAGTTTGAAATTCGGCGTTACACGGGCAAACACACTGCATTTTTCAACAACACGCCCGAACTCGCGGTCATTAAGTTCCGAAAGTTCGCGCTCGGTACAAACCATATCGTTTTCACCGATCATACCGAGTTCAATTGCAACCGCACGCGCTGTATCGGGATGGTCGCCCGTTATCATGATGGTCCTTATTCCGGCTCGGCGGGCGGTTTTGATCGCGTTGATCGCCTCGGGCCGCGGAGGATCGGAAATGCCGCAAAGCCCGATGAACTCAAATCTGCCCGAAAGCGGGTTTTTGGGCATCTGCTCGGTCTCATATTTTGCAAAACACATGACACGCAAAGCGTTTGCCGTCATTTTAGCGGTTTGTTCTTCGATGGTCTGTGTATTACCGATACAGAACGATGCGATAACATCGGGCGCGCCTTTCAGATAAACGGTATACCCCGCGCCGTTTTTATTGACGGTGAGCATGTATTTTTTGACGGAATCGAACGGAATTTCGGCAACACGCGGAAAACGCTCTCTTAAAATTTCGGCATCGCCCGCATAATCGGTCAACGCAAGTTCCGTCGGGGAAGAATCGTTATTGCAGAGAGCAAATGCATTTTTTAAATCGGATTCATCACCGTAAACGGCTGAAACCGTCATTTTATTGCAGGTCAGTGTTCCCGTTTTATCCGAGCATATTATCTGAGCACAGCCAAGCGTTTCAACGGCAGGAAGACGTTTCACAACGGCACGTCTGCGCGCCATGGTCTGAACACCCGCCGAAAGCACAACCGTCACGATCGCAGGCAAGCCTTCGGGTATCGCCGCCACCGAAAGCGAAACCGCAGTCATGAACATCTCGCCGATCTCCATGCCTTTTAAAAGCGACAAAACGAAAATGGCGACACAGATAAAAATGGTGACGTTACCGAGCAAAACGCTCAATTTTTCGAGCCGTTTTTGAAGCGGCGTCTTTTCGCTTTCCCCGCTTATCATTCCGGCGATCTCACCCACACAGGTCTGCATGCCCGTTTTCACGGCAACCGCTTTGCCTCTGCCGGAGATCACGTGTGATGAGGTGAACACCGAATTTCCGACCTCGGAAATCGGACACCCCTCGCGGGGAAACGATCTGAAGTCTTTCAAAACCCCAACCGACTCGCCCGTGAGTGCCGATTCGTCCAAAACAAGTTCGTTCGACTCGATAAGGCGCGCATCGCAGGGAACGATATCCCCTTTTTCAAGGAGAAAAATGTCACCCGGCACGAGTTCGGCGCTTGATATACGGATCGGTTTTCCGTCTCGGATCGCGGTCGTTTCGGGCGAGGTCATGCGTTTTAATGCTTCGAGCGCTTTTTCCGCACGGCTTTCCTGAATGACGGCTATCAAAGCGTTCAGAATCACAATAAGAAGAATGATTATCGGATCGGCAAATCCTTCGCCCGACAAAACCGACGTGACAAACGAAACCGCCGCCGCCACAAGCAAAACAACGGTCATTCGGTCACAAAGCGCGGACAGATACCTTTTTAAAAAACTCTTTTTCTTTCTGTCGTCGAGTTCATTCCTACCCTTTTCCGCAAGCAGTTTCTCGGCGGTTTCGGAATCAAGCCCCTCTTTTGATGAACCAAGGCTTGAAAACAGTTTGTTCAAATTATCATGATACCACAAGATCATCCCATCCTTTCGATTTCTTTTCGGCATTTAAACAGCAAAAAAAGATTCGGAAACATCATCAAAGCGTTCAATATATCTGCCGTCACCCACACAGATTCTCCCGAAACGAAAATCCCGAACACAGAGGCAGATGCAAAAACAAAACGATATATCAATTTCGCAACTTTACTTTTGGGAAACATAAAATCAAGACAGCATTCGGCATAATAGCACCAACTTATCACTGAGGCAAAAGCGAAAACGGCAGCAAGAACGCCGAAAAGCCATTTTCCCGCCGTCCCGAACGACTCCGAGAACATCCGCGCAGGATCTGAAAGCCCGCAGGAAAGCAAACAGAGTGCGGTCACGGTGGAAACGACGAAGGTATCGAAAAAAATTTCGAAAATGCCCCATTCCGCCTGAACACGCGGATCTTGTATGTCCGAGGTCGCATGGGCAAGCGGTGATGACCCCATTCCGGCTTCGTTGGAAAAAAGACTTCGCGCAAAGCCTTCGCGCAGGACCTGTGATAACATCGCTCCCGAAAAGCCGCCCGCGATCGACGAAAAACCGAAAGCCTCACGGAAAATAAGCGAAAGCGACGACGGCAACCGCGAAAGGTTCAACAACAAAATCACCGCACAGGCGGCAAGATAAAGCACAGATGCCGACGGGACAAGAAAAGCGTTGATATCGGAGATCCGCTTTCTGCCGCCGAAAACCGCGACTGCGATCACTGAAAAACAAACAGCGGCACACAAAACGCCCGACGCGCCCGCCGACGAAAGGAAAGACGCCATCGGACCGACCTGAGTGAGATTGCCGGTTCCGAACGAAGCCGCAACACAGAAAAGGCAAAAAATCCAAGCGGTCTTTTTAAAGCCGAGTTCCCTCAAACGAAAAGGCGCTCCCCCGACAAGAACTCCTTCAACCGATTCGCGCTTGCCCAGCGCGATCTTTACCTCGGCATATTTCAAACCCATGCCGAAAAACGAACATACCCACATCCAGAAGATGCTTCCCGCGCCGCCGACCGAAAGCGCATAGCCGACTCCGACGATACTCCCGACTCCAACGGTCCCGCCCAAAGCGGTCGCCACAGCCGCAAACGGAGAAATTCCGCCCTTTTTTATCTTCAAAGAATTAAAAATATCCAAGATCGTCGTTTTCAATGCCTTGAACCGATAAAATCCGCTTTTTCGGGTGAAATATATTCCGGAAACGAGCAAAAGCGAAAGCGTCGGGATTCCCCAGACGATCTCTTTCAATGCATAAAGAATTGAAATCCTCCTCCGTTTTTTGAAAATAACCGTGTTACATACTTAAATAAGGCGTTATATTGACAATAGAAGTGTTTTGTGGTATATTTAATAGGTATTATTTTGAAAGGACAGGTGAACACTTTGGCAGAAGCCTATTTCAAAAAAGCATTCAAAGGTTATAACAAACAGCAGGTGGATGAATTTATCATCAGTCTCAGCGATACTTACGAACTTAACGAAAAAGGTTTGAAAGACCAAATTCATGCGCTTGAAGCAGAAAACGAACGAATCAAAAGCGAACTGTCCGAAATGCGCGCTTTTGCCGAAACGACGGCTTTGGAACACAAAGAAGAACTTCTCGCAAAGCAGGCTGAATATGATGCGCTCTGTGCAGAGATCGGCGAAAAAATGGTCATTGCAGACAAACGCGCCGCAGAAATAATCAAGAACGCCGAAAAGGAAGCAACGATCCTTCTTACTTACGCCCGTCAGAACGGCGAAAACGAAGCAAAGGCTATCCGTTTGCAAGCCGAAGACGAAGCCGCAAGACTTGTCGAAGATACCCGCCGCAGGTGCGATATCCTTTCTGCCGCCGCGGAAGAATTCCGTGTGCGTCAGAACGAAATGAATCGTTCGATGTACGAAACCGAAAAACGTTTCGGCGATGCTCTTAACAAGTTGCGCGAAGGGCTCGGCAACGGTAGCGTTTCCAACGAAACCGTCGTTGCAGAACCTGTTGCGGAAGAACCCGAACGTTTTTAAACAATCCTCAACGGAGTGATCTTTATGAACATTAACGAAGTTGCAAAGGCTTATTTTGCCCGCGAAGATATTCGCGAGCAGGCGCTGAAAGATCTTTCTGAAATAATCTCTGTTCCCTCGGTTGCAGATGCTCCCGAGGGGATTTATCCCTATGGCAGATTTTGTGCGCAAGCTCTCGATAAAGCCGAAGAACTCGCACGGAAATACGGTTTTAAGGTTGAAAACCACGATTATCATTGCATGAGCATCATCTATGGAGAATGCGAAAAAGAAGTCGGCATTGTTTGTCATCTTGACGTCGTGCCCGCAGGCGACGGTTGGTCTTTCGAGCCCTATGCGCTCACTGTCAAAGACGATCTGCTCATCGGTCGCGGCACTCACGATGACAAAGGGCCTTTCATACAAAGTCTTTACACTCTGCGATTCTTCAAAGAAAACAACATCGACCTGCCTTTTGCGGTAAGACTTATCCTCGGAAGCGACGAAGAAGTCGGAAGTTCTGACCTTGAATATTTTGTCACGGTTTGCAACCCGCCGATGTTTTCGTTCACTCCCGATTCGGAATTTCCCGTTTGTATCGGCGAAAAGAGCATTCTTTCGCTTGATATCGAATTCGGCGGTCTTCCCGAAAACGTGAAAGAGATTCGCGGCGGCACTGTTTCAAACGCCGTCCCCGGCGCGGCTTGTGCGATCGTCACGACAGATAAGATCCTCGAAAGCACCGAAAACGTCACGGTTTCGGTTGCCGACGACGGATTTAAGATCGAAGCAAAGGGCAAGCCTGCCCACGCCGCAATGCCCGAATCGGGCGTTAATGCGATAAATTTGCTCTTGTCCTATCTGACGGAAAACGAAATCGTTCCCGAAAACGGTGCATTGGGTATTATAAAGAACTCGACCGAAGAATTTTTTGGCAAAACGCTCGGAATCGCGGCCGAAAACTCGGATTTCGGTTATCTCACATGTGTCGGCGGAGTTATCAATGCCAACCGAGAAAAAACGGTTCAGTCATATAACATTCGCCACCTCCCGGAAACCAAACCGAACGAAATTATCACGAAAATCGAAAACGCTGTGAAACCGTTCGGCGGAACGGTCGTTCCGACCATGAGTTCGGAGGGCTATTTCGTTTCTGCCGACGACGCGAAGATAAAAGCGCTGACGAAAGCATGCGAAGACGTGCTCGGTTATGAGTGCAAGCCTTACACAATGGGCGGCGGAACTTATGCACGTTGGCTTCCCAACACGGTCGCTTTCGGTTCGGGAATCATTGAAGAACGTAAATTCCTCGGCGACGAGCGAGGAAACGCCCACCAGCGCGATGAATATATCTCAAAACGCGAATTTTTCGACGGCATGTTGATCTATTCCCAGGCATTGGGCAACCTTTCGGAGATATTGTAGCTTAATATTTCCAAAGGTACTTCTTTCCCGATATTTTGTTTTATAACGGCATCTGCGGTTAAAACGCATTTGCCGTTTTTTTCATCCACCGAAAACGCGGTTTCGCAGGAAAGTACCTCGCATTCGAAATCGGCAAGCCTACCCGCAAGTTCTTCGCGGGCAAAAAGTTCGCCGAGCGAAGCGGTTATCAGTTCGGTTTCGGGTGTATACTCGATATATACAACCTTAAATTCTTTTATCGGAATTTCGATGAATCCGAAAAGTTTGATCCAACGTTCCGAGGAAACGGCATCGAAATATTCAAACGAAGTTTTGGGCGAAGAAAACCAAAAAAACTCTCTGCCGAGGATATTATAGGTTCTTTTCACTTCGGTCGCGCCTGTGTAATTTTTCGTTGTGCGAGAAAGCGGAATTTCACAAACGATATGTTCTCTGACAGCGGCATAAACATTTCCTCGGGCATGGGTGGGATGAAGGCTCCCGTTACTCCCTTCGATGAAACAACTGATAAGCAACTCGCCTTTGAAAACCGCATCGCCCTCCTTCACCTCGGGCGAACCGTCAGCGGCGTCGATATCGAGTATGACTCCGTCATGTGTTGCGACAACGTTAAAAAAACCGTTCGTATCGACAATTTCGGGTATCGGGGCGCGTTCGAGCACCGAAAGGGTCAGATGAGTTCCTTTTATACCTATTGCCGCAGATGAAATATCCTCACATTTCATGAGAAGTTCGTTTGCTTTGAGCGCAACGTCGATATCGGGAATAAAACTCCCGACGGCAACTCCACATTCGGAAAGTGCGCGCTCGACCTCGGCATCGGTCAGGCCGACATTCCCCTCGACCGTCAGTTTCCAAACGAAAAGTTGAGAATAAAACATCAAAAAAAGCCCGAGAAACAAACCGACGATCAAACCCCAGCGACGGCGGTAACGCGAAAAAACGAACGGCACACCGCTTTGTTTTATTATATCGGCGCGAAGACCGGCTGTTTTGGCGGCATCACGTATTTTTTCCGCCACAAAGATCGACGAATGAAAACGAACCTTATCCTCGAAAAATTCGATCCCCCAAAAATTAAGATGCTTTTCGGCAAGCAATGTTGCCAAACGCGAAAAATGCGAAATTTCGGTTTCAAAAACGTATTCGCCGAAGAAAAAATGCAAAGGTTTATATAAAATCAATTCCGTCGATCCTTCCTTTCACGGCAATTCGTTCGGCACTCAGATGGCAAAGTTCAAGATTGCCGCCTTTGATACAAAGAGTCTGACGTTCGGACGAGAGAACGATTTTCGTTTCGGAATAGGTTTCGATACGGCAATATCCTTCCAAAAGGACGGTTTCTCTGCCGCGTATCTCAACATAAACGGGAGTCAATTCTTTGAACAAATCTGAAAACAGTTTCATAAAATCGGTCACCGCTTCAATATACTCGTTCGGGAGTGATTTTATGAAAACGCGCAGGATTTTTTATGCAGCCGCAGACATGGCGGCGTTATTTCTTTTTGTTTATCTTCTTGTTTTTCCCCAAAACGCCGCCGAGCCGACAAGAACCGCGCTCGAATTCTGTGCAAAGACGCTCGTGCCTTCGCTTTTTATATATATGATCCTTGCGAAAATCGTAATAACTCTGCCGTTGACAGACAAAATCGCCAAAAAAATCGGTTATGAAGCAGTGACGCTCATAACCGGTGCGCTTTGCGGTTGTCCGTTGGGTGCGAAAACGGCCGTTTCACTCTATGAAACGGGGCGCATCTCGAAAAAACATGCCGAATTTTTATGTTCATTCACAAACAACGCAAGCGTTTCTTTCGTTTTGGGGTTTGTCGGAAGCGAACTTTACGGTGATATCGGTGTCGGGTTAAAACTTTTGTTGTTCCAGCTTATCGCATCGGTATCAACAGCCGTTCTGATGCGATTTTTGATGTTCGGACGCGAAAAATTGCCGTCGGCTCTGCCCGGGAAAGGGGCAAAAACCGGATTGCGCGAAGCGGTTTCCGACAGTGCGCTGACGATGATTAACGTTTGCGCCTGCGCAGTGTTTTTTATGGTCTGCGGAAATGCGGTTTCGGGGATTTTCCATTTTAACCCGACCGTCGACGCGATTTTAAAATCGGTGCTTGAATTTTCATCGGGTTGCGCCGCCGCATCAAAACTCGATTCTTTTTCGCTTCCCATAACGGCTTTTTCGATAGGACTGACAGGGCTTTCGGTTGCGCTTCAAGTGAGAAGCGTTGCGGCAGGTCGACTTGCGATGCGCCCGTTTCTTGTGGGAAAAGTCATTTCCTGCACGGTAATGACCCTCCTTTCGGTTTTTTGCGGTTGACAAATCGACAAATTTAGAGTATGATTGATAAAAAGCGAGGGAGATAGTTTATGAAACGTAGAAAAGACGACATCGAGAAAATCTGCGCCTGCTGCGAAAATGCGACGGTTATCCGCGAAAGCGATATCTGCATTTGCAAATTAAACGGCGCTGTCAGACAGAACGACGTCTGCAAAAAATTCAAACTCGATCTCCTTAAACTTGCGCCCGTTCCCCGTCCGCTCCCCGATGAGGACTTTGAGCATATCGCGGAATACGATAATATTTAAAACAAAAAACGGATTGAAAGTTCATTTTCAACCGTTTTTTATTTATTTTCGAACGCATTTTGCATTTTTTTGATTTTTGCAAAAAAAGGCTTGACAAACTAAAATATTCGTGTATAATAATCTTTGCGCGTCGGGCGACACCCTCTTGATCCCGAAACGCAAAACCGAATATGCAGCTGTGGCGGAACTGGCAGACGCGCACGTTTGAGGGGCGTGTGGGCAACCGTATGGGTTCAAGTCCCATCAGCCGCACCATAAAAGAAACACCATTTGTCTACCGGACAAATGGTGTTTCTTTTCAACTAAATCCACCCTTTCGGATGGGTGAAATCATCTCCGATGATGAAATCCCCTGCGGGGATGAAATCCGCCTCGACGGCGGGTGGGTGGATTTGATTTCATCTGCGTTTGCAGATTTCATCCGAGTATTGCTCGGATTTCATCGCGCTTTGCGCGATTTCATTGAAAATCATTGAAATCTGTGATATAATGTATTCAAAGAGGTGATTTGGATGACAGACAATAAACTCATATTCCTTAAAAGTGCATTTTCAGAATATGATATACAATTTTCGGGGGATTTCACTCAAGCCATCCTCGTCAATCCTTTTTACGAAGAAAATGTAACCGTCTATTATTACGATGACGATGATTTTACGCCTTTCTGCGTTTGTTTCTCTTTTCAGCATTGCCATTTAATGGATCAAGAAGATGTTATTGAATGGATCAACCAAATAATTGCAGGCAGCAAATTTGCAATAGAATTTTTTAAAAACGGGCAGAACTGTTTTGGTTCGGAGATCGATTCAAAAGAATTACTCGATTTGTCTTATGAAAAATTAGAACAATTTACAGGGTATTATGGTTTAACAAGACTTTTATCGATCGTTGACACATTTAAAATCAGAGGATGGAATAATCAACATAATTTTGATGCTACCTTTGTTTGTGAAGATAATGGACATATCCTAATTAAGAAATTATAGTGAAAATATGCTGCAATTTGTTACACTGCTTTTGACCGTTTTTACCCCTACTTATACACCGTTTGGTCGCTCTTTCGCATAAAAACAAAGACACCTTTTTGGTGTCTTTTGTTTTTATATTTGGAGGGGCAGAAGATAAAAACCGCAGGTGTTTCCTGCGGTTTTTTGCTTTGGTATTTGTTGCTACAAGATATTTAGTCTGCCAAAAATTTTGTCACGGTCATCTCTATCCCGTTTTCTTTTTTCAAAGTGATGAGCGCATACCTGTTTCCCGTGTCCGTAAAGTATGAAGATCTTGCTTTTTGCAATATCTCATCAATTCTTGCGGGATCTGTGACAGTCTCTTGGGATGAATATGCGCCGTTTAAAAACGCCTGATCCAACTGTATCGACTCAAAATATCTGTCAATGGCACGATTTTTCCAATAAGCGTTTTTGTAATGATCTGCCGTATAAACCGTAACGGACGTTACGGTGTACTTGGATTCAAACACATCTCTCAGCCCTTTGGTTTCCAACCAAGAAAGCGTATTGGTATCCGTGGAATAAATATAAATTCGGTTGTTGGTGATATTAAATATGTTCTCATCGGTACCAAAGCTGTTGTTCCGGTTTTCCACAGGCCATAGTATCCCCAGACACTCCTCCTGCGGATGATATCTCATCTCAGTGGTTGCATTTTTCTTGTCAGCCGCAATAGCAAGGGTGAGTTGTGCTTTTTCTTCATCGGTCAAAATCAAAAACATCTTTTCTGCCCCCATGTTATCGGTACAATAAAAATCAAAAATCGAAACAAATTCTTTTCGTTTTTCCTCATCTTCGTAATGATGATGGTAAAACAGATTTTTCATTCTGTCATATCTCATTTGAGAAAATGCTTCCGTCCGGTCTACGGAAAGGGTAGCATACAGCGTACTGAGCTTCATCACAGGATAGCTTCGGGAAAGTTCGCTGCCGTCACAAAGCTTATACGTCAGCGTGTAATATACATTTACCGCAGTATCGCCGTAATTTGAGCGATAACCGTCATCCTTTATCAGTGATCCGTCCTCTATTATGAGCTTGTGTATATCAATCGCATTTTGAATATCCTCTCTTGACGTAAGGGCAGGCCAATGCTCTTCATCAACATGTGTTGAATAAAAGCCGTGCGCCATAGACTGTGACATGGATCCGCTTCCGCGGTAATCACCTTTGTACTGCACGGTGACCGACAGAATTTCGTCAACATCGGGTACCCGTGAGGAATACCCAAACAGGTCCGCTTTCACAAAAAACACAAAAATCAGTACTGTCGCAACCAGAGGCAGTGCCGTTTTGAGCCCTTTTGCCATACGTCTGATACTTCCGTCAAATATAAAATAGACCAACAGGAATATCAGAGTGACAGAAACTACTGCGTAGAGAACAAAAAGCTTGGCTGTCCACGAAAGAATGACTGCCGTTATGCCCAACGCAATCACACATCCGCAAAAGGCGGTGACAGCAGGAAATTTATTGCTCTTTCCGCAAAATTCCGCCTTTCTGTTTTTGAACAAAAACCCGGCTGCCGCAACAAGAACCAGCGATACAGCCGCCATCCACGCAAGACCGGATATCAGATAGCTTTGATCAAGGAGCGGCAGTTCGGAATTTGAAAACCCGCTCGATGCATACTCGGAAAAAGCGTTTGCGTACCCAATCACGGGGCAAAGCGCGGAATAATCATTCAAAACATCCAAAATCCCCGCAGAATGCATCTTGTCAGACACGATGCTGTATTCAAATCCGTGAAGAAAACGGCTCAGCACCGCTGCCCCAAACAACAGCACGCCTAAAGGTCCAAAGAAAAACACCAAGCACACTGCAAAAAACTCAAGTTTTCTGCCGCAAACAACTGAGGCAACAACACTCACCGTATAAAAACACAGTATCAGCAAAGCAAGCGATGCAAGCATCAGCCATGTGTTTTTTGAAAACGACAGCGGCTGTCCCACGTTGGAATACCCCATCAGAAGCAAAACAAAAAATGATATCAGAGACGGTACAAGCGCAGAGACAAGGCCAAAAGTATACCTCACGCAAAACAATGCCCGTCTCGATACACCTGTCAAAAGATACATTGCGGATTCTTTTTTGCTGAACAAAAAAGAAAACATGGTTTTTCCGCAAAAAACGGAGATCAGCAGCAATAAAAACGGAAAATATCTCCAGAGATGCTCGTTTTTGAAATAATAATTGATGTTTGAGAGTCTCTGTATATATCCAAGCCGTGTGCCGCTGCTCAAAATCTCGCTTCCCGCAAATGCAATTAAGGAGATGCCAAATACCGCAATCGGAAGCCAAAAATACCTTTTTGCGGTATGAAAAACAAGATGCCGCAACGGATTATTTTGTGAATATGCCTTGGATCTCATTCTCTTTTTCCTCCGTTTCGTATACAAAAATCTCGTTGAGTCCCATTCCCACACTTTCAAAAATCAATATTTCGCCGTAATGTGAAAAAGCTTGTTTCACCTTTTCGTCATTATCACTGCTTTGAAAAGTGCATATGTTGCCTTCTTTTTTGAAAAATTTTGCAGTTATATGCTTTAATATTTCTTCATCAATCTTGCCATTGACCGCAACACGAAATTTGCGTGCCTTTTGACGGATAGTATCGATATCGTCAGAGTAGATCATGGTGTTTCCGTTTAAAATTCCCACTGTGTCGCATATGTGCTCAAGCTCATACAGATTGTGAGATGCGGCAATGACACTTCCCTCGGTCTCTGCAATAAACTCCGTGAGCAGATTGCATACAACAGTCCGTATATTGGGATCCAGTCCATCAAAGCTCTCATCTAAAAACAGATAGGCAGGTCTGGATGCCAATGCCATCGCCATTGCAGCCTGACGCTTCATGCCTTTTGAAAAATCCGATATCCGCTTGTTCACGTCCAGCCCAAAAACTTCTGCCAGCCTTTTGAACCCTTTGTCACTCCAGCGGGGATAAAAACCGCTGTAATAATCTCTCATGGACATCATGCTTGCATGAGAAAAATAATACGGCTCATCAGTGACGTAAAACAAATCTCGCTTTATGTCCGGGTTGTCAAACGGCTGTTGTTTTTTTCCTTTACAGTCCAAAAAAACCCTGCCGCTGTTTGCTTTGTAAAGCCCGGAAATAATATTGAGCAGAGTGGTCTTGCCCGCCCCGTTGTACCCCACAAGTCCGTATATGGAGCAATCATTGACAGAAAAGGAAACATCTGTCAAAACCTGTTGACCGTCAAAGCTCTTGCAGATATTTTCCGCATATATCACTTTATTTCCTCCTCAAAAATTTTTGTTACCGCTTCAAAAACCTCATCTTTTGTCATTCCGGCGGATCTGGCTGTCCGCAGCGCTTCGGTCAGCTCGTTTTCCGCTTTTTTGAGAATATTTGGGTTTCGAAGTGCCGTATCCGCAACATAACTGCCGCTTCCCACCACGGTGACGATCACCCCGTCACGCTCCAGCTCCCCAAACACCTTTTTGATGGTATTGATATTGAGATGAGTGGATGCGGCAACGGAACGGATGGACGGAAGCTTGTCCCCCGCTTTCAGCACTTTTGCGGATATCAACGCAAGCATCTGTGTTTTTATTTGTTCAAAAACAGGCATCTTGCTATTGTTGTCAATCACAAACATCTCTTTTACCTCAAAAATAACAAAAGTGTGCTATTTGCAGTAGCACACTTAATGTAGCACGAATATTTTTATGTGTCAATAGCTTTTTCAAAAAAACCAAATTATCCCACAACCAACTCTTCAAACCGCTTTGCACGGTAATACAGCTCCCCAAGTCCTATGTGAACCGTGTCGGCATCAAAGCCGTTCAGGTGGGAGCAGGACTCAAGTGTCAGGTATCCGCTATAACCGTTTTTTCTCAAAGCGCAGGCAATGGAGGGCAGGTCAAGCCTCCCCGAAAAAGGCGCAAGGTGAAGATCGCCTTTTTTGTCATTGTCGTGGATATGAAGGGCCTGAAGATATGCTCCCAGCGATTCGATCATACTGCAGGCATCCGTATCAAGACCAAAAAGCTCTGCATGGCCGATATCAAGGCAGGCAACAAAAAACGGGTCGTTCACCTGCTCAAGATGCTCCAAAAAGCTCGTTGGATCCGAGCAGGCGGCAGCAGAGGCGCTTTTTGTCACGTTGCTCCACGACCACATATTCTCGGCAGCTATTTTTACGCCGTATTGCTTTGCAACAGGAAGCAGCTCAAAATACATCTCTGCGTTTTCGGCAGCGGTTTTGTAATTGTCGGGATGGATGACGCATATCTCTCCGCCTGCCTCGGCGGTACATTCCAAGGATCGCTCAAAGCAGTCTCTGATATCACGGCAATAGGTGGGATAGGGCGCATGAGACTGATTGCAGACAATACCGCATTCCTCTCCGATATGCCTCAGTTTTTTTGCAAATGAAACATAATCCTTTCCTGCCAGAGGATGGGAGCAGGGAGAGCAACGTCCCGTTCCCCAATCATAATTCACCATACACAGCATGGAAAAATCCCATGCATCAAAACCTGCTTTTGCAACCAGCTCAACCGCTTTTTCCTCACCCACGTATCGAGCAGAGGATCTGATCTCTGTGGAAATTTTCATTTGCTTCGCTTCCCCGATCTTTTTTCTTCAACCGATTATATCACAAAACAACACACTTTTCAATGACATATCGCTTGCGCGATATGATATACTTGCTACGCAAGCATGATTTAATATCCGTTCCTTCATACGCGAAGCGTATATCATCTGCGAAGCAGATATCACACCCGCAGGGTATATCATCCGTGACCGAAGGGAACGGATATCATTGAAAAAAGTCCCTTTTGTCC
>JAZSNS010000005.1:0-13272 GCA_045536535.1 Eubacteriales bacterium | reverse complement strand
AACGGCGTTTTCAACTTCGAAGGCGGCTGCTATGCAAAGGTTATCAACCTTGACAAGGAATCCGAACCCGATATCTACAACGCTATCAAGAGAAACGCACTTCTCGAAAACGTTACCCTTGACGAAAACGGCAAGATCGATTTTGCTGACAAGAGCGTTACCGAAAACACCCGTGTTTCCTACCCCATCGACCACATCGATAACATCGTTCGTCCTGTTTCTGCGGCTCCCGCAGCAAAGAACGTTATCTTCCTTTCCGCTGACGCATTCGGCGTACTTCCCCCTGTTTCGATCCTTACTCCCGAACAGGCTCAGTATTACTTCCTCTCCGGCTTCACTGCAAAACTCGCAGGTACCGAACGCGGAATCAAAGAACCCACTCCTACCTTCTCTGCTTGCTTCGGTCAGGCGTTCCTCGAACTCCACCCCACCAAATATGCAGAAGAACTTGTTAAGAAGATGGAAGTCAGCGGTGCTAAGGCATATCTCGTAAACACCGGCTGGAACGGCACCGGCAAGCGTATCTCCATTAAGGACACTCGCGGCATTATCGACGGTATCCTCAACGGCGTCATTGCTAACGCTCCTACCAAGAAGATCCCCTACTTCGATTTTGAAGTTCCCACCGAACTCCCCGGCGTTGACAGCGGCATTCTTGTTCCTCGCGACACCTATGCTGACGTTTCCGAATGGGAAGTTAAGGCTAAGGATCTTGCATCCAGATTCATCAAGAACTTCGACAAATACACCGGTAACGACGCCGGCAAGGCACTTGTTGAAGCAGGTCCCAAGCTCTAATTTTTACAACAAAACCGCCGCAGGAAAATCCCGCGGCGGTTTTTTATTGCAAAAAAGGCGCGGAGAACCGCACCAACATATTCAGTATATCAAACACAATTTCAAATGTCAACTGTATTTTGGTTTTTCGGTGGTCATTCTGAACAATTTCTCTGTTTTAAATAAATATTTTTAGTGCACTTTGTACACTTCGTGCATTGAAAAAGCGATTTTATTATGATATTATTAAGTCAAGGAAAGGGTAAGAGTGAGACCAATGAAAAAGTAACTCGGCAGTAAACCCGTTTTCAAGAACGGTTCAAGAAGTGAAACGCCGATAGCAAGGAAGGTGTTATCGGGAAGGCGTAGTTAGTAATAATAAACTTCAAGAACCAAACAGAACAACGAGTTTTTTACTGCACAGGCAATTGGCTTTAAAATACGAACGATCCTATACCAAGGTGCTTCCGCTTATCGGAAATTGATCTATAAGAGGTAAAAGAGAAAGTTTGATTTTGAAAAAGCAATTGTATCCCAGACCAAGATAAGAGAGGTTAAAATGATGTTGGATATCAAGACAGAAAATAAATAACCCTTGATTGTGCATGTCGGGTGACACACAGTCAAGGGTTATTTTTTTGCTCATAAAGGCGATGCGCCATAACGATGATTCGCTCAAAGGGCGTTTTTATTTTTATGGCGATATTTCGGACAATACATTAAGAAAGCGGTCGATTTCGCGACGTGTGTTACATCTTCCCAAAGAAAGACGCACCCCGCCGACTTCATAAGTGCCAAGCGTTCTGTGAGCAAGCGGCGCGCAATGAAAACCTGCGCGGAGTGCAAATCCGCGCTCGGAAAGAATATCGTTCAACGTTTCACAATCGAAGCCCTTTTTGTTGAAAAGCAAAACGGGAACGTAATTGTTAAAGTTACCTTTCAAGGGCGCGCCGTACAATGTTATGTCAACCATACTCCTCATCGAACCAACAAGATATTCAAACAATTCCGCTTCCCTTTCGGGCAAAACAAAATCGTCAAGTGCAGCAGAAAGCCCTGCGATACCGCAAACGTTCAGCGTTCCCGATTCGAGACGCTCGGGGAAATATTCCGGCATTTCAAGCGATTTCGAATCGGTTCCTGTCCCGCCTTCGATCAAAGGATCAATCATGACATCACTGTAAGGATTAATGATCAAAGCGCCCACCCCCATCGGTCCGCAAAGTCCTTTATGCCCAGGTATGCAGATTATGTCAACTCCGAGTTCGACGATATCTACCTCGACATGGCCAACGGATTGAGAAGCATCAAGAATGAATATCACATCTTCATCGGCAAGTTGTCGAAGCCGTTTTATCGGCAATATCCTGCCGCAAACGTTTGACGCATGAGTTAGGACAACAGACGTTGCGGAGTTTGAAACCGCCGAAAAGTTTTCGCAAGTGATGTGATCGTTGTTCAGATCGACAAGGAACTGGCGCAAAACGGTTTGGGAGTTCTTTCGGATTGAATTCAGGGGACGTATCACGGCGTTGTGTTCCATCGACGAAACCAAAGTCACACCGCCGGGGCGGTTGGTTCCTTTTATCGCGATATTTATCGCCTCGGTCGCTGATGAGGTGAAGATAACACATTCGGGGCGGGTATTGAACAGTTTTGCAAGTTTTTTTCGACAATCATAGACCGTTTCCGCCGCTTTGAGCGCATAAGAATGACCGCTTCTTCCCGGATTGCCGCAAGATTTCATAGCCTCGATCATTGCGGCTGAGACCGACTTGGGTTTCGGCATCGAAGTTGCGGCGTTATCAAAATAAATCATTTTTCTTCAATGCTCCCGATTATCGGTATTCCGTTTTCCGCAAGCAGTGTTTTCGCCTTTTCGGCCAGGTCAAACTCGAATGCGATGCCATAACCGCAACCACGCACACTTTTAACCGAGCGCGAGCGGGTTATCTTTGTATATATACCGTTGTTTTTCAACAACTCCTGCGCTTTCAGAGCGTAGGTTATTGATGAAAGTACGATCACTTTTTTCATAAATTTTCACTCCCTGTTACATGATATGCAACAAGAAAAAAGAAGGTTTTTAAAAACCTTCTTTCTGTTTTATATAATTTTGATTTTATCAGATAGCGAAGAAAGCAACCGAGGCAAGATACATTTGATAAATATCGTATTTAGATGCAAGTTCGGTCACCGCATGCATCGAAAGCAGAGGAACGCCGCAATCAATGACCTCAAATCCGAAATGTGCGATTTCGGTGGAAACGGTACCGGCGCCGCCTTGGTCGACCTTGCCGTATTCTCCGACCTGCCAAACCACACCTGCCTCATCAAATGCGCGAGTGAGTTTCGAAAGCGTTTCGGCAGACGCATCGGAACTTCCGCTTTTACCGCGAGCGCCTGTATATTTACTTACAACAACGCCGCGATTTATATAGCAAGAGTTATTCGGCTCGTACGCATCGGCATAACACGGGTCATACGCGCCGCCAACGTCGGCAGAAAGGCAGATACTTGCGCGTTTGCAAGCAAGATAAGACGCACCCGTTGACTCACAAAGAGATTGTATAAAATCAGCATAGACCTCACTGTTCAAACCGGTCACGCCATAAGAACCGATTTCTTCTTTGTCGGCAAGCAGAACGACAGAGGTGTGTTCGGGAACGTCGCTATCTATAAGCGCACGGAGCGCGGGATATGCGCAAATCCTGTCATCATGACCGTAAGCGGCAACGAGAGAGCGGTCAAAGCCGACCTCACGCGACATTATTGCAGGAACCGCAGTGAGTTCCGAAGTCAGGAGGTCACGTTCGGTGATGCCATATTTTTCGTTAAGGATAGAAAGAACTTTGAGTTTGACGCCGCCGTCGGAATCGATCGGCAGTGAGCCGTTGATGATGTTAAGACCTTCGCCCGAAATAAACTCCGATGCGTTTTTGCTCATCTGGTCCTTGCCGATATGCGGCATAAGATCGCTGATATAGAAAACGGGATCGGAAGGATCGGCGCCGATATTTATATCAACACGTGTGCCGTCGGAACGATAAACAACGCCGTGAAGTTCAAGCGGTACAGCCGTCCATTGATATTTCTTGATACCGCCGTAATAATGCGTTTTAAAATATGCGATATCGCTGTTTTCATAAAGCGGTTGGGGTTTGAGATCAAGACGCGGAGAATCTATATGAGAAGCAATGATCCGACAGCCTTCATCGAGCGGTTTTTTACCAATCACGGCAAGCATCACGCTCTTGTCGTGGTTTACATAACATATCCTGTCGCCCGCCTTCAACTTCTCCCCGAAAGCATAAGGACGAAAGCCTTTTGCAAACGCCTCGCCTTCGGCATAATTCGTTGCCAAACGTTCGGTCTTTGCGTTATCAATAAAATGGCGATAATCCTTTACAAATTCTTCAACTTTTTGCAGTTCGATATCATCCGAAGGGATTGAAAATCTCTTCTTCTGTTCGAGCTTTTCTGCATCTTTTCTTTCCATTAGTTTTTCTCTCCTTCTTTGTAATAAAGCGAAATATATTCTTCCCGAGTTGCAGAAACCTTGTTTACATAATCACGGGTTTCTTTGATCGGGATATACTTTAACGTCTTTCCGTCATCGGAATAGGTTTTATCTTCGAGCCATTTTCCAACCCGTCCGTGACCCGCGTTATAAGCGGCAAGCGCGGTTTCCCACGAGCCGAAACGGTTATAAAGATGTCTCAGATAATAGGTACCGTATTTAACGTTGGTTTCAGGATCGGTAATTTCGCCGGTCGGTGCTTCTTCATCAAGAAGCCGCGACAGCCAATCTAACGTATCGGGCATGAGTTGCATGAGTCCGATCGCGCCGACATGGGAACGTGCCTCGGGATCAAAACGGCTTTCTGTATAAATCACGGCATAAACGAGCGATTCGGGCACGGAATATTCGGCGCAATATTTTGTGACGTATTCACTGTATTCACGCGGATAGAGGCTTTTTCTGATCGATCCGACCACAAACACAGACAAGACCGTAATTGCCAAAAAAAGCGCAAGGCAAACAACAACGATTATTTTACGTTTCATAGACTTCCCTCCTTGATGCTTTTAAGGAGCAATGCAGAATCCTCAGCAAACTCGTCGGCAGTGCTTTCGTTATAGACCAAACAGTCGCAGTTTTCTATCAAAAATTCGTTGCTCTTTTGGTTCGCAAGGCGCGCCAACGCAGATGCTTCGGTAATATCATCACGCAAAACTATTCTTCTCACACACAATTCATCGGAAGCTAGAACGCCAACCACGAGATCGCACATTTCATTGATACCGCTTTCAAAAAGGGTCGGCGCATCGAGAAGAACGATTTCTTCTTCGCCGAGAGTCGAAAGGATCGTTTCGATTTCAGCGAGGATATGTTTGTGAGCGATCGAGTTAAGAAGTTCCAGTTTTTCTTTATCGGAAAAAACGATCGGAGCAAGCGCACGGCGGTCAAGCGAGCCGTGTTTTACAACAAAGCTGCCGAAAGCATTTTCGATCTCATTCAAACAAGGCGACGGACTTGAAACAAGTTCTTTATAGACCGCATCGCAGTCGATAACGAAAAAACCGTTTTCGGAAGCAACTTTCGAGAAAACCCCTTTTCCGCTTCCGCTTCTGCCGCAAAGACCGATTATTCGCAAATCCCAAGCACCTCCTCGATCAATTCACGCGGAAATGCGCCTTGACGCAGAATTTTCGGTGTTTCGCCGACCAACGAAACAATCGTTGATTCAACACCGTATTCACAAAAGCCGCCGTCAAGAATAACGTCAGCGATTTCAAGAACGGGAGTCAGGTCTGCGGATGAAACCGCGCTTTTCGAACCCGAAAGATTTGCGCTTGTCGCTGCAATCGGCGCACCGAAAGCCTTTGAAATTTCCAAAAAAACTTCGTTCGACGGAAACCTCAGCCCAACCGTTTCACCGCCGGAAACGGCAACGGAAGGCAAATCGGGTTTTCTTTTAACAACGAGAGTGAGCGGTCCGGGAGTGAAGCGTTTGATAAGCTCGCGCGATTTATCATCGAGAAAAGCGATAGTTTCCGCCATTTCCAAACCCGAAACATGCATTAGAAGCGGTTTATCAAGGGGACGTTGTTTCTTCTCATAGAGCGAAAAAAGTGCTTTTTCATCAAATGCATTGACGCCGATGCCATAGACCGTTTCGGTCGGAAACACGGCAAGACCGCCGCTTTCAAGCGTTTTTACACACGCGGAAACGGCGATATCATCAATTTTATTCTTTACATCATAAATAACAGCACTCATTTTCTTTCACCTCTTTTGGAATTATATCACACAGGCGTTCTTTTTTCCATAGTTTGGCGAAAAAAACTATTGAATAAACAGCGTTTCTTTGTTATACTTACAAGAGATAAACATTTCGGAGGTCAAAATGCCGATAAAGATACCGATGTCACTCCCTGCCGCCGAGGCTTTGATAAATGAGAATATTTTCGTTATGGACGAGGCAAGAGCCAGCAGGCAGGACATCCGTCCTCTTAAAATCGCCATTATGAATCTCATGCCGACGAAGATCGTTACCGAAACTCAATTTCTCCGTCTGCTTTCAAACACACCTTTACAGATAGATATAACCCTTTTGAACACAGCTTCGCACCGTTCAAAGAATACACCCGAAGAACATCTTTCAACTTTTTACAAGACTTTTGAAGAAGTCAAAAACGAAAAGTTTGACGGTCTTATCATTACAGGTGCGCCCGTTGAATCGCTTGCTTTCTCTGACGTCGATTATTGGAACGAGCTTTGCGAGCTTGTTGAATGGGCTCACAAAAACGTCTATTCGACGCTTTATGTCTGTTGGGGCGCATACGCAGGGCTTTATATCAACCACGGAATTGAAAAATTCAAACTTGACAAAAAGGTTTCGGGTGTGTTCAGACACAAAACCCTTCTGCCCGAATATCCTCTTGTCAGAGGTTTTAACAAGGAATTCTCCGCGCCGCATTCGCGTTATTCGGGGGTTAAGCGCGAGGATATAGAAAAGCACGACGATCTTCTCATTCTTGCGGAATCAGAAGAAGCCGGCATTTATCTCGTTGCCAACAAAAACGGCCGTGAAATTTTCGTCACCGGTCACTGTGAATATGATTTTGATACACTTAAAAACGAATATGAGCGCGATGTCTTGAAGGGTATCGACCCCGAAGTTCCGAAGCACTACTTCCCCGACGACGATCCCAAGCGCGAACCGATAAACACCTGGAACGCGCACGCACATCTGCTTTATTCAAATTGGCTTAATTATTTCGTATATCAAAACACACCCTACGATTTGAATGAGATGTTATTTTAAACAAAAAAACGTCAAGGCTGATTCTTACAGGGGCTTTAAAACCCGCATGAAAGTTCTTCCTTTATTTTTGTCCACATAAGCGAAGGAATGTGACAAATATGAAAAAAATTATTATTTCGCTCCTGGTGCTTTCGTTTTTGCTTTATTCCTGCGATTACGGTGCAGATAACGATAATTCGGCAGAATCGTCGGAAACGCTTGATAGCGCGGATGTTAACGGCAACGCAGAGGACTCTTCCGAAAGGCCGCAAACAGAAAGCGGTGCTGTGTCGGGCGAGGAATCGGATGACAAGCCGTCCGCGGAATTGACGTCAGATCCTTTCGGGGCTACGGTGGAACGCGGAGATAGGGTACATTTGTGCTGTTTCAGGGTTCCGATCGGAGAAAAATGGATCGAACAGGAAGAAGAAGTCTTCGCGGTAGATATCGACGCGGAGCAATTTAGGCGCGGAGACTATAATTTGATCGAAGCGGAACTGCGCGAAAATGTCGAAACAGCAACAGGAAAAAACATAGGTGATTCTTTTACTGTGTTCTTTAAATACAATGATCGCACGGTTTTTTACAGATACACTGTGCTTGAAATCATTAAAAACAGCCAATTGGGCAATCAAAAGTCTTCCGTTGAATACGGCGACTCTATACGTGTTTCCTGCAAAAAGGCGGAAAGAACGGCTGAATACAACGAGAAGATCGAATATTTAGGCGGTGCTGTATTGAAGGTTGACGGCACAGAGCCGCGGTTCATCGAAAGCGACGCTATATATCCCGAAATCGTTGCCTCCGAGCTGGCGAAAAAGGTTTTGGGCAAGAACCGAAGCTCTTCGGCGGTCGCTTGCTGTGATGAGCAATACGAGTACATATTTCATATCAACATGGTAAACATGACGGTGGAGCCCTCTTACAGCCTGCCGGAAGGCTGGAATTATCGATTCGGTCCATCTCGGATAGGAAGCTTCAAGGGCTACGACGGTGAGAGTGCGGGCGCAATCGATATGAACGACGGTGACGTGTTCGGTTACGACGACAGACTAACCCTTGGGTGTTCGGCGTGGTGCGGATGTATCGATTACGTTTGCGAAGTCAGTGCGTCATCCGTTTTGGCAGATCAAGGCAAGGTGAGCTACGCCGCGTTTCATCTGGCCGAGACGAATCGGGAAAATATTTGGGCCGAGGGCGTCGAGGGCGTCGGCATCGGAGAAAGTGTCGAAATCAAACAGATGTATATGGGTAGCGGAAAAACAGAGCTTACCTTCAATAGCATCTGTATCGTAAACGGCTATGCTAAAAACGAAACGAAATGGCAGGAAAACGGACGCGTTAAGAGTTTAAAACTTTATTATGAAGGCGTTTATATGGGATTGATCACCCTTGAGGATACTATGAATCCTCAATATATAGATATATCTGCGGTGCAAATGCGGGTCGGAAACGGTTTTGACGCCGATTTCAGATTTGAAATTGCAGAGGTATACGAAGGTAGCAAATACGATGATACCTGCCTTACGGGAATTGTGATCGATTTCGAAGGAATATACGCACATTGATATGAATCCGCAGCTTCTGTATTTTAAATAACACAAACGGTTTCCGTTTTTTCGGTTGTGCAAAATGTTTGAGCATCACCCGAAAACATTTTGACCTACAAATTTTATGCAAATTTAATTCATAAAACAAAGAAAAACCTCAATGAAATTCATTGAGGTTTTTATTATCATGAGAAGCACCCATATCGCGACTTTTACTTTTTATTCATTCGGATTATATTCAGCACGAACCCCGCGATGACAAGCGCGAACGCCGCGATACAGACACCTATATATACTGCATCGGAAATATCATACCAAAAGCGGTCGGTGAACGATGCCAAAAGATAAACAATAACGCCGATCGTGGGCAAAATACTCTTCTTCACCTTCACACCTCGATCATGCACTGTATTCGGTGCCGAGAAGCGATGCGCCGATAATTCCGCCGTCGCCGTTAAGCGTAGTTGTTGCAACGACCGAATCATGAAGCAGGTGAGGTGTAATAAGATCCATAAGGGTCTTACCCTGATTCGCAATTCCGCCCGAAATAACCACCATTTGAGGTTGGAAGATGTGAACCAAACTATTGAATCCGTCGGAGAGAATCTGACCATATTCGGCAAGTATGTTCTTTGCGATCTCACACCCGTTTTCTGCCGCGTCAAACACGGTTTTGCCCGTTATTTCGTCTTTTGCTAATTCAGCAAGAATGCTTTCGGGATTATCTTTTGCTGCGCGTTTTGTGCGCTCGATAAGCGCCGTTGCGGATGCATATTGTTCAAAGCAACCGTTCAATCCGCAGGGGCAGGGCGCGCCGTTACGGTCGATAACGAAATGACCCAATTCGCCTGCGCCGAGTTTTGAACCTCTGACAATGCGGTCATTGATTGCTATCGCGCCGCCTATACCTGTTCCGATCGTGATGATCACCGCGTCATGGCAGCCTTTGCAGACGCCTGCGGCCTTTTCTCCGATGAGGGCACATGATCCGTCGTTTTCGATGAAAGTGGGCAAGGAGAGAGCCTCTGACACCTTATGGGCGATCGGTTCGTTTCTGAACGGAAGATTTCCTGCAACGATGACCGTTCCGTTTTTGGCATCTACCCTTCCGGGTGAGCCGATGCCGACCGATTCGATCGGATATTTTTCGGTAAAAGCACGACATGTTTCGATAATGCCGCTGATTATATATTCGGACGTGCAACCCGCGCCGGTCGGAAAGCGAAGTTTTTCAATCAGATTGAATTCACTGTCCACAACACCGATTTTAACACTCATGCCGCCGATATCGACGCCGATCCTATATTTCATGACCGCTCCTTTGAAATTTGCATTATTCTTTAAAAACCTTACCACAATACGTCTCGATTGTCAATCGAAAAACAAAAAGTGCAGGTCTTAAACCTGCACTTTTATTATGTTGCTTATTCAGCAGCGACTTCTTCCTTAACTTCTTCTTTAACTTCAGCCTTGGGAGCAGCCTTCTTGGTAGCCTTCTTAGCGGGCTTCTTTTCTTCAACCTTTGCTTCCTTCTTTTCTTCCTTTGCGGAATAGAGAGATTCAGCACCGACGAGTTCGATGATTGCCATTTCAGCACCGTCGCCTCTTCTCGGACCGATTTTAAGAACACGGGTGTAACCGCCGTTTCTTTCGTCATAGAGGGGAGCGATCTTGGTGAAGAGTTTATAAACGACGCTTTCCTTTTTGAGGAAGGCGATCGCTTGTCTTTTAGCGACAAGGGTATTCTTCTTGCCGAGAGTGATCATTTTATCAGCAAGTGCGCTGACTTCGGCAGCACGAGTGACGGTCGTTTCGATTCTTCCCTTTTCGAAAAGGAAGGTGACCATACCTCTGAGCATAGCCATTCTATGCGCAGTAGGTCTGCCTAATTTTCTTGTTCCGGGCATTTCCTTTGCCTCCTTATTTTAATTAGCCAGATGTTCAGTCATCCGATTTTCTAAGCGACAGACCGAGGGACTGAAGCTTCTGGATAACTTCTTCAAGCGATTTTTTGCCGAGGTTTCTGACCTTGATCATATCTTCCTCGGTTCTGTTGGTAAGGTCTTCAACGGTGTCAATGCCCGCTCTCTTCAAGCAGTTGAAGCTTCTTACAGACATATCGAGTTCTTCGATAGTCATTTCGAGAACCTTTTCTTTGATCTTTTCATCTCTTTCAACCATGATTTCGGCGTTCATAGCCTCATCGGAAAGTTCGATGAAGAGATTGAGGTGCTCATTAAGAATTTTTGCTGCGAGCGATACTGCCTCTTTGGCATCAATAGTGCCGTTGGTAGTAACATCGAGTTCAAGCTTGTCAAAGTCGGTGATGTTACCGACACGGGTATTGGAAACCGTGAAATTAGCTTTTTGAACCGGGGTGAAGATAGAATCGGTATAGATAACGCCGATTACAGGGTTTTCAACCACGGCTTTATTCTTCTCCGAGGAAACATATCCTCTACCGTGTTCGAAAGTAATCTCCATGAAGAAGGGCGCGCCCGTTTCGACGGTCGCAATGTGGTGATCGGGATTGAGTATCTCGATATCAGAATCAACCTGAATGTCACCGGCAGTTACTTCGCCGCCGCGAACGTCAATAACACAGGTTTTGGGTTGCTGGCAATAAAGCTTTGCAACGATGCCCTTGACATTAAGGATAATTTCGGGAACATCCTCGGTTACACCGGGGACTGTGGAAATTTCATGAAGCACGCCGTCGATCTTAACGCTCGATGCTGCCACACCGGGAAGCGAGCTGAGAAGAACGCGACGAAGCGAGTTGCCAAGAGTAATGCCGTAACCTCTTTCGAGAGGTTCGACAACAAACACACCGTGTTTTCCGTCTTCGCTCATTTCGGCGGTAACGATGTTCGGTCTTTCGATTTCGATCATTCTGTTTTCCTCCTAATATTGTCGGACTTTTGATTGCTCAAAAGTGATTATTTCGAATACAGCTCGACGATCAGATGCTCTTCAAACGGGAAATCTACATCCTCTCTCTTGGGAAGCTCTGTAATCGTGGCTACGATGTTCTCCTTGTCGATATCCATCCACGCAGGTACTGTCCTTGCGGTGATATTCTCGATAAGCACCTTAAATTTGGGGAGTTTGCGGCTGTTCTCTTTGAGCGCTACTACGTCGCCCTTGCGAACCTCATATGAAGGAATGTTGACCTTCTTGCCGTTCACGGTGAAATGTCCGTGAAGTACGAGCTGACGTGCCTCTTTGCGGCTCTCTGCCATACCCATACGATAAACTACGTTGTCAAGACGACGCTCAATGGTAGTCAGAAGGTTTTCACCGGTCTGGCCCTCTTTGCGGTCTGCTTTTTCAAAGTAGTTCTTAAACTGCTTTTCCAGAATGCCATAGTACCTCTTTGCCTTTTGCTTCTCACGAAGCTGCAGACTGTACTCCTTGACTCTTCTTCTGCCGTTGCCGGCACCGTGCTGTCCGGGAGCCTGCTCTCTGCGAGCCAGTGCACACTTATCGCTGGTGCATCTCTCACCCTTGAGATAAAGTTTGCAACCTTCTCTGCGGCAGAGTCTGCATGACGGTCCTGTGTATCTTGCCATAATTTTCCTCCGTATCTGTTATACGCGTCTTCTCTTGGGCGGTCTGCAACCGTTGTGAGGGATGGGCGTAACATCTTTGATGAGTGTAATATCAAGGCCTGCTACCTGAAGTGCTCTGATAGCTGCTTCTCTTCCCTGGCCGGGACCCTTGACAAATACCTCGACGGTTTTCATGCCATGCTCCATTGCAGCTTTTGCAGCGGTCTCTGCTGCCATCTGTGCTGCAAAAGGAGTGGATTTTCTGGAGCCTCTGTAACCAAGCTCGCCGGCTGATGCCCACGAAATTGCGTTGCCCTGCATATCGGTAAGGGTAACGATGGTGTTGTTGAAGCTCGACTGGATATGCGCCTGACCTCTTTCGACGTTCTTCTTCTCACGACGTCTTCTGATGGTCGTTTTCTTTTGTGCTTTTGCCATTTTGAATCGCTATCCTCCTTTACTTCTTCTTGTTCGCGATTGTCTTGACAGGACCTTTTCTTGTTCTTGCGTTTGTCTTGGTTCTCTGTCCGCGAACAGGGAGTCCTTTTCTGTGTCTTGAGCCACGATAGCAGTCAATCTCTACCATTCTTTTGATATTGAGCGCAACTTCTCTTCTCAGGTCGCCCTCGACAACGTACTCGTTCTCGATAACGTCACGAAGCTTTGCAATATCTTCTTCGGTAAGATCTTTGCAACGGGTGTCAGGATTCACGCCGGTCTTCTTGAGAATCTCGTTGGAGCGGCTTCTGCCGATTCCGTAGATATAAGTCAGACCGATTTCCACTCTTTTTGCGTTGGGAATATCAACACCGGAAATACGTGCCATATTGTTTCTCTCCTATCCTTTATCCTTGTTTCTGCTTGTGCTTGGGATTCTCGCAAATGACCATAATCTTGCCCTTGCGCTTGATGATCTTGCACTTCTCGCATATTTTCTTAACAGAAGGTTTTACTTTCATTTTATACCTCCATTCAAATTACTTTGCTCTGAAAGTTATTCTTCCCTGTGTAAGGTCGTAGATCGATACCTCAACCGTTACCTTGTCACCGGGAACCACTTTGATATAGTTCATACGCATTTTT
>JAZSNS010000011.1:0-85356 GCA_045536535.1 Eubacteriales bacterium | reverse complement strand
CCATGCGGGTTCAGCTGCGACGAGGCCAAAGGAACCGTAGGTAATCTTGTTGCCTCTGTAGGCCTTACCTGTAAGTCTGCCTCTGTGAACGCGTCTGTATTTAACTCTTTTAGGCATTAACATTAGCGCTTACCTCCTTCGCGTGCCGAGGAACGCTTAACTTCGGGAAGAACCTCGCCCTTGTAGATCCATACCTTGATACCGATCTTACCGTAGGTGGTGTTTGCTTCCCAGAAGCCGTAGTCGATGTCGGCTCTGAGTGTCTGAAGGGGAATTGTACCTTCATGATAGTGTTCGCTTCTTGCGATTTCAGCACCGCCGAGACGGCCGGAAACGCAGATCTTGATACCTTTTGCTTGAAGTCTCATGGTTCTGCCGATCGCCTGTTTCATAGCGCGGCGGAAAGAGATTCTCTTTTCGAGCTGAGCAGCGATGTTTTCTGCAACGAGCTGTGCGTTGAGGTCAGGCTGCTTAACTTCAACAACCTTAACGTCAACAACAACGTTTGCAGGAACATTAAGGAAGTCAGCGATGTCTTTTTTGAGTTTTTCGATCTCTGCACCGCCCTTACCGATAACGATACCGGGTTTTGCGCAGTAGATGATAACTCTTACACGGCTGTTATCGCGTTCGATCTCAATGGTGGGAACGCCTGCCTGCATAAGACGAGCTTTGAGGTATTTTCTGAGGTTGTAGTCGGAGACGATGGTATCGCCGAAGGTTTCGTCCTTCGAATACCAACGGGAACTCCAATCTTTGATTACGCCAACACGGAGACCGTGCGGATTAACTTTCTGTCCCATTTTTACGCCTCCTTCTCTTTGAGTACAATAGTTACATGAGAGGTTCTTTTAAGAACACGGAACGCTCTGCCCTGTGCACGGGGGCGTACTCTCTTCATGTTTTTAAGAATGCCGGGAGTCACGAAGCATTCAGCAACGTAAAGTTTTTCAACATCCATGCCGAAGTTGTGATCTGCATTCGCAATTGCCGATTTGAGGAGTTTTTCGATATCCTCGCATACGAGCTTGTTGGTGTTTTTGAGGATAGCCATTGCACTTGCAACGTCTTTGCCTCTGATGAGGTCGAGCACTATCTTGACTTTTCTGGGAGTAACCCTGAGCTGTCTGAGATAAGCTCTAGATTCTCTATTTTCCACAGTTATTATCTCCTTTCAGCTCCTATTACTTATTAGAAGTCTTAGAACCGGCGTGGCCTTTGAAGGTTCTCGTGGGAGCGAACTCACCGAGTTTGTGACCGACCATATCTTCAACTACATATACCGGAACGTGCTTTCTTCCGTCGTGTACTGCGATCGTGTGACCGACAAATTCGGGGAAGATTGTGGAAGCGCGCGACCAGGTTTTGATAACTCTTTTTTCGCCCTTAGCATTCATGTCAGCGATTCTGCTATAAAGCTTCGCTTCGACAAAAGGGCCTTTTTTGATGCTTCTGCTCACAGTTATATCCTCCTATTATCTGTCGTTCTTTCTCTTGACGATGAACTTGTTGGTACGAGCCTTCTTGTTTCTCGTCTTATAGCCGAGAGCAGGCTTACCCCAAGGGGTAACAGGACCGGGACGACCGATCGGCGAGCGGCCTTCACCACCACCGTGAGGGTGGTCGCAGGGGTTCATTACAGAACCGCGAACGGTAGGACGGATGCCGAGGTGTCTGGTTTTACCTGCTTTACCGAGCTTGATGTTTTCATGTTCGAGATTGCCGACCTGACCGATGGTAGCTTTGCAATCAAGACGAACAAGACGAACTTCGCCGGAAGGAAGTCTTACCTGTGCCATGCCGTTTTCCTTAGCCATGAGCTGAGCGGCTGCGCCTGCGGAGCGAACGAGCTGAGCACCGCGACCGGGGTAGAGCTCGATGGAGTGGATAACGGTACCAACGGGAATTGCGCTGATAGGAAGAACGTTGCCGGGTTTGATGTCGGCATGTTCACCGGAATAAAGAAGTGTGCCAACGGTAACTCCATCAGGAGCGATAGCGTAGCTCTTCTTGCCGTTTTCATCTTCAAGAAGCATGATATAAGCGGTACGGTTAGGATCGTATTCAATGCCGATAACCTTGTTTGCGCCTTCGCTATATGCACGCTTGAAGTCGATGATTCTGTACTTCTTCTTGTTGCCGCCGCCGTGATGACGAACGGTGATTCTACCCGTGTTATTTCTGCCCGAATGCTTTTTAAGAATGGTGATAAGCGATTTTTCGGGAGTTTTCTTTGTAATTTCCGCAAAGGAGGGAGTAGTCATATTTCTGCGGGACGGGGTTGTAGGTTTGTATGTCTTAACAGCCATTTCTACTTTCTCCTTTCATTACATAAGGCTATCGAAGAATTCGATGGTCTTCGAGTCAGCGGTAAGTTTAACAATTGCCTTCTTCCATTCGGAAGTCTTACCTACATGGTAGCCGACGCGTCTGGTCTTTCTCTTCATGGTGATGGTGGTTACTTTTTCAACCTCTACCTTGAAGATGGTTTCGACCGCATTTTTGATCTCAACCTTATTTGCGTTTACCGGAACCTTGAAGGTGTATTTTCTGTCCTGCATATTCTTGATCGAGGCTTCGGTGATTACAGGCTCTCTGATGATGTCGTAAACCGATTTCATTATGCATATACCTCCTCAAGTTTTGCAAGTGCATCCTTAGCGATGATCATTTTATCATATTTAAGGATGTCATATACGTTGATAGTGTTAACGGGGGCGGTGATAACACCGGGGATGTTGTTTGCAGAGCCAACAACATATTCGTTAACGCCGAGAGTGACGATCATTGCTTTGCCTTCAACTTCGAGAGCTTTGAGGAAGTTGACCATGTTCTTCGTCTTATAGCTGTCGAGCGCGATATTGTCAACAACAATCAATTCGTTCGATACAACCTTTGAAGTAAGAGCGGAGAAAAGCGCAACTCTCTTGAGCTTCTTGTTGATGCTGATGCGATAGGATCTGGGCTTGGGGCCGAGAGCGATACCGCCGTGTGTCCACTGAGGAGAACGGGTCGAACCCTGTCTTGCTCTACCGGTTCCCTTTTGACGCCAAGGCTTTCTGCCGCCGCCGGAAACTTCGCTTCTGGTGAGGGTCGACTGAGTACCCTGACGCTGATTGAGCAAATATGCTCTTACAACGGAATGGACTGCTGCGTTATTGATTTCAGCAGCAAAAATCTTATCGGAAAGAGCGACTTCGCCGCAAACCTTTCCTTCCATATTGTAAACATTAATAGTAGGCATGCTTTTTATCCTCCTTCCGCTTATTTCACAGTGCTGCGGAGGTAAACGATACCGCCTTTTGCACCGGGAACCGCACCCTTAACAGCGATAAGGTTGTTATCGGGGTCGATTTTGATGATTTCGAGGTTGAGCATCGTTACCTGCTCGTTACCGTACTGACCGGCCATCTTCTTGTTCTTGAAGATGCGGGACGGATCGCTGTTTGCGCCCATCGAACCTGCCTGACGGTGAACAGGGCCTGTACCGTGAGTCATTCTGAGTCTGTGGCAGCCCCATCTCTTGATGACGCCGGAGAAGCCGCGGCCCTTGGTCATACCGGTGACGTCGATCTTTTCGCCGACTTCAAAGGTATCTGCGGTGACAACGTCACCAACGTTAAGGGACGAGCAATCTTCAAGACGGAACTCTTTAAGGTACTTCTTGAAGGAAACCTCAGCTTTGGCGAAAACACCTTTCTGGGGTTTGTTGAGTTTTCTCTCGGGAATGTCCGAGAAACCAAGTTGAACAGCTTCGTAGCCGTTCTTTTCGTTCGTTCTCTTCTGAACGACAACGCAGGGACCTGCGTTGATGACAGTTACGGGAATAACCTTGCCCTTTTCATCAAAGAGCTGAGTCATACCGAGTTTTCTGCCGATGATGCCTTTTTTCATTTGTTATCCTCCTTAGGTTATTGGTTGACAACCAAAACAGTTATCAACGTGACCTTTATTTGAAAACGGTTTAAAGTTCGACGTTAAAATCTACGCCGGCAGGAAGATCGATGCTCATGAGAGCTTCGACACAAGCCTTAGAGGGCTTGATAATGTCAATAAGACGCTTATGAGTACGATATTCGAACTGTTCGCGGCTGTCCTTATATTTATGGACCGCACGAAGGATCGTGATGATCTCTTTATCGGTGGGAAGCGGAATCGGACCGGAAACGGTTGCGCCGTTGCGCTTTGCGGTTTCAACGATCTTTTCAGCTGCGCGATCGATAAGAGTGTGATCGTAGCTCTTAAGACGGATTCTGATCTTTTCTTTCTTTGCCATGGGTTGCCTCCAAATATAATAATGAAATGATTTGACGGCAGAGCCGCGAACACTGCGCCGGGCGTTTCGTACAACACCCTTAAAAAATGCTCGAAGCCTGCGCCCGATTGTCGGACATACTCTGTCATAGTTACCTGCCAAACGGCAGCAATCTATAACTTCATCGCACACCAAGCGGAGTCGATTTTACCATATATACAAAAAATGTGCAATAGTTTTGGGTAAAATTACTTGTAAACAATTTGTGAACAAAATCAAAAAAGTTTTTTTCTTTCAAAAAGGGATTTACAAAAGCAATTATTTCGCTATAATAGTTTTTAGAATATATATTATATATAATAAAGGAAGCGTTTTTTGAATGAAAATCGAAAGAAACAATCGGGGCACCTGTTCACGTTCGGTCGCTTTCGAGATCGACAACGACCATACTGTGAAAGGAATTTCTTTCGTGGGCGGTTGCAACGGAAATCTCAAAGGCATCGCTGCCCTGTGCGAAGGTAAAAAAGCGGAAGAGATTATTGAACGTTGCAAAGGCATAAGATGCGGTTTCAAGAACACGTCCTGCCCGGACCAACTTGCGCAGGCGTTAGAAGAATCGCTCAAAAAACTCGAAACTGTTTCTGTTTGAAAACACCAAAATATATTTTTAAGGGGACTGCTAAAATGAACAAAGAATTTCAAAGATGGTTGAACAGCGACAAACTTGACGATGCGTCGAAGAAAAGACTCAAAGAAATCGAAAACGACGAGATCGCGATTGCGGAACGTTTTGCGATTCCTATGAGCTTCGGTACCGCGGGTCTGAGAAGCACGATGGACGTCGGCATTTCCAAAATGAACGTTTATACCGTCGGTCAGACCACCCAAGGTTTGGCAGAACTTATCATCTCCGCAAACGGTCAGGAAAGAGGCGTTGCGGTTTGCTACGACAGCAGAAACAACTCTGACTTATTTGCAAAAACCGCCGCAAGAGTACTCACCGCAAACGGAATCAAGGTTTATCTCTTTGACGGCATTCGCCCCACTCCCGAGCTTTCTTTTGCTATCATGCATTACGGTTGTATCGCAGGCATCAACGTTACCGCTTCGCACAACCCGAAAGAATACAACGGCTACAAAGTTTATTGGGAAGACGGCGCGCAGCTCCCCCCCGAACACGCAAGCGTCGTTTCAGAAAAGGCAGCGGCAACCGATATTTTCGAGGGTGTAAAGACCATGTGTCTCGAAGAGGCTGAAAAGAACGGTTTGCTCGTCATGATCGGCGACGAATGCGACGAGGCTTTCCTTAAAGCAGTCCTCGATTGCAGGCTTGATGCCGAAAACACCGCGAAATACGGAAACGAAGTCGGTCTTGCATACAGTGCGCTTCACGGCACGGGTTACAAACTCGTCCCCGAAGCGTTGAAGCGTTGCGGAATCGACAGACTTATCACCATTGACAGCCAGATGATTCCCAACGGTGACTTCCCCACCGTTGCATCGCCCAACCCCGAAAACCGTGAATGCTTTGAAGAAGCGGTCAAAAAGCTCAACGCCGACGGCATTGATTGCGGCGCAATTATCGCGACCGACCCCGACGCGGACAGAATCGGTCTTGCAATCAAAGATGACAGCGGCGAGTTCATCGCTCTTTCCGGCAACCAGATCGGCGCCCTCCTTATTGACCATATTATTAAAATAAGGAAGAAAACCAACAACCTTCCCGAAAACGCATGTGCTATCAAATCGGTCGTTTCTTCCAACCTTTTTGACGCCATCTGCGAAAAACACGGCGTCAGACACATAAGCGTTCTTACAGGCTTTAAATACATCGGCGAAAAGATCAAAGAATGGACTGCCGACGGCAGCAACACCTTCATCTTCGGTTACGAAGAAAGCCAGGGATATCTCTCGGCAGGATACGCACGCGACAAAGACGCGGTCGGAGCGAGCGTGCTCGCGGCAGAAATGGTTTGCCGTCATTATGCAGAAGGCAGAACCGTTTTCGAAGCATTGAAGGAAATCGACCGCGAATACGGAATTTTCCGCGAAAAGGTGCTTAATATCAAAATCACAGGTATCGACCCGATGGGTCTTATGGGCGAGATCATGTCCGATATCCGCGAAAAAACGATAGATACGCTCGGCGGCAAGAAGGTTATCGCCGTTCGCGACTATTCCACCGGCATCATCAAAAAGATCGACGGCAGTGATTGCCCGACCGGTCTTCCCAAGAGCAACATGCTTTATTATGATTTGGAGGGCGGTTCGGCGGTTATAATCCGTCCCTCGGGAACCGAGCCGAAGATCAAGGCTTATATCCTCGCAAGAGGAGAATGCGAAGGCTGTGCAAACGCACTTATCGCAAAATGCGAAGAAGATTGCAAAGCGCTGCTCGCAAAATAATATTTTCAACCTATAAATCAAAAATGTCTGTTTTATCGACAGGCATTTTTGTTTTTCTTCATTTTTGAAAAATATTCGATTTTATCCGCAGGAATATTTACAAAAACCCTTCATTTAGGAATTATTTAAGGTTGACAAATACAATGTAAATGTTTTATTATAAATATTGTTATTTTTGAGCAAAATGTAAGCATCAACAACGGAGGAAAAACATGCTTGAACTTCATGATATAAAGAAGTCATATAAAGTCGGCGACACAGTTACCGAAGCGCTCAAAGGAATTTCGATAAATTTCCGCAAAAGCGAATTCGTCGCGATTCTCGGCCCTTCGGGTTGCGGCAAAACTACGCTTCTTAACGTAATCGGCGGCCTTGACAAATACAACGAAGGCGATCTTGTTATCAACGGAAGATCCACCAAAGAATACAAAGATTCGGATTGGGACAAATATCGTAACCATTCGATCGGTTTTGTTTTCCAATCATACAATCTCATTCCGCACCAAACGGTTCTTCAAAACGTAGAACTTGCGCTCTCGCTTTGCGGCGTTCCCAAAGCAGAACGCAGAAACCGCGCAAAAGCGGCATTGGAGGAAGTCGGACTTCACGATCAGATTTACAAAAAGCCCTCGGAAATGTCGGGCGGTCAGATGCAGCGCGTCGCGATCGCACGTGCGTTGGTCAACAACCCCGACATTATCCTCGCCGACGAACCGACAGGTGCGCTCGACTCGGAAACCAGCGTTCAGGTCATGGAGATTCTCAAAGAAGTCGCAAAAAACAGGCTTGTCGTAATGGTCACCCACAACCCCGACCTTGCCGATGCCTATGCAACACGCACGGTTCGCATGCTCGACGGTGTCATTCTCTCTGACTCGCAACCCGTTACGGAAGAAGAAAAAGAAAACGAAAAAGAATCGATCGCAAAACGTGCGGAAGAATCAAAGAAAGCAAAAAAACCTTCGATGTCGCTCGGCACATCTTTCGGGCTTTCGTTAAAGAACCTTTTCACAAAAAAAGGCAGAACCGCTCTGACAAGTTTTGCGGGAAGCATCGGTATCATCGGCATCGCGCTTATATTTGCCGTATCGCAAGGTACGTCAACCTATATCAGCAACGTTCAGGAAAACACACTGACCTCCTATCCTCTGGTGCTTGAATCGACAACTTTGGATATAGGCACTCTTATGCAGAGTTTCATGGAAGTCGGCACAAACCACGAGCACGATTTGGATGCAATTTACAAAGATCCGGTAATCGCCGACCTCGTCAATGTATTGAGCAAGCTTGATGCGACCGAAAACGACCTTGCCGCTTTCAAAACCTATATTGAGAGCGAAGTTGAAAAAGAAGGTTCAAAGCTGAATTCCGCTGTCAACGGCATTCAATACACCTATGCTCTTGATTTTTCGGTATATACAAAAAACACCGATGGAGATATAATCAAATCCGACACAAACGAGCTTATGCAGGAAATGCTCGGAGACTTTTTCATGAAGGTGTCTTCCAACCAATCGCAGGAGGAAACCAACAATTCGAACTCAACAGGTTCTATGCAAACCTCCATGATGACTTCCATGTCCGGCAGAAGCATGTGGCAGGAGTTGCTCCCTGCTCTTCACGGAGACGATCCCGTTAACGATGTGTTGAAAGAACAATATGACGTTATCCACGGCACATGGCCCAAGGAAAAAGACGAGATCGTTTTGGTCGTCAACCAAAACAACGAGATCAATGACCTGACATTATATGCGCTCGGTCTGTTAAGCAAAAAAGACATCGATGCCATCATTGATGCGGCGGCAACGGGAAACACGCTTCCCAAAGACAACAAAAAGTGGTCTTACAAAGACATTTGCAACATGACCTTCAAGACAATCATGCCCTACGACTGCTACCGTGAATTCAACGGGGTCTATATGGACGTGAGCAACAACGAAAGCATGCTTCAAATGCTTTATGAAGACGCGCTTGAACTCAAAGTCGTCGGTATCATACGTCCCAACGAAGATGCCGAAACAACAATGCTTAGCGGTTCGATAGGTTATACACATAAATTGACCGAATATATTATCGATCAGGCAAAAAATTCGGATGTCGTCAAAGCACAGCTTGCCAGCCCGACCACCGACGTTCTTACTGGTCTTCCTTTCGAATCCAACACCGATGCTTTCACCGACGAAGCAAAAGCCACGGCATTTAAAGAATATATCGCCGGGCTTGACATAGAAGAAAAAGCCAATGTTTTTGTTCAGATCCAATGTGCGAAAGCCATTGAAGAACAAATGGACGCACATGTTGATGCGATCCTCGCAAACATGCAGGACAAGGACACGATAATTCAGCAGGTAAGCGCAATGATTGCCGAGCAAATGAACGTCGATCCCGAAACCATTACCCAACAGTTGCAAAAAATGGAACTTGATGCATTGAAAAACATGATGAGGCCTTCGATCGAAGAAACCATCAAAACAAGCATTTCGGCAGAGGTAACCTTGCAGCTTTCTGCGCTTTCGATTGAAGAAAAGGCAGCAAGTCTCGAAATGCAACAGTTTTCGGACGAAGAATACGCTCTTTATTATGATACCGTGACGGTTTTCTCGGATTCTTCATATGAAAACAATCTGAGAACCATCGGTTCGTTGGACCTTGCTTCGCCCGCTACCATCAGCATCTATGCATCCTCGTTTGAAAACAAAGATCTCATTGTCGAAGCAATTGCAAATTACAACGATTCCGTTGATGAAGCACAAAAAATCTCATACACCGATTTACTGGGCATTCTGATGTCATCAATAACGACGATAATCGATGCCATTACCTATGTTTTGATCGCATTCGTTTCGATATCACTTATCGTATCATCGATCATGATCGGGGTAATCACGCTCATTTCGGTTCAGGAAAGAACCAAGGAAATCGGTATTTTGCGTGCGATCGGCGCATCGAAACGTAACGTCTCGAACATGTTCAATGCCGAAACCGTTATAATCGGATTCGCATCAGGTATTTTGGGTGTTCTTATCACCTACCTGCTCTGCATACCGATCAACGCAATCATTTTCAGTCTGACCGAAATTTCAGGTCTGCGCGCACATTTGCCCGTTGGCGTTGCAATTGCGCTTGTGATAATCAGCATTATTCTCACATTGTTCTCCGGCATCATTCCTTCCAGAAGTGCCGCTAAGAAAGACCCTGTTGTTGCGCTCAGAACCGAATAAAAAACAATAACAAAAAGGGAGGCCGCTCGGCTTCCCTTTTTTCGTTTACATAATCTGTCTTTTTGTTAAAAGTGAACTACGGAAGCAAAATCAATCCCGCTTTTTTGAAAAAAAACGGGATTGACAGTTGATGTTTTTCATGATAGGATTACGAATGAGGGAAAATGTGAAATCGACGAGATCTTCCGCGATTTTTGACGAATCAACCCACAGCCGAGGCAGTTCCCTGCAGGCCGTTAAACCCGCTCTTTGAAGAAATCAAGAAGAGCGAGCGAAACATACAGGAGATACAAATGGGAATCATTGAAATCATCACACTTATCGGCGGCGTGGCGTTCTTCCTTTACGGTATGAACATCATGTCAAACGGATTGGAAAAGGTTTCGGGCGGAAAGCTTGAAGCAATTCTGAAAAAAATGACCTCCAATCCATTCAAAGGGCTTGCGCTCGGTGCGGGCATTACCATTGCGATCCAATCTTCTTCCGCGATGACGGTCATGCTCGTCGGTCTTGTCAACTCCTCGATAATGACGTTGGACCAGACTGTCGGTCTTATCATGGGTTCGAACATCGGTACGACTCTGACCGCATTTCTCACCTCATTGGTCGGCATTGACGACAAGGGCAACATTTTCCTTGCGCTTTTAAAACCGGCTAACTTTTCTCTCGTTTTTGCACTCGTCGGCGTTTTGCTTTCGATGGGCAAAAACAAAAAGCAAAAAGATATCGGCAACATTCTTGTCGGTTTCGCTATTCTCATGTGCGGCATGGGTCTTATGGGCGATTCAATGAGCGGTCTTGAAGAAAGCGAAGAGTTCAGAAACCTCCTTGTTTATTTCAAGAATCCGATCCTCGGCGTTCTCGTCGGCGCTTTGGTCACCGGTATCATTCAGAGTTCGGCGGCTTCGGTCGGTATGCTTCAAGTTATCGCCGCATCGGAAGGCGCGGGCCTTACTTTCGGCATGGCGATCCCGATCATCATGGGTCAGAACATCGGCACCTGCGTTACCGCACTCATTTCGAGTTTCGGTGTAAACCGCAACGCGAAACGCGTTGCAGCCGTCCACATCCTGTTTAACACGATAGGTACTGTTTTCTGTCTGATTATATTTTACGGTTTGCAGGCAATTTTCCCCGCGATTTTCCCGTTTATCAACGAAAATATCGACGCGGTGGGAATTGCAGTCTGCCACCTTGCATTTAACCTCATTACAACAACGCTTCTTCTTCCCTTCTCGAAACTGATTGTCAAGTTGGCAAACAAGATCATTCCCGAAAAAGGCGAAAAAGAGCAGGAAATCCTTCTCGACGAAAGATTGCTTGCAACACCTTCCGTTGCAGTTGCTCATTGCAACTCCCTCACCGTTGAAATGAGTGCGATCGCAAAGAAAACGCTTCTTGAATCGATCGACCTGCTCAACAATTTTGACAAAAACCTTGCCGCAAAGATCGAAGACGGAGAAGGAATTATCGACAAATACGAAGACGAACTCGGCACATATCTCGTTAAACTTTCGAGTGACGATATCACCATTAAAGACTCGCAAAGCGTTTCGACGATGCTCCACTCGATAGGTAATTTTGAACGCATCGGTGACCACGCGGTTGAAATTCTCACTACCGCTCGGGAACTCAGCGAGAAGAAACTCAGTTTCTCGCCCGAAGCGCAAAAGGAAATCGACGTCCTCGAAGACGCGATCAGAGAAATCGTAGAAATTACCTTCACTGCTTTTGCAAACGGCGACATCGAGCTTGCTCGCAAAGTCGAACCGCTTGAACAGGTCATTGACCGTCTGAGCGCCGAAATGCGCGGCAACCACATCATCAGACTTCAAGCAGGCAACTGCACGATCGAACTCGGATTCATACTTTCCGACCTTATCAACGGTTTTGAAAGAGTTTCCGACCACTGCTCAAACATCGCCGTCGCGATGATCGAAGTTGCGGAAGGTTCGTTCGACACACACAAATATTTAAGCAACATCAAGAGCGGCGGCGACGAACAGTACAAAGCCGATTACGAAGCATTCGCAGCAAAATACAGTCTTGTTTAATCAACCGAAAGGTGTTTCTCCGCGAAACACCTTTTTCTTTTGCGTTTTAACGTCTTATTGACTTTTAAGCACAAAGATTGTAAAATGATTCAAAGCATAATTATCATCAGGAGACTTTCATGAGCGCTTTGGACGCATTGAAAAACAAATTCAGGTTTGACAAAGAAAGTCCTTGGCATTTTTACCGCCAAGTCATTTTATGGTCGTTTGCCGTTTCTTTCTGTCTGACGGTACCTTTTGTCTTGCTTGAATTATTCAAAACAGGTTCTGCCGTTTTCCTTTATTACGGCGATTACAACGCACAGCAGATCTGTTTTTACGAAAACTGCATAAGAATGGTGCAGGAAGGCTCGTTCGGTTGGGATTGGGTCACCGACATGGGTTCCAACTTCATCGGAAGTTATTCCTATTACATGCTCGGAAGTCCGTTTTTTTGGATGATGTGCATCTTCCCCTCCACCTGGGCTCCTTATCTAATGGCGCCGATGTATATCGTGAAATATATCGTCGCCGCAGTTCTTGCATACGCTTATCTCCAAAGATTTGTTAAAAACAAGAATTATGCCGTCATCGGCGCATTGCTTTATTCTTTCTCGGGATTTCAGATATACAACACGTTTTTCAACCAATTTCACGACGTTGTCGCATTCTTCCCTCTTTTGCTCATCGGTATGGAAGAATATGTTCAGAACGACAGAAAAGGTCTTTTTGCAATCGCGGTCTTTATCAACGCCCTTATAAATTACTTCATGTTTGCGGGGCAGGTCGTCTTTTGTGTTATTTATTTCCTTTTCAGATTGCCTGTGAGGTCATTCAGAATAACTGTCGGCAGGTTCTTCGGGCTTGCGCTTGAAGCTCTGCTCGGTTTTCTCATGGCGATGTTCCTCTTCCTGCCTGCCGCTTCGGCGTTAATGGGCAACTCCCGCATTTCTTATTCTTATCTCGACGTAATTGCCGGAACGGTTGAATCGTTCGCCGAAAAGGATTGGGAGAAAGTGCTCGACGGTGTCAAACGGCTTTTCGTTCATCGATACAGCGGTGAGTTTTATTGGCAACGTTATGGACAGATTTTCGAGTCCTACTTCTTCCCGCCCGATATTCCGTCACGCGTCAACTTTTTCAGCGGACACGAAACGCGGTGGGCGTCGATTTCGATGTATCTGCCGATGTTCGCGCTTTCGGGTGTTTTTGCACTTTTCACAGTCAAAAAGCGCAACTGGCTCAAAGGCATAATAATTTTCCTCATCGTTTGCTCTTTCATTCCGATTTTAAACAGCATCTTTTTCCTTTTCAACACATCATATTACGCCCGTTGGCTTTACATGATGATAATGATGCTAACTTTGGCGACCGTTGTTTCGCTTGAAGACGAAAGAACAAAATGGAGAGTACCTGCGGCGCTGATGACGTTTTTCTGTACCGCCGTCGCGATTCCTTTGGGGCTGTTATGGTACAAAAACCAAGACGGTTTGATGGAATTGGGATATCCTCCTTATCTGTTGCGATTCTGGATTTACGTCGCTATCGCCTTCCTCGGAATATGGCTCACTTTATTCATCATCAAAAAATACAGAGGCACGAAACTGTTCGAGCGCGCAATACTTTTCGGCGTATCGGGAATGACTTTGCTTTACGGTTGCATTCACATTTCAAACGGCAAACAATATTCACACGCAAGCAAGTTCCTCGTTGACCAATGTATTGAGGGCGAAGTTTCTCTTCCTGATCCGCACGACGAATTTTACAGGATCGACTTTTACAGAAGCGACAGTATTTCGACGATCGACAACCTCGGCATTTATTGGAATTATCCGACGATCGAATGTTTCCACACCGTCGTTCCGCCTTCGATCATGGAGTTTTATCCGATCATCGGAGTTGAGCGAAACGTCGCTTCAAGGCCCGAAAGCGAGCTTTACGGTTTGAGGGCATTCACTTCGACGAAATATTCTTTCATCGAAACCTCCAAAAACAAGAAAATCGTCACGGAACACTCGATAGATCCCGAAACGGGCGAGACCGTTGCAAACGAGGTTCAGATCAAAGCGCACGACACCTATGGGTTCAAATATTCTCAATCGCAGAACGGTTTTGATATTTACGAAAATGAAAATTACATTCCGATGGGATTTTCATTCACCGAATTCATGACCGAAACCGATTTTGAAGAGGCTTATTCGACTGACGAGCGCGACAAGATGCTCATCAGATATCTTATCGTCCCCGATGAAAAAGCCGAATATTATTCAAAATTCATGACGCGCATCACGCCCGAAAACAAAGCATTTGTCACGATCGACGGTTTTGAAAAAGCCGTTGATGAGCGAAAAGCAATGGCATGCGACGATTTTGAATATTCAAGTTACGGTTTCAAGGCACACATCGACCTTGACAAAGCGGGAATCGTTTATTTCAGCGTTCCGTATGAAGAAAACGGTTGGCATGCAAAAGTCAACGGCAAGGATACCGAGGTTTTGAAAGTAACTTACGGTTTTGTCGCCGTTGAATGCAAGGCAGGCGAGAATGAAATCGTGTTTGACTACACAACGCCCGGGCTTGTCGTTTCCACCCAATACAGCGTTGCGGGGCTTGATTTCACGTTGCCCGGCGGTGTTTGGATTTCATTGGGCGCGTTGATCGTCTTTACGCTTTACATGATTTATTTCAAGGTTATAAAAAAGCACAAAGCGAGAACAAAGTTCGTAAGTTACGAATTCTATGACGACTGCGGAGCGGTTTTTGACGAGCCGGAAAACGAAATCATTCAAGCCGTCGGGAATTCTGATGGAACAGATTTGATTCCCGAAACGGCGGAATCCGACGAGGCAGAAACACCTATTGAACGATCAGAACCCGAAAAATCCGAACATGATCTCACTTCGGACGAAGAAATATAACAAAAAACCCTGTTGCGGCAATGCAACAGGGTTTTGTTTTAAAACGTCATCTGCAATTTTTATCACAACGGTTTTGCTGATTTTGGCAACGGTCTGACGCGCCGCAATGTTCATCAGCATAGGGATAAAACTCGTTGATCGGGAACTGCATTTTGCCGAAAATCGAGCAGGGATCGTCGTTGTTGCAGGGTTTGCTGTCGTTTTCGGGCAGGCAGAAATTGCAAGCCGGCAACATGAGTTGAACACGGCGTTCCATACGAATGACCGAGAAGACACCGATAGTTACATACACATTGTTTGAGCCGACACCGTCAACAAAATCGCCGTCAAAGCGCGAGCGGATCAATTCGGGAATTGCATCAATGCACATGCAGCAATTACCGAAAGGACGGCAGCGTTCAACAAGTTTGCTATCAAGGCAAATCGGAGATGCGACCTCAACAACAACTGTCGGAAGTGTGGGCTCGCTGTCGCAACGAAGATCGTGTTCATCGAAGCAGAAGCTGTTCTTTTCGGGATCGGAAGTAAATACGGAAACGTTCTTTTCGCTGCCGAAGAGTATGATCTTCTTATCGAATGCCGCAAGACCTTTTACTTCCTGAACTCTGCCGCCGCAAAGGCATGCTTCGAGCGTTACACAGAAATAATAGCGAACGGTAACCTGATAAAAGCCTTTGTTAAACGGAACGGGTTCGATGTTGATGTTGGTATTAATAACTTCAACGCATTTGCATCTTACGGCGCTTGCCTTATCAATGATTTCCTGTCCCATATCGCAAAGGTGTACGCGCACATCTTCAAGGCAATCCTTATCGCGCGCAGAATCGAAAACTTTATCCACGCTGATGCAGCAAAGTTGTTCTTTATTGCCGCAAAGCCCGCCGAGCGGACTGTTTCTTTCAACCATTTGAATTCCTCCTTGAGCGTTTGGATAATACCGTAATTGTTATGATATTATCAATACTATTCTATGCCGAGTTTCGGAAAAAGTGATTTTTATTAAAAAGAACTATTTACAAAAAGTCCTTTTGATGATATATTACTTTTGAGGTGATGCGCAATAGAACGCAGAAACAAAAGAATTCTGGTTATTCTTACGCTTGCTTTGTTATTCATGATTGCTTTCACCGTTTTGGCTTTCTCGGTTTTATCATGGCAAAGCGCGGATTTATCTGTTGATATAGAGAGCAAATCAGATCCCGACAGTGAAGAGAAAAAAGTCGTCATTTCGGTTCTCAATACCGCAGGGTCGACACTTTTATTTTATGAAAACTCCGCGATGACGGGTAAAATTGAATATCTCGACGATGATGTTTGGGTTGAATATTGCGACATTTGTTATACGCTCGAAAACACAAGTGCTTTTTCTCAAAAATACGGCGGCGTTTTTGCCGAACTGCAACCCGGAGAATCCTGGAAGGTTTCGGTACCCGAAGACAAGATCGCCGATATGAAAGATGGCACTTACCGAATCAAGATGACATATATCACAGAAGACAAATACAAAAGATATCTTAATCTTGAATATTCAAACCATATCGAGAATAAAAACGAATCCGAAAGCGATATATCGGCCGAAAGTGACAGCGAGGTATCAACCGAAAACACAAGCGACATATCGGCGGAAAGCGTTTCGGACACGGGCGTTGACGAGAGCAGCACAACCTCCGAAGACGTCATGACAGATGAATCGCAAGACGAAAAGAAAGAAAGTTTTCTCGCTGAGTTTGAAAGCGAAGTTTTCGTCAAAACCTTTGAATATATTGCGCCCGGCAAATCAAAAAGTAAGATAACAACAGGTGTTTCGGGCGAAAGCACCGATATTCCCTAAAAACGATGATAAACAAAAGAGCCCACGTTGTGGGCTTTTTGATTGTATGGAGATTCAAATGACATTACGCGACAAAACCGTTCTTCTTCTTGAAAAAAACAAAGGCAATTTCGTTTCGGGGCAAGAGATCGCGAAGGCGGCAGGAGTTTCACGAAGCGCGGTTGCAAAATGCATAAATTCGCTCAAAAACGACGGTTATGATATAAAATCGGTTAATAATCTCGGGCACTGTCTCGACAGCAAAAGCGACGTTTTGTCGGCTTCGGGCATTCTCGCGTTTTTGAACGATGATACCGACACTGAAATTGAAGTTTTTGATACAATCGATTCGACAAACTCCGAAGCAAAAAGAAAATGCATCGAACCTTTTCACAATGACAAAATCATTGCCGCGAACCGTCAGAGCGCAGGGCGCGGAAGAAGCGGAAAAAGTTTCTATTCCCCCGACAAAAGCGGCGTTTACTTTTCGATCATTCTCCACCCCGACGTTTCCCTTTCCGACGCAACCGGCATTACCTCAGCCGCCGCAGTTGCTGTTGCGGATATTCTGACGGAAGCAACAAAAAAAGACCCTAAAATCAAATGGGTCAACGATATCTTTATCGACGACAAAAAGGTCTGCGGAATACTTACCGAAGCAATTTCCGACTTTGAGAGCGGTCGTGTCGAAGCGGTCATTATCGGCATCGGAATAAACCTCACCACCGACAACTTCCCTTCCGAAATCAAAGAAATCGCAGGCGCGGTCGGTTCAAGCCTTAATCGCAACGAACTTATCGCAAAAATTTACAAACGCGTCAAATCACTTTGCGAAAACCTGAGCGAGAAACGATTCATGAATGATTATCGCAAATATTCATCGGTAATCGGCAGAACGGTCCGATTCACACGCAACGGCGTTGACTTCACCGCAAAAGCCGAAAATATCAACGACAACGGCGAACTTATCGTAACGCTCGAAAACGGCGAAACCGAGATCTTGAACAGCGGAGAAATCAGCATCAAACTCTGACGACACGCTCCAACCGTTTTGAAACGATAAATGCAAGCGCAATTTTGAGACAATCGGGAACAACATAAGGTAAGACGCACACCAAAAGCGAGTAACCAAGCGTTACAGCACCGTTTCCGTTGGCGCACCAGACCATATAAAACGCAGTTCCGAGCACATAGCAAACGATCTGCCCCGAAATGACCGCCGCAAAGCGCGCAAAACGGCTTTGTGCTGCGTTTTTTTCAAAAAGCGCATAAATCCCCGCCGCGACGGCGAACCCCCAAAGAAAGCCGCCCGATGGGCCGAAAAGCGCTCCCAAACCCGAATTGAAACCCGCGAAAACCGGAACCCCCAGCGCTCCGAGAGATATATAAAGCAAAACCGATACCGATGCGCGCTTTCCGCCGATGACAAAAAGCAGAAGAAAAACACCGAAAGATTGCATCGTGAACGGAATTGAAAAAGGAACCGTCAGCCACGCACAGATCGCAAGAATCGCACTGCCAAGCGCGATGATCGCCATATTTTTAACCTTTGTTTTCAAAGCCGACACCTTCCTTTCCACAAAAATATATCACAACAAAAACGAAATGTCAACCCGTCTCGAATCGAGGTTGACATTTCTTTTTTAATATTTTTCGCAATAGACAGAAACCGCAAGCGAGAGCAAACCCGATTTTAATTCCTTTGCTTCCAAATAACAAAAGACGTTGATCCCGCGAGACATCAAAACACAGGGCAAGACCGAATTTTGAAAAGGAACCGACCCCAATTCAACCCCATCATCACGTTTTACTTCAAGCGGAACTGCTGAGTTTGGCTTCGATTCGGCAGGAAGTGACAAAAGCAGTTTTTCGCCGACTTCAAGAGAATCGAAAATCTCGTGCGGGGCTTCGCAAAGAAAACATCCATCGAGTTCGCAAGCACCTATAAAAACGCCTTTATGAGGTCTTATTTTCAAGAAAACTTCTTTTGATTCCTCAGGATGGTTTTTGATAAAATCCAGCGTCAGCGGATAAAGTTTTTTGTTCTTCATCTCACCTCGACCTCGCTTCCGAGCGCGAACGAATAAAGCAAAGCCATACTCACTTTCCTGCCCGTCATTCGTTCTACGGCGCGGCAATAACACGAAAGTTGCAATTTGTGTCGGTCGGCAAGTTCGGTCAAGGTTTTGACTCGATCGGTCTTATAATCGACGACCGTAAAACTTCCGTCGGGATTTTCAAAAAAGCAGTCGATAACACCTTGAACAAGCACCGATTCGCCGTTTTCGGAAAGTATGTCACGCACAGAAAAACGTTTTTCGCGATAAACGCGGGGCGATGCTTTAATGCGCGAATAAAGATCGCTTTTGAAAAAGCCCTCGAGCGCTTTCACATCAAGCATTTCCTTTTGCAACGGCGTGAACATTTTCATCGAAAGCAATCTTTCCGATTCGGCTTCTACGCCGTGTTTTTCAACATTTTCAAAGTCGCAGAACTGCATAAAAAGGTGATTTGCCGTTCCGATATCGCCGGCATCGACACGATGTTCGGACGCGAAAGCCGGTTTCATGGCAACGCGTGACGAGGGAACCGAAAGCATCGAACGGTTATATTCGTCGTCTTCGAGAAGCCCTTCGCGAAGTTCCGAAACCGAAATCTTTGCCGAAGTCTGAGTTGCGGCAGAATGGGGATAATCGAACTTTGCTATTTCAAGCATTTCCCGCGTCGGTTGAACAAGAATATGTTTTTTGACAGGAAGATAACCCGCCTCGCCTTCGCTTTCATGAATATCAACAACCGACAAAAAGTTCTTTTCGCCGAGTTGCGACACAAAAATCGCTTGGTCGAGCCAACTTTGGGCAGAAGACGGAGAATAGATCTTATTGCGCCATTCTTTATGAGCACAGCCCGTGATGTAAAGTCTTTCTTTTGCACGGGTAAGCGCAACGTAAAGCTTTCTTAATTCTTCACCCACCGCCTGATCGCGCTCCTTATCCGCCGCCAAAATGTTGCAGATAGGATCATAACTCACAAACCTTGTTCTGTCCCTAAGGCGGAAAAAGACTCCTTCGCGGCGAATAAGCGTTATCGGGTTGATAATGTTGTTATTATTGTTATTGTTTTTACTGCCGCCGAAGAGTTTGTCGGCATTGACAACAAAGCAAACCTTATATTCAAGCCCTTTTGATTTATGAACGGTTATGAAAGAAACCGCATCCGATTCGCCCGATTGAACGGCATCGGAAATTTCTTTCCCTGTTGACGAAAGCTCGTCGATATAATCTATAAAGCCTGACAAACCGTAACTTTGGGAATTTTCATATTTGTTCGCATAATCAAACAAAAGGAGAAGGCTCGAACGGCTTCCGTTTGAAGCGGAAATCCTCAGCAGACCCGACGAAACGAAAAATCCTTTGAGAAAATCGCTGCAAGGAACGCCAATGCTTTCCTCGCGCCAAGCCGAAAGTTTTTTCGCAAAATCACGGCAGGAAGCGCACAGCGAAAAGGAACCCGAACGTGTTTTGAACCTGAACTTTTTGTTTTTCAAGTCTTTAATGCACGGCATCGCCGATTTCTGAACCGCGTTCCAGAACGAAGTTTTGGGAGACCTCAAACGGATACGGTATAATTCGTCGGAAGTGAAATTGAAAACAGGGCTTCTCATAAGAGAGCAAAGCGAAATGTCGTCAGTCGGATCATCAATCGCTTTCAAAGCCGAAACCGCAAGACAGATGACGGGATTCTCCAAGAAGTTTTCACTTTTCTCGTTCCGATAAGGGATTCCGTATTTACGGAACGCCTTCTCAAAATCAATCGAATGCCCTTTCATCGCACTCATCATAACGGCAAAATCAGAAAATTTATATTCCGTGCCGTCATCTGAGGTTTCGCTGTTTACAAGCCTTAGAATCTCACGTGCGATATATTCCGCCTCATTACGGCGCGCTTCTTTGACAAGTCCGACTTCCTTTTTGGAGACCGCAAGAACGACCGGATGATTCTTTTCAAAACGGTCAGATGCATGGACAAGCCATTCGCCGTCATATTCACGGTAATATTCGCTGTCTTTTGTTACATTTTCAAACAAATAGTTTACATAATTTATTATACTTTGCGAACAGCGGAAGTTTTCCCGCAGGAAGATCCTCGCACTTCTGCTTTCGCCGCTTTCGGAAAGAGGAGGATATTCCTCTTTATACCCGAGGAAGATATCGGGATATGCGTTGCGGAAACGATAAATACTTTGTTTGACGTCGCCAACCATGAACCGATTGCTTCCGCCCGCAAGGAGCGCGAAGATGCGGTCCTGCATCGGGTTTACATCCTGATATTCGTCGATAAGTATTTCTTTGAATCCGTTCTGTTTGCGCAAGCAGAGCTCGGTAGGAACCGGATTTCCGTTTTCATCGGTCGTTTCCAACAATTCCAATGCTTTTTGTTCGAAATCGGTAAAATCGAGAACACCAAGTTCGATTTTGGTTTTTATGAATTCTCTTTCGAGTTCGTTGAGAAACCAATTTATCGCACAAATGATGTCAGCCGTTTTTCTGAAACTCGATGCGATCAATTCTTCGTTACCGTGGCAATAACGTTTTGCGATTCTATCAGCCGTTTTGACCATGTCGCTTTTCATCATTCTGACGATCTCGCGCGTTTCGGCATCACAACCCTTTTTTGCAAGCGTAATTCCTTTGAAAGGGTCGTGAGCGCGAGAACAGAAGTTTACATAATTTCCCTCGACTGCCGATACCAAGAATTCGGTTTTTTCAACGATGCTTTCTATCGGGGCGAGATAGGAATCATCTTCTGCGTTGGCGGCGGCAAAAGAATACATTTCGTTTGCCGCATCGAGCAGTTCTTCATAATAAATCGCAAGTCTTTTTTGAAGTTGTGCGCCCGATTCTGTCGAGAAAAATCCGTTTGCCGCGATCTTATCCGCATCCGAACGGAGTTTTTCGGCACATGTCAGCAGCATTTTTTCGCGATCGAGCATCACACGGAGTTTTTCAAAAAGGTCGATCATCGTATTCGCAAGAGGGCTGTCATTTTTATCGCCCGAAAAGTTATCGGCAAGGAGAAGAAAAGCTTTGTTTTCTTCCTCATAGCCTCTCTTTATAAGATCATCAATAACCGTTCGCAATATCATTGTATTTTCGGTTCCGTCGATAACGCGGACACGCGGAGAAATGCCCAAAACGGCAAAATTCTCCTTTACAAGCGAAATGCAATATGACGATATAGTGCAGATATTCGCTTCCGAAACAAGAAGCGTTTGACGGTAAAGATGCTTATTCTCGGGATCACGCGCGCTTTCGATGACAAGTGCATCATAAAGTTTGCGTTTTATATCCGACGCCGCCGCTTTCATAAAGGTTACGACAAGGAAATCGGTAACGCTGTCCCCCGCAAGAATGCGTTCGATAAGACGGCGAGTCAAGACGGTCGTTTTGCCGCTTCCCGCACCCGCGCTGACAAGGAGGTTTTTATTACGGGTTTTGATGGCGTCACTCTGAGTCGCTGTGAATCTCATCTTCGTCCTCCTTATCCCTTTTACTACGGCACAAATTTCCGAGCGAGCAATATTTGCAGGGGTGATGTTTCCGGTCATTCATGAAATTTTCGTTAGGTGATATATCCATGTTTCCGCAAAAAACTTCGCTTGCTATCGTTTCGACCTGATTTTTAAGGTCCTGTGCAAGAGAATCAAACCCCTCGGAAGTCAACAAATTTTTCTTTGTGCGTTTGAGCGAACCATCGTTATTACGCCCAACAGGAACGAATTTGCTCGAAGGGCTCATTGCAAACACGATATCCGAATCGTCAAGCAACAATCCGCTCGTACCTATGCTCTCGGCAACAAGAGACTCGATCTCGCTTTGAGTTTCGTTTCCGTTAAGTTGAACATCGGGCAACTGAACTGTATAATAAAACACTCCCGCAGGTTTTGCACCCTTTTTGTCACAATAAGCAAACAGGTAATGCAAAAGTTGAGTATCAAGTCCATGAGCGACAAGCGATGCCGAAAAGGGTTTTTTATAGGTTTTATAGTCAACGACGCGCACATAGGTCACTCCGCCCGATTCATAAGTATCAACTCTGTCGATCGAGCCGCGAAGATAGACCTTTTTACCTTCGACATCATATTCAATAGCAGGAACGTCGGCTTCTTTTAACCCGATTTTGAATTCAAAACCGGTCGGCACAAATTTACTCTCCGAAAATTCCTCACAAAGGTTTGCCGTTACATAATCAACCGTTTTGACCATGTTTTTATAAGAATGCATGAAACGTTTGTCATTTTCGGCATCGTTTCCGATAACGTCAAGAAAATAACGGCGCGTAAGTTTTTCAACAAGTTCGCGGCGTTCGGTTTCGTCGGGACGTTTGAAACTTCCCGTTGAAACGCATTCACGCATGAACTGTTCAAGAATTTTATGAGCAAAATTTCCGATTTCGGACATCGAAAAATCGTTTTTCTTTTTTTCTTTCAGATCAAGAAGATATTGTCCGAAGAATGAAAAAGGACAAAGGACATATCTTTCGAATCTCGACGGAGAAAGCAAAAGATTTTCGGCATCGAACCCGATCTTCGACGTTCTGTCAACAACAGACGGATGTTCACGGAAAAAGGTTGAGTTTTTGTTGACCAATGCAGATTCGATGGCATTTTTCAAATCGCCGTCGGCAAGCATCGGGAAGTTTGATGCTATGGATTCACGCGAATAAAAGAACAAATCTGCCGAAAATTCCTGCGGATTCACATTTTTAAACAAATCATCAACTGTGATCCATGCAGACGAAGGACGCAATTCTTCGCCCGAGATCTCACTCCTCGGATAAAGCAGAACCAACCGTTCGGTGGGAGCGGCAAACGCCGAATAAACGAAGAAGCGGTTTGTATTAAGTTGTTTTTCGACAGTATCCGCCAATTTCAAGCCGATACCTTCGAGGAAGACCGCCTCGTTACGGTCAAAAAAGTTACTGTTCACCGAAGATGCAGGAAATTCACCGTCACAAACGCCGAGCACGATGACGAGTTTACTGTCTGCGGCACGTATCAATGATGCGTCGCCAAAGGTTATGGAATCGGCAGAAGCGGGTATCGCGCCCAAAGAATAACAACTGCACATCAGTTTGATGAGCGCAAAGAGTCTTTTGGAAGTAATTTCCCTTTCACCGCAAAGTGAATCGAGTTGATCGAGAATATTTACCAACAATTTCCAAAGCTGGATCTCGCGTTCGGAGTTTTCGCGTTCGCCTTTTTTGAGAAGTTTCTCGGCATTTTTACGGAGTTTCTCATCAGCTTCCATCGAAATCAAATGAGAATAAAGCGCACGAACTCCTTTTGAAACGGTCAAACCTTTTTGAGAAAGCGTATCGCGCAACGCGGCGAGCGGCGAAACGACTTTTTCGCGCGCTCTGTTTGCCAAAGCAAGCGTTTTCGCACCGTGCGGCGAAAGGTCGCCCTCACGGTAGCCTTCGGGGTCAAGCGTCCATTCGGAATCGCCATACCACGCCTTTCCGCGCAGGTTCCAGCGGGATGCATAATTCAAAAGCGCATCACTTTCGGAAACGTTAACGTCGGCATAGCCGCTTTTGACATAATGCTTCATACTGCGAAGCGAAAAATCCTCATTCACAACGGCAAGGCTTGAAAGAAGAAAAGAAAACAGAGGTTTTGACACAAGATCCTCTTTTGAGGACATATAGATCGGTATCTCTGCGCGAGAGAAAACCGAATCAATTATCGCGGAATATTTATCGGGATTGCCCGAGAGAATCGTTACGTCGCGGTATCTTCCTCCCGAACGCACAAATTCAAGCACTTGTGCGGCGGCGGCCTCTACTTCATCAAAACGGTTTTTCGCCGCAACAAGACGCAACGAACCGTCGTTTTCTTCAAAAGGAGGAACGTTGTTTTTCCATATATTACGTTCAAGGAACGCCAGCGTTTCGGTCTTTGCGCGGTCGGGCGCGGGCATAAAAACATCTTCTGAGGCGCCGTTCGCCAGTTTGCGAACGCGCTCGGCAGATTTCGCATTTTCATCGAAAAACGAGCGGTCGTTATCGACGGTAAATGAAATATATGTATTGCTGCTTTGAGCGATAATTTCTTTGATTATTGAATATTCCTGTTCGGTGAAAGTGTAATAATTATCAATGAAAACGCAGGAATCTTTGAAGAACGGCTTGTTCGGAAGTTCGGCGGCAAGGCGTGTGAGAGCATCGCGGGGATCGCAAAGACCGTCGCCGAAGTTCTTCTCATATTCCGAATAAATAAGAAGAATGTCGCGCAACTTTGAGGAAAGACGAGGCTCGTCCTCGAATTCGTTATTTTCAAGCGCATCTTTAAGCAACGCAGGAGAAATGAGCGCCATTTTCATTCTTGAAATCAACGAAAAGAGAGAGGTCGCAAAATCGGGATCACCTGCGACGGTCATATATTCTGTCAGACGGTCCTTCAATGATTCCGCAACAAGCGACAAAAGGGCGCAAGCGCCCCCTTTATCAATATTATTAACGGCAAGACCGCCGAATTCACGCGCAACGCGATTCGGAAGACGCTCGAAATTGAGAACCTCGCAAAGCAGGTTAACGCTATCGCCAAAACGGTCGCAAATCGCACTTTCGTAAGCCACAGACTGTTGTTCGGGCACGATTAGAAAACAGCGTTTGCCCTGACTCAATGCCTCGCCGAGATGTGTGAAGATATATTCGGTTTTGCCGCTGCCGGAGGCACCAATTACACGTTTTAACATCACTAATTACCTGAAAATTTCAAGAAGTTTAAACCTGAAAACATATTTTTTATTTGTGAAGACCGAAGAATCTTTCTCGTTGACGTCGGTCGAAGAAAAGTCGCTTTTTTCGGCAGACGCTTTTGTGCAAAGCGGAGGAAAAAGAACGCACCACCAGTTATTGCCGTTGCCTTCTCCGAGAACAAGGCGCAAGGAACGATAGGTTCCGGCAGGAAGAGTCATATTTTCATAGACTCGCGTGGGGTATTCTTCATATCCCCATTCGGCTTTTGCTTTATATTCCTCGCCGTTTTCGGCAAGAACGCGGTTCGCGACCGATTCCATTTTCGTCAGGCTCGATTCGACTTTATCGCTGGCGGCAATTATATCTCCCGTTTCGGAAAAGAGTTCACTGCATTCCGAAAGGACCGCATCGCGGACAAGAAGTTTGACGCTTTGCGCCTTATCGCTGTTATCCTCGGCGAGGATATGTAATCTGATGACGCTGTCGTAAATCTTTGCTTCGGTGCGCGGAACGAAGATATCGGTTGCGGTGAGAAGAAGGAAGCAAGCACAGAAAAGCGCGACGATTTTTGTTTTCATATAGTTTCTCCTTTTTGGGTTTGAATCGATTATCGACGCCAAAAAGGAGAGTTATTCAAAATATTATATTATTTAACGGTTTTGCAAAAATATGCGGAAAAACCTTCGGATTCCAAAACGTCAACCGCCAAACGAGCGGTCTGTTCGTCATTGAAAATACCGAAAACCGAAGGACCGCTTCCCGAAAGACGCGCGTTCGCCGCACCGAGCTCAGAAAGCCTTTTGCGAAGCGTTTTCGTTTCGGGACAAAGCTCATCGGCAACGGGTTCAAACGCGTTACCGAGCGACGATAACAGCCTTTCACGGTCGTTTGCGGCAAGAGCCGACAAAAAGAAGTCGGTATCATTTCTGACGGGAAGGTTCATGGCGTCGTAACGGCGATAAACATCGGGAGTTGAAAGTCTTCCCTCACCGATCGCGATGACGACAGGCATCACACCGATGCTTTTTATCGGGGTCAGAACCTCTCCTCTTCCCTCGCAAAGCGCGCCCCTTCCGAGCAGGCAAAGCGAAACGTCCGAGCCGAGTTTTTCGGCAAGTTCAAACAGAGCGTTTTCGCAAATCGGCATTCCGTAAAAGCTGTTGAGACCCTTCAATACCGCCGCTGCATCTGCGCTTCCGCCGCCCAAACCGGCAGGAAAAGGAATGTTTTTCTGAAGATGGATCGAAACGCCGTCCGGTTTCTTTGTTTTTTCAAAAAACAGTTTTGCGGCACGGACGCAGAGATTATCATTGGTTTCAAGCGCTTTGATATCGCACGAAAAGGCGAACTTTTCATTTTCTTCAAAAGTCAACTCATCACAAAGCGAAATCGGAACCATGACCGAACGGAGAGAATGAAAACCGTCAGGACGAATGCCCGTTATATCAAGCGTTAAGTTGATTTTTGCATTTGCGGTTATTTTCATAACGTTTTTACAAATTCCTCAATACGTTGAATCGCTTTACGGATATGAGACGGCGAATAAGCATAAGAGATTCTCGCAAAACCTTTTCCGCTTTCACCGAACGCGCTTCCCGGAACGATCGCGCAACGTTTTTCGTAAAGCAGACGTTCACAGAAGGTCTCATCGTCCAATCCGAACTTTCGCAAGTCGACAAAAACGTAAAACGCACCGTCGGGCATGAAGGTATCCATGCCGATGCGGTTGAGTTCACTGACGATAAGACGTCTGCGCGCTTCATATTCACCCTTCATATATTCGATGTCGGCATCGCCGTTTTTGAGTGCTTCGATTGCGGCATATTGGCTCGTTGTGGGAGCGCTCATGATGCCGTATTGATGGATCTTTGCCATTTGTTTCGTGAAATAAGCAGGTGCAAGGGTGTATCCCATGCGCCAGCCCGTCATGGCATAAGCCTTCGAGAAACCGTTTGCAATAATTGTGCGTTCACGCATATCGGGGAGCGAAGCGATAGAAACGTGCTTTTCTCCGTAAGTCAGTTCGGCATATATCTCATCGGAAAGAACGCAGATATTTGTCTCGCGGAGAACATCGGCGATCGCTTCGAGATCCTCTCTGCGGAGAACCGAACCCGTCGGGTTATTCGGGAAAGCGAGAACAAGCATTTTTGTTTTTTCGGTAATTGCCGCTTTCAGCTGATCTGCCGTGAGGCGGAAACCGTTCTCGGAAGAAAGATTTACCGTCACAGGAACCGCACCCGCGAGTTTCGCAAGCGGTTCGTAACAAACAAAGCAGGGTTCGGGAATGATGATCTCATCACCCGGTTCGATAACGGCGCGCATTGCCATATCTATTGCTTCGCTGCCGCCGACGGTGACGATGATTTCGGTCGCGGGGTCATATTCCAAGCCAAAACGGCGTTTTTGATATTTTGCGATTTCCTCGCGCATTTCGAGGATACCGTTATTCGATGTGTAATATGTAAGCCCTTCTTGAAGCGAGCGAATGCCTGCATCGCGGATATGCCATGGCGTAACAAAATCGGGTTGACCGACAGTTAATCCGACGACATCCTTCATCTCGTTCAACAGATCAAAGAATTTTCGTATACCGGAGGGCTTGATTTCGGTTATCTTTGACGGTATACATCTTGTTTCGTCGAATCTCACCAGCTGTTTCCTCTTTTATCAATCGTTTCGGTGCCGTAAACAACACCGTTTTCTTTATACTTTTGAAGTTCAAAATGAGTTGCGGTTGCGGTTACGCCCTCAATCGTCGCAAGTTTTTCTGCAACGAAAAAAGCAACGTCACGCATGTTGGGGCATTCAACGGTTATCGCAAGGTCAAAACCGCCCGACATAAGGCTGACGGACTTGACCTCAGGGAAATGACAGATACGTTCTGCGACAGAATCGAACCCTTTATCGCGCTGAGGAATGGTTTTGAGTTCAATCAGAGCGGTAACGCTGCTTTTGCCGGCTTTTTCCCAATCGACGAGAGTGCGGTAGTTGATTATCGTACCGTCGCGCTCACAATCGGCGACGATCTCGCTGACTTCCTGCACCGAGATTCCGAGCATTGTTGCGATATCTTCATGAGAGATACGCGCATTTTTTTCGAGATAGGAAAGTATACGTTCTTTCATTTTTAAACCTCCAAATTAAAGAGCATCAAAATACTTATTTCTTTGTTCAAAACGTGCAACATATTTAAAACCGATATCGCGCAACATTTGTGTCGCCTCTGCAAAATTTGCAGATATATGCATCGCATGATGCGCATCGCTCCCGACGGAAATATCCCTGCCGCCGAGTTCATAATAAAAACTCAGCAGGTCTCGGTTCGGAAGGCATTCGCCCATTGTCTGCCGAAGTCCCGAAGTGTTACATTCAAGCGTTATGCCGCTTTCGATGACCGCTTTGAGAATCGGTTCAAAATATTCCCTGCCGTTTTTCTTTATATCGGGAAATTCGGTTATACCGTTTGCAAGATAATAGCGTTTCGGATAGGTGATATGTGTCAGGACATCAAAATCACCCCATTGGATAGTGTCCAGCATTTCGGAAATATATTTGTCCCAAAGATCAAAATATTCATTTTTGGTAAGCGATTTTATATCGGTCTCGGAAAAATCAACGATCCCGCGAACCGCATGAACAGAACCCAAAACGATATCGTAAGGATAACTTTGAAGTTGCTCCCGCGCTTCAACGGGCATGTGAGTTGCCTGCCCCAATTCTATACCGTGAAGAACTTTGAGTTTTCCCTCAAACTCGGCTTTTGCCTCGTTTATGTCGCGGAAAATCGCTTCATGATCGAGCGGAGCGAAATAACCGTCACGTATCGCATCAATATCAAAATGGTCGGTTACGGCAATTCCCGTTAGCCCCTTTTCGATCGCAGACAGGCAAAGTTCGCGGACCGAACTCCCCCGGCCTGCGGGAATATCGCAGGAATACTGAGAATGCATGTGATTATCAAACATAGAAATACCTTGAAATATAATTAAAACAGAGTCATCTGATCGGATTCGGGCATGTTCCCGAAGCATTTATTTTCTTCGAGAAGATCCATGATGGATTTATTGATAGATGCCTTGACACGAAGTTCCTCGATCGTATTTGCCTCGCCGTTTTTGACAACTTCAACGATCTTTTCGGCGACCGATTCACCCAATCCGTTAAGCGAGCAAAGCGGCAACCTTATCTTCCCGTTTTCGGGGACGAAAGCAAAGGCTTCGGATTTGCCGATCTCAACGGGAAGGAAAGAAAATCCGCGCGCCATCATTTCGAGAACGATACGCAGGATAATAATATTACCTTCGTCCTTTGCCGTCAGATCAGGAGCGGCACGAAGGGCGGCAAGGCGTTCTTCGATCCTTGCTCTGCCTTTCATGATGAGTTCACCGTCAAAGAAATCGCGTTTGATGGTGAAATAAGTCGCATAGAACGCGAGCGGTTGGTAGATCTTGAACCAACTGAGTCGGAGCGACGCGATTGTATATGCCGCCGCATGAGCCTTCGGGAACATATACTGAATTTTATTACAGGATGCAATATACCATTCGGGAACGTCTTTTTCGCGCATTGCCTGTTCCTGCTCGGGAAGCAGACCTCTGCCCTTTCTTGTACGTTCCATCGAATCGAACGCGATCGAAGAATCAAGGCCTTTATGCATCAGATAAACCATGATACTGTCACGCGTACCGATGATCTGGTCGATAGTGCATGTGCCGCTTTCGATAAGGTCTTTGCCGTTACCGAGCCAGATACCTGTGCCGTGAGAAAGACCTGCGATCTGAACAAGGTCGGCAAAAGATTTCGGTTTTGCATCGAGAATCATCTGAATCGAATAGTCGGTTCCGAATTCGGGGATACCCATCGTGCCGATCGGACAGCCGATCTGTTCAGGAGTTACCCCCAGCGGTTTTGTCGATTCAAAAAGTTCGATAACCTTTTTATCGTTCATCGGAACGTCACGGACGTCAATGCCTGTATAGTTTTGAAAATACCTATAATAGGTCGGCACATCATGGCCGAGAATGTCGAGTTTTAAAATCGTATCATGCAGATATTCAAACGCGAAGTGGGTGGTTATAACGCCGCTTGATGCTTTGTTTGCAGGATACTGAACCGGGGTAAAATCATAAATTTCATATTCTTTCGGGATAACGACGATACCGCCGGGGTGCTGGCCCGTCGTTCTGCGAACGCCGACAAAGCCCTGAGCAAGTCTCGCCTGTTCGGCACGGGTGAGGTTTTCGCCCTTTTCTTCAAGATACTTTTTAACGAAGCCGAAACAGTTTTTATCCTGCAAAGTGCCAACCGTTCCCGCACGGAAAATGTTTTCTTTTCCGAAAAGAACTTCGGTGAATTTATGAGCCTCAGCCTGAACGTCGCCCGAAAAGTTAAGGTCGATATCAGGCGCTTTTTCGCCATGAAATCCCAAGAAGGTCTCAAAGGGAATATCGTGACCGTCGGGACGCATACGTTCGCCGCATTCGGGGCAATTCTTATCGTCAAGGTCAAAGCCCGAACCGACAGAACCGTCGAGAATGAACTCCGAATATTTACATTTCGGGCAGGCGTAATGCGGCGGAAGCGGATTAACCTCGGAAATCTTTGCAAGAGTTGCAACGAACGAAGAACCTACCGACCCGCGCGAACCGACAAGATAGCCATGTTCTTCACTGTTTTGCACCAAACGCCTTGCAATAACATATAAAACCGCAAAGCCGTTATTGATGATCGAGGTCAATTCTCTATTCATTCGGTTTCTGACAACTTCGGGAAGTTCGCCGTTATGGCCATACATCTCATGCGCCGTCTTCTCGCAAAGTTCCTGCAATTCTTCTTCCGCGCCGTCGATCTTCGGGGTATATGTACCGTCGGGGATAGGTTTTATTCTTTCGATATCCTCGATGACTTTATATGGATTTTCAACAACAATGCGATAAGCCTCTTCCTCGCCGAGATAAGAAAACTCAGCAAGCATTTCTTCCGTTGTGCGGAAATAGATATTGGTATCGCGGAACGCATCGCCGAATTTCATACCGAACATCATTATCTGACGGTAGATCTCATCTTCGGGGTCCATAAAGTGAACGTCGCCGGTGGCAACAACCGGTTTGTTCTGCTTCTTTGCGATAGAAATGATTTTACGGACATTATCGTGAAGTTGTTCAACGGTTGCGCGGTTTTCATCAATGAGATATCCGTTGTTGCAATCGGGTTGAACTTCAAGATAATCGTAAAAATTCGCGATCCGTTCGAGAACATAATCGGGTTTGCCCTGCAAAATCGCATCATAAAGTTCGCCCGACGAGCAGGCAGAGCCTATAATAAGTCCCTCTCGGTATTCGGTCAGCAAGGTTTTCGGAATACGCGGGTGTTTATAAAAATAGTCAATATAAGAACGCGAAACGAGTTTATATAAGTTTTTAAGCCCAACCAAATTTTTAACAAGGATAATAACGTGGTAATAATTCAGTCGTTTCGGGTCGCTGTTATGAGCCATTGCGGCATTCATCTCATTGACGGTGAAAATACCGTTGACGGCAAGTTTGCGAGACATACATTCAAATATCTTCGCGAGCATTTCGGTATCGGCATCGGCTTTATGATGATCAAACTCGCCGAGATTGTAATATTTCGCAAGCGTATCGAGAGTATGCTTTTTGATATCGCTATTGATATAACGCGAAAGCGCGACTGTATCAAGATAAGGGTTATCAAAAACAATGCCGAAATCGGTTGCAACGCGACGTATAAACGAAATATCGAAATTCGCATTATGAGCAACGAGCACACAATCGCCCGAAAAAGCAAGAAATGATTCAACCGCTTCCCTTTCGCTCGGGGCATCTTTAACCATATCATCGGTGATCCCCGTGAGTTCCGTGATGTTGGCGGGAATCGGCATTTCGGGGTTAACAAACGTATCAAACCTATCAATGATTTCGCCGTTTTTATATTTCAACGCGCCGATCTGGGTGATTCCGCAGGTTTTCGGAGAAAGTCCGGTCGTTTCGATATCGAAGATAACAAATTCGTCTTCGGCGAACCTGACATTTTTCGATTCGTTATAACGGAAAACAGCACGCGCGGTATCGTCAACAAGATATCCCTCAATACCGTAAATCGGTTTTACGTTGGGGTAATTCTTTGAAGCTTTCAAAACGATAGGATATGCTTGAAGCGTACCGTGATCGGTAAATGCCACCGCAGGCATGCCCCAGCTTTCGGCGCGGGCAAGAACATCGGCAGGATCGGAAAGCGCATCAAGCGCGGACATATTTGTATGGAGATGAAGTTCAATACGTTTTTTCTCGGCATTATCCTTTCTGCCGACAAACGAACATTTACTTATCGCTTTGACACTGATCGTAAGTTCTTCATCCTCATTCCAGGTGCGCGTTGCACGGTCAAAAGAACGGCGATGCTCTGCTTTGCCCGAAATAAGAACATAAGTCGGCGCCTTCAACTTCGGTGCTTCTTTTTTATCGCAGGTAAAACGTGCGGTGACAGAAGCAGAGTTGTCCGTCAGATAAAGAGTGTAGGTTATTGAGTTTCCTTCATAATTATCCTTGGTTTCAACCATGAAAAGGCGGCCGCCGACACAAACGGTCGTGCCTGCTTTGATTTGTGAAACGGGAACGAGATTCCAGTTTTTGCGTTCGCCGTAAATGATCTTGGGATCGGTTATATCAAGCGTCATATTGCCGACGCGAACATAACGTTTTTCTTCCTCGCAAAAATATTCGGCATCGCTGACTTCGCTCTCGGTTATCGATGCACGCGGAGGCGATTGAGGTGTTTTTTCGGCTTCGTTTTCGATAGAGCGCATCTGTTCAAGGATACTCTTTTTAAGTTCTTCTTCCTGAACGTTATGATAATCCGACAATTCAAAATCGTCATATTCAAATTTGACGGTTATCGCAGTATCAAACTGATCGCGGACACATTGCATCAAAAACAGTTCTGCTCCGTTTGCTTCGGGAATTGCCGAAGTTATGAACGGGCGGAATTTGATGACAAAAACGCCGCTTGATTTATTGTAATTATAAGTCGCTTCACTGAAAAAGCCGTAATCAAGTTTTGAATGGTGTTGCAAAACCTCAATGACGCCGTCCATATAACTTTCGTCAAACCGAACGCCGTTGAAATGAGGATAAACGTGAACGTAATTAAGGTTATATGCCGTTTTGATCGTTTCTTCCAAAGCAAACAAATCCGACGGTTGGACATAGCAAGAAAGCTCTGCCATTATTGCAACGTAGAGCTTTTCGCGTTCGATCTTAACATTGAAAGAAACGAATTTTGATATGGTATCCTTTTCTTTTTGCGTGAAGGATGCTTTTTTGAATTTATTCAAAAAATCGTTAAGCATCAAGCATTTCCTTTATTTCATTCACAAGTGTTGACACAATTTCATTTTCGGGTAATTTTCTGATGATCTCGCCTTTTCTGAAAAGAACACCCTCGTTCTTTCCGCAGGCAACTCCGATATCGGCATGTTTTGCTTCACCGGGGCCGTTAACGGCGCAACCCATGAGGGCAACCGTCAAACGTCTGTCGGTTTTGATTTTACTTGTTTCTCTTTCGAGTTCGGCAACAAGAGGAATCACGTTTGATTCGGTTCTGCCGCAAGTCGGGCAGGAGACGATGTTTATCCCTCCGCCGATACCGCAACAGAAAAGAATATCCTTTGCGGCTTTAACCTCATTAACAGGGTCGTCGGTGAGCGAAACGCGCACCGTATCACCAATACCGTCAATCAACAAACTGCCTATCCCGATCGCAGATTTGATATTTCCGCGTCTGACGTCACCGGTTTCGGTAACGCCGATATGTAACGGATAATCGCACTTTTCATGAAGTATACGAGCAGCAGTCGTCATTGTTTTGACGTCGGAGCTCTTTACAGAAAGCACGATGTCGTAAAAATCGCATTCTTCAAGCATTCTTGCGTTGGAAAGCGCACTTTCGGCAAGTGCTTCGGCGGTAGGTCCGCCATATTTTTCAAGCATTGCCTTTTCAGCGCTTCCGCCGTTAATGCCGATGCGAATCGGGATATTGCGCGCCTTACAGGCAAGCGCAACCTTTTTTATATTTTCTTTATCGCCGATATTTCCCGGATTGATACGGATCTTTGAAATACCGCGTTCTGCGGCAGCAAGCGCCAAGCGATAATCAAAATGGATATCGGCAACGAGAGGAATTGACAAATTTTCGACATAATAAGGAATCGCTTCTGCGGCTGACATATCGTTAACGGTAAAGCGGACGATATCACAACCTGCCGCCGACAACGACTTTATCTGAGCGAGAGTCGCCTCTTTATCTGCCGTTTTAGTGTTTGTCATCGACTGAATGGCAATGCGATTGCCACCGCCGATGGCTGTGTTCCCTATTTTAATTTCTTTTGTTTTCATATCAAAACAGTCCCATTATATCTTTAAATGCAACAAAAAACATCAGTCCGAAAAGAAGAATCGCGAAAATACCGCTCACTGTTTGCTCGATTTTCGGATTCATTGGTTTGCGGCGAATTGCTTCGATGAGATAAAACAAAAGCCGTCCGCCGTCAAGAACAGGAATCGGAAGCAGGTTGAAAACGCCAAGCGAGACCGAAATCATGACTGTCAGCGTTGCGACCCTTTGAACCGCATCGACAAAACCTGCGCTTGATTTTATCGTGCTGCCGATCTCATCGCCGATCGCGATAGGTCCGCCGACGGCTTCCATGCCGTAACGTCCCGCGATCGTATCGACAAGCGAATCAACAGTCATATAAACCGTCGAAACCGATTGCCAGAACGATTCGCTCATGACGTTAAGAAAAGTTTTTTCTTTTCCCCAAACATAAAAATCAAGATTTCCGAATCGGATTCCGTCATCGGTATCAATTCCGAAACGAACGTCTTCAAGATAGATCTCTTTTCCGTCACGAATGACGGTTATATCAACAGGCTCGATACCGTCGGAAATGATTTTATAAGACAAATCGTTAAAACAATAAATGTTTTTGCCGTTGATTTCGATGATCTGATCATTCTCTTTCAAACCGTATTGGTTCGAAACGCTTTTATCGCGAAAGCTGTGAACGACCGTCGAGCCGATGCTGCTTCCCGTCGCAACGAGAACGATCATCAAAAGATAGGCAAGCAATATATTCATCAAGGGGCCCGCAAGGACGATCAAAATACGTTGCCAAACGGGTTTTGTATTAATCGGGATCTTATATTTATGCTCTTCGGGGATCTCTTCATCATATTCTCCGACCATATTGACAAAACCGCCGATCGGAAAAGCGCGAAGAGAAAAATCGTTATACTTACCTTTCCAGGTTTTGATTTTCGGACCCATTCCGATCGCGAATTCGATGATGCCGACACCGAATTTCCGCGCCACCATATAATGACCGAACTCATGTATGAAAATGAGCAAGCCAAAAACGAAAACGGTCACAACAAGGGTCAATACAATTCCGAGCATTAAATATCACTCCGTTTAAATATGAGAACGAACGTATTCTCTTGCCGCTTTATCGGATTCGAGAATATCGTCAAGTGTTGGATCTTCAACATAGCGAACGCCTTCTTCACTCGCTTTGATAACGATATCAAAAAGTTCGGTAAAACCAATCTTTCCGTCAAGGAAAAGTGCGACCGCTTCTTCATTCGCGCCATTCATGACCGCAGGCGCGTTACCGCCGCGACTTATCGCGGATTGCGCAAGTTCAAGCAAAGGGAATGCGGATTTATCGTAATTGAAAAATTCGAGATTTTTCCCGAAAAGGTCGAGGCTTTCGGCTTGGGACGGTTTGCGTTCGGGATAGGTCAGCGCATATTGAATGCAAACACGCATATCGGGAACGCCGAGCTGCGCAAGAACCGCGTTATCCTCAAATTCGACCAAAGAATGAACGATGCTCTGAGGATGTATAACAACTTCAACCTGTTCGGGTTTCACACCGAAAAGATGAACCGCCTCGATAAGTTCAAGACCTTTATTCATCAAGCTCGCACTGTCGACCGAAATCTTTTTTCCCATGTTCCATTTGGGATGGCGAACCGCCATTTCGGGGGTTACGGTTTTGAGGAATTGATGATCCTTGCCGAAGAAGGGCCCGCCCGAACCGGTCAACCAGATCTTTTTGATTTTATTCTGTTTTCCTTGAATGCATTGGAAGATAGCAGAATGCTCACTGTCGACCGGCAGTAAAACGGCATTGCCGTTTTTCACCGCATCGGTGACCAATTTTCCGCCCGCAACAAGAGTTTCTTTATTGGCAAAGGCGATCTTCTTCCCTTTTTCTGCGGCGGCAATCGTCGGCAAAAGCCCTTTCATGCCGATAACCGCATTAACGAGAGTTTCGGATTCGTCATCGCTCGCAAGTTCGACAATCCCCTCATCGCCGCAAAGAATTTCGATATTCATATCGTTAAGCGCAAGTTTCAGAGAAGAATATGCATCTTTTCCGATGCAAACCTTTTTGGGTTTGAATTCACGGCACTGCTCCGAAAGCAATTTCACGTTAGAATGTGCCGAAAGCGCAGTGACGCGAAGCCCAAGGTTCCGCGCCACAGATAATGTTTGTGTTCCTATTGAGCCCGTTGAACCGAGCAATGATATCTTCTTTTCCATTTAAAATCCAAAAATACCGTATTTGATGTAGTTGGCAATTACGAGCGTGGAGATGAGAACGATAGTCGTGAAAATCGACACAGGGATCACGCTGTCAAATCTATCGAGCACACCGCCATGTCCAGGGAAGATCTTACCGTAGTCTTTAATACCGAGATGGCGTTTCACGACCGATGCGGCAAGGTCGCCGAACTGACCGATGATCGAGATCGGAAAAGCGATAAGTCCCCAAGCAGGACTTCCGCAAAATGCCCAGAAAACGATCACACCCGCAACGGTGCCGAACAAAGTTCCGCCGATCGCGCCTGCGATCGTCTTTTTGGGAGAGATTTCGGGACAGAGTTTGCGTTTCCCGAAAAGCATGCCCGAAAAGTAAGCCATTGTGTCGGTTATCCACGCCACAGCAAAAACAAATACCAACGTCCAGAATCCAAAAGGTTTCAACACAGCAAGGACCGAAAGCGACGTGAAACCCGCAGTGATATACATCGCAAGCGAGAAGAACATCAACAGACGTTCGATAGTGATCTCTTTATGTTTTATAACGCCGATCGCAAGGAACCCTGACAAGAAAACAGGGATCAAAGCAATAAATGCCGCAACGGTGAGCATGATCCTTGCACTGAAAATTGCGGGCAGGATAACACAAAACGCCGTGCAGATTATCGCAGGGGCCGAAATATACCACTTTTTAAGCAATCCGCAGCAAGAAAGCATTTCGAAAACAGAAATTGCGGCAATGGCGGAAAACATGATCGCCGGGCCCCAAATCCCGCCGAACAATCCGACAGGGACCAACAAAAGCACAAGCAAAACAGACGTTATTATTCTCGTAAGCATGATTACCTCCCGAAGCGGCGTTCGCGTTTTGAATAAGCGTCGAGCGCTTTTAAAAGTTCATCTTTATTGAAATCAGGCCAATAACAATCGGCAAAATAATATTCGGAATATGCCGATTGCCACAAAAGGAAGTTTGAAATACGGTATTCGCCGCTTGTACGAATGACAAGATCAGGATCGGGCACTCCCGATGAATACAAATGAGCCTCAATATCCTCGGCAGTGATTTCGGTCTTGCCTTCTTTCAAAAGTTCATTGAAAGCGTGAACCAGTTCCTGTCTGCCCCCATAGGAAAGACAGATGCAAAGCGTCATTCCGCCGTTGGATTTCAAACGGTTTTCAACGCCCAAAAGAGCTTCGCGGTAAGGCGGTTCAAAACGGTCGATATCGCCAAGCAGTTTAAGGCGAATGTTTTTCCTGACCATTTCAGGCTCATATTTGACAATGCCGCGACTCATAAGTTCCATCAACGCGGTCACTTCATCAGGCGAGCGGTTCCAGTTTTCAGCCGAAAAGGCATAAACCGTGAGATATTCGATCCCCAAATCACTGCAGGTATCGACGGTATCGACAAACGTGTCCAACCCGACTTTATGACCCGCGGTGCGCGGAAGAAGCCTTTTCTTCGCCCAACGGCCGTTACCGTCCATGATAATGGCGATATGACGCGGCAATCTTGATTCGGACATGACAATGTCCCTCCTTAGTGCCCTTTTATGCTTTGAAAATCAAAGAGCAACGCTCTCAGATTTCCATGATTTCTTTATCTTTCTTTGCTACGATAGCGTCAACTTCTTTGATGAGTTTATCGGTTATATCCTGAATGTTCTTTTCAGCGGATTTAAGATCGTCTTCGGTGATCTCCGAATTCTTTTTCATTGCTTTTGCCGCATCGTTGGCATCGCGACGAATGTTACGGATAGCAACCTTGCAATCTTCGCCCATTTTGGAAGTCTTCTTTGTGAGTTCTTTTCTGCGTTCTTCGGTGAGCGCGGGGAAAACAAGACGGATGCATTTGCCGTCGTTGGTGGGGGTGATACCTACGTCAGAAGCAAGAATTGCCTTTTCGATTTCTTTGAGCATATTTGCTTCCCAAGGGGTGATCACAAGGGTTCTTGCGTCAGACGCTTTGATGGTTGCAACGCCGTCAAGACCGGTGGGGCTGCCGTAATAAGAAACGGTGATTTTATCGAGAACCTTTGCGCTGGCTCTGCCGACTCTTATCGTTCCGAAGTCTTCTTCAAGAACGCTGATACTCTTTTTCATTCTGTCTTCAAAGGGTTTAATTTCAAACATGATCGTTACCTTCCTTTTTAATCATTTTAGATTTATTTTTCTTAATTATGAATCAAAGTTCCGATATTCTCACCGTGAGCGGCAAGAATTATGTTTTCGGGTTCCGAAAGTGAAAAGAGAACGGTTTTGATGCCGCTTTCCTCGCCGATAGCGGCGGCGCTCTGATCGATCGCCTTCAAGCCGAGAGAAAGCATTTCGGAATAAGTAAGTTCATCGAACTTCTTTGCATCGGGATATTTCACAGGATCCTTATCGTAAACGCCGTTTACGTTCTTTGCCGAAAGCACCGCATCGCATTTCAATTCCGCCGCGCGAAGCATCATGCCGGTATCTGTCGAAAAATAAGGATAGCCGACGCCGCAGGAAAGAATGACGATTTCGCCTTTTTCCATATACTCAACAGCTTTATATTGCGAATAAGGCTCGCAGAACTGCTGAATCTGAACCGCGCTCATAACGCGGGCATTAACACCCGTTTTGATGATGTAATCCTGCATGGCAATGGAGTTGATAACCGTTGCAAGCATACCCATATGGTCGCCGCGAACACGGTCGACTTCCAAACCGTTTTGTCTTGCTCCGCGCCAGATATTTCCCGCGCCGATAACGACACAGACCTGAGTACCTTCCTTTGCAAGACGGGAAAGCATATCGGCAACAGTGGTGAGCATATCGCCGTTGAGGATACGTTTACCTTCGCCGGCGAGCGCCTCGCCGCTTAATTTCACAAGAACGCGCTTGTAGTTGTTTGGCATTTGAATTATCCCTCGCTTTTAACTTATTTTTCGTATTTGAAAACGCGGTATATAGGGTCGAGCTCGTCGGTGATTCCGCAAGCAAAAGCAGTTACCGACGAGAGCGATGCACCTTTAAGACCGTCTTTGACCAAAACTTCATCAGGAAAATAGGATTTGAAGAGCGATTTTGTATATTCATCATACTGTTCATCGGAAAAATCGTTCGCCCCCATCAGAGCAAGCATTGAAACACAGATTTCATGCTCGGTCGATGATTTTCCGACATGAATGCGTTCACCGAAATAAATCTCGGTCTCTTTTTCGCCGTTATAGGCATTATAAGCGGTTTGAGATTCCTTATTCAGGCAAACGGCAAAGAAATAATTATCATATTCCGTCAGGTCGAAATTCGATTCCGCGAACTTTTTAAGTGTGCCAAACCCCGTCTCGGCAAAAACGATATCAAAATCGAGCGATTTTCCGCCCAAAACACCGTCATGGTCAAAATAAAGCGTTTCATAGACGATTTCGGGTTTATTTCCGAAACGTTTGCTTTCCTCCGAAACAAAATCAACGGCGGTTTTGATCTTTTGATGGAACACCTTTTCTTCCTCATCGGTGAAAAGGCTTTCACGATCCGAAACGAAAAGTTCAACAACAAGAATCTTGCCGGAAAATTCGGAAAGCGATCCAAGGTTTGACAAAGCAAAAGGCTCGGTGACATTTTCTTTCTTTGTCACGTGATAAACGCCATGCTCCAACAACCATTTTCCGTCATGAAAAACGGCAGTGAGCTTTACCTCTTTTCCCGATTCGTTTTTCGCTTTTATTATCCGCTTTGACTCGGAATCGGTTTTGACGACAGAAATGCTTTCGGGTTTTATAAAACCGTCAAATCCGCTCCCGCGATGTTCAAAGGCCAGAGTTTTTCCGTCCTTTTGCGAAATTGCCTTTTCGCCGACTTCGGGATAATTCATGAAGAATTTTTTATCTCCGCTATCGGGAAGATAGGTCGAATCCAGCAAACGTTCGATCTCGGAAAACTTTGAATATTGCGACTCGGACGAAACCGCAACGTAACTCGCAACGCTCTTCCCCGAGCAAAGCGCGTTACATACAAAAATCTCGGTCACGATCTTATCAAGACGCACAAGTTCTTTTGCCTGTTTGATCGTAAGTTCGGGAACATTTTCGACGATTTCTTCATCGTTATCGGAAGAACAGGCGCAAAAAGTGCAAACAAGCAACAACGAAAGAACAAGAATTATTAACTTCGTTAGAAAAGAATGATTTTTGTATTTCATATCATTATGATTATAGCAGACAAAGCCCTCGATATCAATAGAAATTTGTCTTAAAATACAATATTCTCGCGAACAACGCGATCAACTTTCACTCTTTCGCCGAAAAACTCGGCAACATAAGAGGGATTAAGGTAATCATTCCCTGCCGCAGGCAATTCAACGCGCAGTTTTATGCCGTTTTCGGTCTTTTCGACAGAAACGAGTTTTGTCATCGGGGAGATATCAACGACCTTATCACCCTTTTTCGAGCGTTTCATAACATGCATCTCGCCGTCGAATGCAGAAACAAACTCATCAAGCGCGATGTCAGTCGTCAATTCCAACCGCCACACCGCACGTTTAGTTAAAAGTTTACCGACAGCAACCGAAACTTCAATAATTTCCATTTCCGGAAACGCCGACCCTTTCAACCTTTCGGCAATTTCGTCAAGCGGAACGTCGGCGACCAATCTGAAATCAAAAAGTTCTCGTTCGCCCTCCTGATAAATCGAAAGCGGAAGTGCGATATTTAATCTCGGATGAGGGTTAAATCCTTCGGTGTATCCTATCGGAAGACCGCTTCTTATAAGCATGCGGTGGATAGCGCGTTGGAGATCGAGATGAGAAATATATTTAAGTGTTCCCGTTTTCGTGAAGCAAACACGGATATCAGCCATTGTCGCCACCTCCGTTACAAACGCATTTTCCGTCGCAAAGGCTCGACGCGCCGCAACCCGAACATTTCGTACGGCAATCGGGGGTCGTTACCGCTTTCAACGCTTTTTCATATTCATTCTTCATGAACTTTTTGGTAACACCGATATCAATGAAATCCCAAGGAAGAAGTTCATCAATGCCGAACCTTCTGTTTGCATAAAACGCCGGATCGATCCCGCAATCTTCAAAAACGTTCATCCAGTTTTCATAACTGAAATATTCGTCCCAGCCGTCAAGCATCATGTTTCGGTTATAGGCTTCGAGCAATGCGCTGCCGAGCCTTCTGTCGCCGCGTGCAAAAACCGCCTCGATCCGCGAAACCTGTGCGTCATGGTATTTGTAAGATATCTTTTTTGTTCTGATTTCGCCTTTAAGAAGTTGCTGTTTGCGTTCAAGTTCTTCCAAAGTGTCCTGACCTTCCCATTGGAACGGAGTGAACGGCTTCGGAACAAAGCAGGAAACGCTCACCGTAACGTTAACGCCTCTGCCTCCGCCGACACGTTTTTTTGAATAATATGTATCAACGATATTCTGTCCCAGAGCGGCAATGCCTTTGATATCTTCATCGGTTTCGGTCGGCAGGCCGTTCATGAAATAAAGTTTCAAACTGCTTCTGCCGCCGTCGAACGCTTTTGAAACGGCGGTAAGTATCTCTTCTTCCGTGATATTCTTATTGATAACGTCGCGAAGACGTTGCGTACCTGCCTCGGGCGCGAACGTCAAACCGCTTTTACGCACCGAGGAGACCTTTTCGAGCAATTCTTCATAAAAGTTGTCTATACGCATTGACGGCAACGAAAGGTTCACATTCTTTTCGTTCGTCCAAGGAAGCATTTTGTCGATAAGTTCGCGGAGATGAGTATAGTCGCTGATCGAAAGCGAAGTGAGCGAAATTTCGGGATAGCCCGAATGTTTCACCGATTCGATAGCGTTTTTATTAAGCACTTCGGGCGATTTTTCGCGATAAGGGCGATAGACCATGCCCGCCTGGCAAAAACGGCAGCCTCTGATACAACCTCTGAACACTTCCAACATAACGCGGTCATGAACCGTTTCAAGAAAAGGAACAGCGCAGTGGCAAGGGAAAAAGACGTTATCCAGATCACTGATAATGCGTTTTTTCACAGCCGTCGGAACACCCTCTCGGTTCGGAGTGAACGACGCAAGTGTGCCGTCTTGGTTATATTTTACATCATAAAGCGAGGGCACGTAAAATCCTTCAAGAAGCGAGGCTCGATAAAGTATCTCCTCTCTTCCGATACCCTGCTTTTTGCATTCATTGACAAGCGCCGCAAGTTCAACGAGCGCATCCTCGCCCTCGCCGATCGAAAAGATATCAACAAAATCGGCTATCGGTTCGGGGTTATAAGCACAGGGGCCGCCCGCAATAACGATCGGGTCGGTTTCTTTTCTGTCCTTTGAAAGCAAAGGGATCCCGCCCAAGCCGAGCATCGACAGAACGTTGGTATAACAAAGTTCATATTGAAGCGTGAACGCAACGATATCAAACCGATCAAGCGGATCGCCGCTTTCAAGCGCATAAAGCGGAACTTCATGTTTTATCAGTTGTTCGCGCATATCGGGCCAAGGCATATAACAGCGTTCGCAACTTACAAAACCCGTTTTATTAAGACACCCCGCAAGAATTTTCATGCCGAGGTTTGACATGCCGATTTCATACGTATCCGGGAAGCAAAAGCACATTCTCAGTTCTGCCTGTGAAGGGTCGGGAATTTCAGATGCATATTCATTTCCGACATAGCGCCCGGGTTTTTCAACCTTTTCAAGAAGAGGGGCATATTTTTCGTAATCTATCACTGTTGTTCTCCTGAATTACAAATTTTCGAGTTTTTCTTTCAAATAAAAACCCGTGTAACTGTCTTGATTTGCGGCAACCTCCTCGGGGGTGCCTTTTGCGACGATCCTGCCGCCGGCATCGCCGCCGTCGGGACCGAGGTCGATGATATAGTCGGCGGTCTTGATAAGATCCAAATTATGCTCAATAACGACGACGGAATTGCCTGCATCAACAAGCTTTTGAAGCACCGAAACGAGTTTATTTACGTCGTCGGTATGCAAACCCGTTGTCGGTTCATCAAGAACGTAAAGAGTTTTGCCGGTTGCGCGGCGTGCAAGTTCGTTTGCAAGTTTGACACGTTGTGCCTCGCCGCCCGAAAGCGTGGTTGCCGGCTGACCGATCTTGACATAACCCAAGCCAACGTCACACAAAGTGTCGAGCCTGCGTTTGATCGCGGGATAGTTTCGGAAGAATTCCCTACCCTCCTCGCAGGTCATTTCAAGAACATCGTAAATTGATTTGCCTTTATATTTGATTTCAAGTGTTTCGTGGTTATATCTTTTTCCCTTGCACACGTCACAGGTGACGTAAACGTCGGGGAGAAAATGCATTTCGATAGTCAGAGTGCCGTCGCCGCGACAGGATTCGCATCTGCCGCCTTTGACGTTGAAAGAAAATCTGCCGTCGGTATATCCGCGCGCCCTTGCTTCGGGAGTTGATGAAAATACGGCACGTATATCGTTGAACAAACCGGTGTACGTCGCAGGATTCGAACGCGGATTTCTGCCTATCGGCGATTGGTCGATCTGGATTATTTTATCGATATTATCCGCGCCGATGATTTCGATATGTTTGCCGGGAATCAACGACGCTCTGCCCAATTTTCTCGCAAGAGTGTTATACAGCACCGAATTTATGAGTGAGGATTTACCCGAACCCGAAACGCCGGTCACGCAAACGAATTTTCCGAGCGGAATCGTTACGTCGATATCTTTAAGGTTGTTTTCCGCCGCACCGACAACGGTGATGAAGCCTCCGTTGCCTTGACGGCGCTGTTTCGGAACACCGACGGATTTTTCGCCGGAAAGGTATTGACCGGTGATTGATTTTTCGCACTTTTTAATTTCGGCGGGAGTGCCTGTGAAAACAACTTCGCCGCCGCGAATACCCGCACCCGGACCGATGTCAACGATAAAATCCGCCTCTTCGATCGTTTCTTCATCATGCTCAACGACAAGAACGGTATTGCCGATATCGCGAAGTTTTTTAAGAGTGTTTATGAGTTTTTGGTTGTCGCGCTGATGCAGACCGATGCTCGGTTCGTCAAGAACATACATAACGCCGACGAGCGAACTGCCGATCTGGGTTGCAAGGCGGATACGCTGTGCCTCACCGCCCGAAAGCGAACCCGCTTTGCGTGAAAGCGTGAGATATCCCAACCCGACGTTTTCCAAAAAGGAAAGACGCGCGTTGATTTCTTTCAGGATCTCTTTTGCAATCTCGGAATGAGTTTTCGACAATTTCAAAGAAGCAAAGAATTTGCGCGCATCGATTACCGAAAAATTGCAAAGTTCGGAGATATTCAATCCTCCGACGGTGACCGCAAGCGCCTCGTCTTTGAGCCTTTTGCCGTTGCATTCGGGGCAAGGAACAAAATCCATGAACTGCTCATAATAATCACGCGTTTCATAACCGCCGCCCATTTTATATCTATGGTCGAGCATTCCGATGACGCCCTTGAACGACGGTTCGGAAACCGAAGTGCGTTTGCGTTTGTTGCCATACATGAGAATGTTATAAGCCTCTTCGGAAAATTGCTCGATCGGGGTGTGGACATCAAAGCCGTGATATCTTCCCACCGAGTTCAGAAGTTCGGCAAGATATCCGCCCGGTTCGGCGCTTTTAAAGCCGTTGCATACTATCGCACCGGCATAAACCGAAAGGCTTCTGTCGGGAATAAGTTTTGCTTCCGAAAAAACATTATTTTCGCCAAGACCTCCGCAGGCTTCACATGCGCCCTGAGGGTTATTGAAGGAAAACATACGCGGAGTCAATTCTCCGATTGAAACGCCATGAGTTTTGCAGGCATAATTCTGAGAAAAAACCATTTCGTTTTCTTCGTCGCTCGCATCGGGGAACAGGATTTTTATCATACCTCCCGCAAGTTTTGATGCGGTTTCGATGCTTTCGGCAAGACGCGAACGGATATCTCCGCGCATAACAAGGCGGTCGACGACGATATCTATATCATGTTTTATGTTTTTATCAAGCTCGATGTTTTCGGAAAGGTCGTACATTATCCCGTCAACGCGCACACGGACATAACCGCTTTTGCGCGCATCTTCAAACACCTTCTCGTGCATGCCTTTTTTCGCCGAAACGACAGGCGCGAGGATTATGAAACGCTTTCCCTCTTCAAATTCCTCAACTCTTGCAACGATCTCGTCAACAGATTGTTGGTTTATCTCCTCGCCGCAAACGGGACAGTGAGGAATGCCCACACGCGCATAAAGAAGACGAAGATAGTCATAAATTTCGGTTACAGTACCGACGGTCGAACGCGGATTGCGCGAGGTTGTCTTTTGATCGATAGAAATCGCGGGCGAAAGCCCTTCGATCTGGTCGACATCGGGTTTATCAAGCTGACCGAGGAACATTCTCGCATAAGACGAGAGCGATTCGACAAAACGGCGATGGCCTTCGGCATAAAGGGTGTCAAACGCAAGGCTTGATTTGCCCGAACCCGAAAGGCCGGTGAAAACAACGAGTTTATCACGCGGAATTGTAACGTCAACATTCTTTAAATTATGAACTCTTGCACCTTTTACAACGATTTTATCAGACATATCTGCTCCTAACTGATTAAGCGGAAAATTAATTCATTTGTCCCGAACGAAACAATCTTTCGTTCGTTTCTGCACCGTCGCTCAGAATGACGTCACATCAATCTTCTTATCTTATCGCGAATGAACGCGGCGGTTTCGAAATCAAGGTCTTTTGCGGCGCGCTTCATATCGGCGGTGAGTTTATCAATAAGTTTCTTCTTTTGGTCTTTCGTAAGATTCTTCGCTTTTTCGATCTTTTCGGCCTCTTTCTTCGAGGTGATCTCGATCGGCGCTCGGATATCTTTCACGATCGTCTTGGGCGTTATGCCGTTTTTCTTATTATAATCATCCTGAATCTTTCTTCGGCGGTTGGTTTCACCTATTGCTTTACGCATTGATTCGGTTTCGTTATCGGCATACATGATGACTTTACCCTCTGCGTTTCGTGCCGCTCTGCCGATCGTCTGAACAAGCGAAATCTCGCTCCGCAGGAAACCTTCTTTATCCGCATCGAGAATTGCAACAAGCGAAACTTCGGGCAGGTCCAAGCCCTCACGCAAGAGGTTGATACCTACCAAAACATCAAATTCGCCCGCGCGCAGACCGCGCAGGATATCCATGCGTTCCATAGTGTCGATATCATAATGCATATATCGGCATTTAATACCAGAAAGTTCAAAAAATTCGGTGAGGTCTTCCGCCATTTTCTTGGTGAGCGTTGTGACGAGCACACGCTCCTTTTTGGCGGCTCGGATCCTTATTTCACCCGCAAGGTCGTCGATCTGACCTTTTGTGGGACGAACTTCAACCTCGGGATCAAGCAAACCGGTCGGGCGGATAATCTGTTCGACAAGGTTTGCGGAAAGCGAACGTTCATATTCTTTCGGGGTTGCGCTGACATAAATGGTTTGTCCGCGTTTTCTGTTAAATTCATCAAAAACGAGCGGGCGGTTATCATAAGCAGACGGCAAACGGAATCCATATTCAATAAGGTTCGTTTTTCTTGCTCGGTCTCCTGCCGCCATGCCGCGCACCTGCGGAAGCATAACATGGCTTTCGTCGACAAACATCAGATAATCCGACGGGAAATAATCAAGCAGAGTGTACGGCGCACTTCCCGGTTCTCTGCCCGAAAGCACACGTGAATAGTTTTCAACGCCCGAGCAAAATCCGATCTCGCGAATCTGTTCAACGTCAAACATCGTCCTTTCACGGATACGTTGCGCCTCGATGAACTTATTCTGACTTTCGAAATATGCGATACGTTCATCAAGTTCGGAAACGATCTCGTCAAGCGCCTTTTTACGGGTCTCCGACGAAGTGACATAGTGAGAAGCGGGATAGATCGCAACGTGGCTCATATCGGCAACCGCTTCGCCCGTCACAACGTTGATCTTACATATTCTGTCAACTTCGTCGCCGAAAAGTTCGATCCTTACGGCATCGGTGTCGGTGTTCGACGGGAAGATATCCAAGACGTCGCCGCGAACGCGGAAATTGTTACGTTCAAAGCCGATATCACTTCTGGCATACTGCAATGCGACAAGCCGTTTGATGATATCGTCGCGCGGAAAAGTTGAACCGCGACGGATCGAAAGCACCTGTTCGGCATATTCCGACGGGTCGCCAAGCGAATAAATACAACTTACCGAAGCAACGATTATGACATCACGGCGTTCAAAAAGTGCGCTGGTCGCAGAATGTCGCAATTTGTCGATTTCGTTATTTATCGCGGCATCCTTTTCGATATAAATATCCTTGCCCGGAACATAGGCTTCGGGCTGATAATAATCATAATAAGAAACAAAAAACTCAACGGCGTTTTCGGGGAAGAATTCTCGCATTTCCGAGCAGACCTGTGCAGCAAGAGTTTTGTTCGGCTCGAGAATTATAGCGGGGCGATTCAGTTCGGCAATGACGTTTGCCATAGTGAAGGTTTTACCCGAACCTGTAACGCCGATAAGCGTCTGATCTCTATCGCCGTTTCTGACGCCGTTCACAAGCGTCGATATTGCCTCGGGTTGATCGCCCGTAGGTGCAAAATCCGACACAAGTTTAAATTTATTCATCGCCTGAACGCCTCCTTTTCCGACAACAAAGTTTTAAGTGATATATTATACCACATTATATCAATAAATAAAAGAGCCGCAGACGATTTTTTTGATTTATCGCGGCAAAATTTTCAAAAAAAGAAAAGCGAACCCCGTTGATTTTACGACGTTCGCTTTCGTTTTTTCTTTGTTGATTTTCAACGCCTTGGTCAGATAAGTGTTTCCATATTCCAAACCGATCTCTCGGCTTACAGTCTCGACGTTCCAATCCGAATCTTTCAGCAAAAATCCGGCATTAAGTTGAGCCGTTTTGATTATTGCTTTATTGAGTTTTTTGATTCTCGAAAGCAAGGCATGAATCTGTAAAGAATTTAAATAAGGTTCAAGCCTTTTTTTCAAAATAACGGTATCAATCGAACCGAAAAACGAATGTTTCTTACCCCGCGCGATTTTTAGCGTACGATAGCTCACTGCCGCAGAACGGTTTCGACAAAAAACGGTTGCAAAACAACCGTTTTTTTGATTTTTTCATTTGCACAAAAGAAAATACATGGTGATCGCGTTAGCGATACCGATAAGTGCGCCCGCAAACACCTGAAAAGGAGTATGCCCGACGAATTTTTTGAGTTTTGCCTCGGGAAGCGGTTCCGACGAGATGGATTCAAACACTTTGACCAATTCATCAAGAATAACCGCTTGCTTTTCGGTTTCTCGTCGAACGCCCATTGCATCATGGCAGACGACAACGGCAAATATCATAGCCATCGCGAATTCAAAAGTGCCGAACCCGCAGACCAGGCCGGTTATCGTGGCGAGCGATATGACCGTTGCGGAATGGCCGCTCGGCATACCGCCGTCACCGAAAAGACGTTTTATATCTATTTTTTTGTTTATCAAAGCGTGAATTATCGCTTTTGTCACCTGAGCGATCATCCACGATGAAATTCCGGTTATCAAAAACGGATTTGTGAAAAAAGCAACTACCTGATCCATAGCCCCTCTTTTAATCCCCTTTAATTTTGACTATTTGACTTATTATACAACATCTTTTCGTTTTTCACAATAGTATTTTCTTTTTTTACATTATTTTTTGTTCTTTGTTTTTCTTTTGGATTTTTGTTTTATTTTTGACACTATATCAATCGGTTATTTAAAGCAGATGCAATAATTATCGAACCGTTCCCGAATCGCGAGTGTATTTTATCAACCGCAGTCTCCAACGAGTGTTTTTTACGGTAACGATTCTCCCAAGGTTCAGAAAAAAGTTTTTGCTGAAACTGATCTTCTTGAGGTCGAACAAGTTTTTCGGCATGAACGGTGAGCGAATAGATCTCTTCATCGGGAGCCGAATTTGCTTTGACAAGGCGAAGCGCGTTGCCGGATATTTCGGAACAAAGGCAGGTTGGATGAGGCAGTTTCGCCGAGCGGTTTATCACCGATTGATCGGGTTTTTTAACGGTTACGGCAACCGAATTGCAACAAAGCCCATGTTTCCTCAAGCGTTCGGCGACCGACATCGAAAGATAGGTCACGGCAAAAGAAACGTCTTCGGGCGAGGCAAGGTTGTAACGAAACGTCATTCCGTTGCTGACAGACTTTGGTTCGGGTTCATATCCGCAAGGTGTGACTTCGGCAAAGTCGCGGCCGAGCGCGAAATTTTTGAGCATCATGCCGTTTTTACCCAAATTGTCGTACAGCACGTTTGCATCGCAACAAGCGAGGTCGCCGATGGTGCGAACTCCGATATCCGCAAGTTTTTTCGCGCAGGCAGGACCGACAAAAAGCAACTCCGATACAGGCAAATGCCAGATAACGGAAGCGAATTTATCGGGCGGAATAACCGAAGTTGCGTTCGGTTTTTTCAAATCACTCCCCAACTTCGCGAACACTTTATTGAACGAAACGCCGACAGAAACGGTGATACCGAGTTCTGTTCTGACTCGTTCTCTTATTTCATCGGCGATCGCTTTTCCGCTTCCGAAAAGACGGAGCGAACCTGTAACATCAAGCCAACTTTCGTCAACGCCGAACGGCTCGACAAGATCGGTATAGTCATAAAAAATGCGGTTCATTTTCTTTGACATTTCGCCATAAAGCCCATAAGTCGGGCGAACAACAAGCAACTCGGGGCATTTTTGCTTTGCAGACCAAACGGTTTCGGCAGTCTTGACGTTATATTTCTTTGCGAGTTCGTTTTTTGCAAGAACGATTCCGTGACGGTCTTCAACGCTTCCGCAGACCGCCATCGGCACAGAAGCGTATTCGGGATGAAGCACCGTTTCGCAGGAAGCAAAAAAAGAATTTGCATCGCAATGCAAAATGGTTCTTGTTTTTTGCGTCAACTCAACGTTTCCCTTTTCACGAAAATTCGAATTCTTCATCAATTTCGTTTTATCGTTCGGGCCCATATACATATCAATTCACCTTCTCCCAAACAATGATATCACCCGAACGTTTGTTTGTCAAGAACAAATGTTCTTGAATCCGAAAAAAGAAAACCGCAGATGCTTGCACATCGGCGGTTTTTGTTTATTAATCGGAGTTTTCGGTCGATTCCGATGATTTGTCCGAAGCCTCAAAATCAGAAATTGATTTGGTAACGCTGTGAGGGATCGGCGTCCAGCCGACCTTCTTGAAGAGCGCCACGATAGCAATCGGCGCATAGGTAAACATGAACAACGGGAACGTGAAAAGCGACTTTATCTTTTTGAATGCCGAACATTCGATAACGTCCCATTCGGTAACGAGCGTTATGAAGCCGACGATGAAAAGAATCATATATGTAGTCGCGCAGAAATAAAACACGGGGAACATGCAGAATTGGAAGAACGTCGGGAAGTTCGGATATTCGATGAAAATGGTCAAACCGTAAATAAATTCGACAATACAGCCGATAACCGAACTCAGGGTGAACATGACCGCAGGGAAAATCGTCATGAGCATATCATAGCAAGCGAAAGAGCCTTTGAAGATACCTTTCACGAGTTTTCCGCCATATTTACCGAACACCTGATAAAAACCTTTCGACCAACGCAAACGCTGGTTCCAGGATTGCTTGAAAGTTTCGGGTTGTTCATCATAAACGATGGATTTTTCGCTATATCCGATTTTCTCGCCGTTAATCGCCATATCAACCGAAAATTCGATATCTTCGGTAAGAAGATGGTATTTCCAACCGTTGTTTTTTTCGATGATCTCACGGCTGAGGCAGAAGCCCGTTCCCGAAATAGCACAGGAAGTTGCAAGTTTCATTCTCGCGTTATTTACATACTTTGCTTCACGCAGAAACCAAAGAGAATAGCCCGATGAAATCCAGTTCGTGCCGTAATTCTTGGAGTTACGGTAACTTGTCAATGCTTTATATCCGCGGTTGAAGTTGACGTTCATCTCTTTGATGAAGTCCTTGGCAACAAGGTTGTCCGCATCAAAAACGACATATGCATCGCAATCGTCTTTATCGGCAAGGAGTTTTTTGAAAATGAAATCAAGCGCATAGCCTTTGCCGACAAGTTCTTTGTTTTCTCTTTCGACAACGATCGCGCCGTGTTTCCTGCCGACGCCGGCAGTGTCATCGGTGCAGTTATCGGCAACAAGAAAGATCTTGATAAGTTCCGCGGGATAGTCCTGCATTTTAATACTCTCGATCAATTGACCGATAACATTTTCTTCGTTACGGGCACAGATCACTATGCCGAATTTATTCTGTTTTTCGCTTTTTACAGGTCGAGCTCTGTTTTTTCCGAGAAAAACCCAAAAAATATATATAAACTGATACAGATAACAAAGAACGAACATCGAGGTAATTACAGAATTACAAATCGAGAATATCTGCTTTACAAGTTCTGTACTCACAAGAAACCTCCCGTCTGTGTTTTGATTTTTTATATTATACACCGACTTTGCCGAAAAGTCAATGGCAAAAGGCAAAAGCCGCACAATGCAAAGCAGAACGTTTTTCCGAAAACGGGGCAAATCAAAAGAAAGACACCGAAGTGTCTTTCTTAAAAAAGAGTCTGTTAAAGCCTTGATGCGATCGCTTCGAGGAAGCCTGTTGTGTCTACCTGTGTCTTATTTTCAAGCGTTGAGATAAGATAAAGGTCTTTTGTCATAACGCCCGATTCGATAGTATCAATGCATGCTTTTTCGAGTTTATCCGCAAAAGCAACAAGTTCGGGAAGTTCGTCCAATTCACCGCGTTTGCGGAGCGCACCTGTCCAGGCGAAAATGGTTGCAACCGAGTTTGTGCTGGTGGGCAATCCCTTCAAATGGTTGTAATAATGGCGTTGAACGGTGCCGTGAGCAGCTTCGTATTCATAAACTCCGTCGGGAGAAACGAGAACGCTCGTCATCATTGCAAGCGAGCCGTAAGCCGTAGAAACCATATCACTCATAACGTCGCCGTCATAATTTTTGCACGCCCAGATAAAGCCGCCTTCGGAACGGATAACGCGCGCAACTGCGTCGTCGATAAGTGTATAGAAATATTCAAGACCTGCTTCTTCAAAACGAGCCTTATATTCGTTTTCATAAATTTCGGCAAAGATATCCTTAAAGCGGTGGTCATAGGTCTTGCTTATCGTATCTTTGGTGGAGAACCAGAGCGACATGCCTGTATCAAGAGCATAATTAAAGCAGCTTCTTGCAAAACTTTCGATACTCTTATCAACGTTATGTACGCCCTGAACGATGCCGTCGGTCTTGAAGTCCTGAATAAGCGCGCGGGTTTCGGTTCCGTCGGGAGCGGTCACCACAAGTTCTGCTTTCGAGCCTGCTTCGGCACGAAGTTCGGTCGCTTTATAGATATCACCGTAAGCATGACGTGCGATAGTGATGGGTTTGTGCCAATTACGGACATAAGGAGGGATTCCGTTGACGATGATCGGGGTGCGGAAAACGGTGCCGTCAAGTATTGCACGGATAGTGCCGTTGGGCGATTTCCACATCTGTTTAAGGTCATATTCGGTCATTCTTGCCGCGTTAGGCGTGATCGTTGCGCACTTAACGGCAACGCCGTATTTTTTGGTGGCGTTTGCAGAATCGATCGTGACCTGATCATCGGTTTCGTTACGGTGTTCAAGACCGAGGTCATAATATTCGGTTTTGAGTTCGACGTAAGGAAGAAGAAGGATATCCTTTATCTGTTGCCAGATGATTCTTGTCATTTCGTCGCCGTCCATTTCGACAAGCGGCGTTTTCATCATGATTTTAGACATATTTTTCTCCTTTTTAATAGACTTTAAGCACTTTTTTGAAAAAGACACTTGAAAATCCCCAAAAACTTTTTGATTAAGAAATACAATTAGATCCGTAAAAATCCGCGACATGCGCCCGGATTTTTACACATACGATGGTGTCAGTTCTGTTTTGTGTATTCAAGCAAGCCGCCGGCGAGGATAATATCCCTATCCCTGCCCGAAAGCGAAGATACAAGTTTGATCTCTTTTCCGTTTACCGAAAGAGCGATTTCTCTGCCCTCTTTTATGCAGTTTCTTACGTCGGAAATAACCACCTTATCGCCGAGCGAGATGAGATCATAATCTTCCGCATTTGCGAAAGTCAAAGGAAGAATGCCGGCATTAACAAGGTTTGCGGCATGGATTCTTGCAAAACTCTTTGCGATGACGGCCTTCACGCCGAGGTAAAGCGGAACGAGCGCGGCATGCTCACGCGATGAGCCCTGACCGTAGTTTTCGCCGCCGATGATGATACCGCCGTTCTTTTCCTTTGCACGTGCGGGAAATTCCTCATCGCAAACTTCAAAGCAGAAATTCGAGAGGTAAGGAATGTTGGAACGGTAAGGCAAAATCTTCGCACCCGCAGGCATGATATGGTCGGTGGTGATGTTATCGCCGACTTTAAGAATGCATTCGCATTCAATGGTTTCATCAACAGGTCTGCTTTCGGGGAAGGGTTTGATGTTGGGGCCGCGAACGACTTCAACGTTCACCGCATCTTCAACCGAAGCGGGTTTGATGACCATGTTATCGTTGACCATGAATTGAGTCGGCATTGAAATTTCAGGCATTGCGCCAAGCGTTCTCGGGTCGGTAAACACGCCCGTGAGCGCGGAAACAGCCGCCGTTTCGGGGCTGACAAGATAAACCTGCGCGTCCTTGGTACCGCTTCTTCCCAAGAAGTTACGGTTAAAGGTACGAAGGCTGACACCTGCCGATTGAGGTGACTGGCCCATGCCGATGCAGGGACCGCAAGCGCTTTCCAAAATTCTCGCGCCCGCATCGATCATCCAGGAAAGTGCACCGCAGGAAGCGAGCATGTTATAAACCTGTTTGCTGCCGGGAGCGATAGAAAGGCTGACGTTATCGTGAACGGTCTTGCCTTTTAATATATGAGCGACCTTCATAAGATCAACGAAAGACGAGTTTGTGCAGGAGCCGATACAAACCTGATCGACCTTGATAGCACCGATCTCTTCGACGGTTTTAACGTTATCGGGGCTATGAGGACAAGCCGCCGCAGGAACGAGTTCCGAAAGGTTGATATCAACAACGAGATCATATTCGGCATCGTCGTCGGCTTTAAGTTCAACATACTGATCTCCCCTGCCCTGAGCGGCAAGGAAAAGACGGGTGTTCTCATCGGACGGGAATACCGAGGTCGATGCGCCGAGTTCTGCACCCATATTCGTAATAGTTCCGCGTTCGGGAACAGAAAGAGTCTTAACGCCCTCTCCGCCGTATTCAATGATTCTGCCGACACCGCCTTTTACACTCAGACGGCGAAGGACTTCAAGGATAACGTCTTTCGCGGAAACCCAATCGTTGAGTTTACCCGTGAGGTTAACGCGAACCATTTCGGGCATTGTGATATGATAAGCACCGCCGCCCATTGCAACCGCAACGTCAAGGCCGCCTGCGCCGAAAGCGAGCATGCCGAGACCGCCGCCGGTGGGAGTGTGGCTATCGGAACCGATAAGCGTTTTTCCGGGAACACCGAAGCGTTCAAGATGAACCTGATGACAGATACCGTTGCCGGGACGCGAGAAATAAAGACCGTATTTCTTTGCACAGGTACGGATATAAAGGTGATCATCGGCGTTCATAAAGCCGTTTTGAAGCGTGTTATGGTCAATATATGCGACCGAAAGTTCGGTCTTGACGCGGGGAATGCCCATTGCCTCGAATTCGAGGTATGCCATAGTACCCGTTGCGTCCTGAGTGAGAGTCTGGTCGATACGCAAGCCGATAGGCGAGCCTTTTATCATTTCGCCCTCAACAAGGTGGGCTTTGATTATTTTTTGAGCAATTGTCAAACCTGCCATTTTATTTTTCCTTTCTGTCGTCAAGTTCAATGTACGGCAATCTGCCGTGGAACGGGCGGTATGCCGGGCGCATTATGCGGCGGCAGGTGATGATCTCTTCCAAACGGTGAGCGCACCAACCCGAAAGACGGGCGATCGCGAACAACGGAGTGAACAGTTCGTTGGGAATGCCGAGCATACGGTAGACAAGACCCGAATACAAATCGACATTTGCGCAGATAGCGTTGCCGTCCTGCATTTTATTTTGAAGAAGCTGAGGCGCAAGACGTTCGACCGCATAAAGCAATTCAAAATCTTCACGCATTCCGAAAGCGTCACATTGCTCCTCGGCCGCCTTGCGAAGAATCGTAGCGCGAGGATCGCTCAACGTATAGACCGCATGCCCCATGCCGTAGATAAGACCGCTTCTGTCACCTGCTTCGCGGTTTAACTGTTTTTGGAGATATGCCTTGATCTCATCGTCATCTTTATAATCGCCGACATTCGCTTTGATCTCATCAAGCATTTTAACGACCTTGATATTGGCGCCGCCGTGGCGCGGACCTTTCAGCGCGCCGATGCCTGCCGCAAGCGCGGAGAAGGTATCTGTGCCCGAAGAAGTAAGTGTGCGGACGGCAAACGTGGAGTTATTACCGCCGCCGTGTTCGGCATGAAGGATCAAGCATTTATCGAGAAGCCTTGCTTCATCATGAGTGAATTTGCGGTCAAAGCGCAGCATCGACAAAATATTTTCCGCCATACTCTGCCCCGGTATGGGCGAATGCAGGAAGAAACTTTCGTTATCGTAATAACGCTTTTTAACCTGATATGCCGCTGTCATTATCATCGGCATACGTGCAATGACAGAAAGCGACTGACGAAGAACGTTATCGACAGAATTGTCGTCGGGATTTTCGTCATAACTGTAAAGTGCAAGCACGCTTCGCGCCAATTTGTTCATAATATCGGGGCTGGGCGCACGCATGATCATATCTTCGATAAACGAAGAGGGCGGATCGCTGTATTCGTCCATTATCGTATTATAAAAATCAAGTTCATCTTTGGTAGGAAGCGAGCCCATAAGAAGAAGCCACGACGCTTCGTCATAACCGAAACGGTCGTTACGATCGGAAGCATCAATAATATCCTGAATGCTTACACCGCGATAAAACAGTTCACCCTCGCAGGGAACACGTTCATATTCATTGATAAGATAGCCGTGAACATTACTTACCCTTGTGATGCCTGCCAAAACACCGGTTCCGTCGGGGTTGCGCAGACCGCGCTTGACACCATATTTTGCGTAAAGTTTATCGTCAAACGCCTCGTTCGCGCGGAGTTTATCGGCAAGCGATTCGATATTGATTTTTGAAGGCATAAAGTCACTTCCTTTCATTTAGGTGATATTATATCAACCCAAACAGGCATTGTCAACCAAAAAATGCAACTTAATTTGCATTTCGTTGCATTTTATAAGCGGTTCTAACTAATTATATTCGGTTTTTTGCAATTTTCACAACAAGAAGTTGCAAAATGCGTTTTATTCGGAAACGGAAACAGATGCTTCCGCCAAAAGTTCTTTCATTGAATAAAAGCCTGCGGATTTTTTGCTCAGATAATCCGCCGCGCGCAAAGCGCCCTCGGCAAACAAAGCGCGGCTTTCGGCGGTATGTTTGAGGCTTATCGTTTCGCCGTTACGGCTCAAAAGTACTTCATGTTCACCGAAGATACCCCCGCAACGGACGGAAGATATACCGATCTCATTATTGGGGCGCACCATTCGGCGCGATGCTCTGTCGGTAATGAACGCTGTCTCATCGGGAAGCACTTCCGCAATGTTTTCGGCAATCATAAGTGCGGTTCCGCTCGGAGCATCAAGTTTGTTTCTATGATGTTTTTCGATAATTTCGATATCGCAATCGCCGCCGAGCGCCAAAACGGCACTGCGGCAAAGATCAATGAGCAGATTTACACCGAGCGACATGTTGCGCGAGAAAAACACAGGATATTCCGAAGCAAGCGACTTTAACATAGCAAATTCGCTTTCGGTATGACCGGTCGAGGCGACAACGCAGGGGATCCCCGTTTTGCGGACAAACGCGCAGATGTCGGGAACTGCGGTATGGTGAGAAAAGTCGATTATCGCATCGGCTGTTTCTTTTACGTCTTCGATCGAGTTATAAAAAGGGATTCCTTCGATTGCCAAATCGCCGAATTTATCGACGGCAGCAACAACGTTAACGCCCTTTTCTTCACTTGCGGCAATGACCGCTCGGCCCATTCGGCCGCAAGCGCCGTTGATGATTATGTTCATGTTCAAATCCTTAAATTATTTAATAAGTCCCTGCTCACGCATAAGTGCGAAAAGCTTTTCGTCGTCGGCCGCGTCCATCGGGCAAAGAGGCATGCGGAATTCGTTTTCGCACATACCCATTTTTGCAACAGCGGTCTTGACGGGGATCGGGTTGACCTGCATGAACAAACCGTTCATGAGGCGAAGATATTTGAGTTGAAGTTCTGCCGCGGTTTTGAAATCGCCGTCAAGGCAGAGTTGGGTGATACGGTGAGCCTCACCGGGCATAACGTTGGAGAAGACCGAAATGACACCGATCGCGCCCATCGACATAAGAGGAACGATCTGCTGATCGTCGCCGCTGTACATGTTGATATCCTTGCCGCAGGCTTCCAAAACCTCCATCATAAGGAGAAGGTTGCCGCTTGCCTCTTTGGTCGCAACGATGTTGTCATGCTTTGCGATCTGTTTATAAGAATCCAAACTGATGCAAAAGCCCGTTCTGCCGGGAACGTTATAAACGATGCAGGGGATATTTACCGAATCGGCAACGGTGTTGAAATGGGAAACGATGCCCTTCTGCGAGCATTTATTGTAATAGGGCGTGACGAGAAGAAGTCCGTCAGCACCCGCTTTTTCGGCAAAGCGCGAAAGTTCGACAGCATATTGAGTGTTATTGGAGCCGGTACCTGCGATAACGGGGACGCGGCGGTTTACCTTTTCGATAGCGAATTCAAGAACACGCTTATGTTCGTCGTCATCAAGCGTTGCGGGTTCACCGGTGGTACCGCAGATAACAAGCGCATCAATACCGCCGTTGATCTGAAATTCAAGCATATTTTCAAGAGCGGGATAATCAACCGCGCCGTCCTTGAACGGGGTGATAAGAGCGGTAGCAGCACCTTTGAAAATGGTCTTATTGATAGACATAGTTTTTTCCTCCGCGGATAACATCAAAAATATATTCAGTATATTTTATCACTCGTAAAACAAAAAGTCAATGATTTATAATGCAAAATATATTACAGCAAAGCATATAGATTTTATGTGAAAAACAAAAAGACGGCAGTGCCGTCTTTTTATTACGCTTAAATTCCGTAAACGTTTTTCGTGCCGACGCGATCAACGTAAAAGTAATACAAAATCTGCTTCTCGGTATCGAAACAATAAATTTTTATTTCTGTGCAATTTTCAAGTCCGGTTGCGCCCATGTTATCATAAGTGTAGTTTGCGTAATAATAATCAGACTCGTCGATAACGCTCTTGTCAAAAGCATATTTGTCATTTATATTCTTAACATCTCCACTTACATCAGACAGATCGCGCATAACCGATTCGAATAATTCAACCGCATCACACAGTACATCAACATCGTCTGACTCGACCTTTTTCAAATACGGATTTCCCGCATAATCCGAAGTGTCAAGCTCTTTATAGGCATATTCGCCGAATTCGATATTGGCATTGCTTTTCTTGTCGCCGTATACGACAGAGCTGTATTCCTCGGACAAGGAATGACCGATTTTATCATCAAACCGTCCGAAATACCAGCTCATATGGTCGATTGTGTAATATACCGTCAAGGATAAAATAATAGCCAAACACAAAACAGCAGCAATTATTAAAATCAAATGCGATGTTTTCATATCAAATGCACCTCAACATCTAAATCTTCAAGAGAGAGGAACAAGCCCCTCGCCTACAATATATCACTTTAAAATTGCCTCGGGCGAAGCAGAACGGATGCAGCTTGGGCAAAGAAACCCTACTGCGAGCGAGCGTTTGCTCGATATGCGCTGTTATGCGAGCACGATCTCTTTGTCCTGTTCGGAGGAGTCATACATCGCCTGCATCATTGTTGCGGTGATGATCGCCTTATCAATATGCGAGGGGAGCTTTTCGCCGGTCTTGATGCAATCGACGAAGGAATCGATTTCCTTTTGGAACATAGGAACATCGGTGAACTTGGGTTTATAGTTGATAAGAGTGTTGCAAGCGGTGGTATAAAGCGTGAAGTCGCCGCCATAGTTAAGACGGATACCGGCTTTGGTGCCGAGGAAGTCGATATATGCTTCGTGGACGCCGATATTCTGCGCCCATGCGCCGTTGAAGGTGATCGTCGGGCCTTCGGTGCGGACAAAACCTGTCACGAAGTCATCAACGTCATAGGTGCCGTTGAGATCTTTTGTGTCCTCGGACCACATGCCGTCATAAACATAGTTAGGCATATCAACACCGAGTTTGGAATAAGCCTTCGCAGAAACTGTAACGGGTTTGGGATCGTCGGTGCAGTACATAACGATATCGAGATAATGAACGCCCCAGTCGATAAGAACGCCGCCGCCCGCGATGGATTTATCGGTAAATGCGCCGCCGAGTCCGGGGATCGAACGGTGAGCACGGAAACTTACATAAACGTGATAAACCTCGCCGAGTTCGCCCGATTGGATGATTTCGCGAACCTTATTGACCGCGCCGTTGAAGCGGTTCACAACGCCGATGTTAAGAACTTTTCCTGTTTCGTGCTGTGCTTTTTGCATTTCAAGCGCTTCGGAAAGGGTTCTTGCGGAAGGTTTTTCGCAAAGAACGTTTTTTCCTGCTTTAAGAAAATCAATGGTGATTGTGCTGTGCATTTTATTGGGAGTACAAACCGAGACGGCTTCGACCTCATCGTCGCCGAGAATATCATGATAGTCGACAACCGCAGTACCGCAGCCGTATTTTTCAACGGCGGCGTCAGCCTTTTCCTTGATGATATCGCAGAAATATTTGATTTCAACGTCGGGATTTGCCATATACGCAGGGATATGAGCGTTGTTCGCGATAGTACCGCAGCCGATGATTGCGATTTTCATTTTGGACATAATCGATTCCTCCGAATTTAACGTTTTTCTTTTTAAAAATCCTTGGATTTTCATTGGAAATATTCTACCACAACCGTTGTCCGTTTTCAATAGATTTTACCAAAGAAACTCAAAATAAATATCAAAAAACCCTTGACATATTTGAATTTCGGTTATATACTGTATTCCAATAAAAGCTATGAAGGGGACAAAGCTTTCACGCTTCCACTTTTCAGAGAGCCGCCGGTCGGTGCGAGGCGGCAAGTGATGTGATTTGCGAACTCACCCCCGAGCTGCCGTGCCCAGGATTTCAATCGGTAGGTGCGGTCGGGTTTCTCACCGTTATCACGAGAAAACGCTGTTGGGCGTTTGCATGATGATAATATTGATTTACCCAAGCTCTGTCTATGCTTTTTTAGACCGAGCTTTCTTTTTTCATATTCGCGGTGTCGGTGCAACGGATTTTAGATCCTCTCGACGCTAAACACAACAAAAATTCGCAAAACACAAACCCGCAACCCTCTCGCCGCAAGAACGAAAAAGTGACGTGCGGAACGCAGATCCGCGAACTTTTTCGATGCGAGACCAAGCCCTTATTTTGAAGGAGAATGAAATGAAGTTATCATTTTCGACACTTGCCTGCCCCGGCTACGGATTTTCGGATATTTACGCCATGGCGAAAGACCTTGGTTTTGACGGTATCGAAGTTCGCGGTCTCGGAGACGACATTTTTGACAACAAACACAACATGCCGTTTGCAAAAGAGAATCTCAACGAAACGGTTAAAAAATTGAGTTCGCTCGGTTTGGAGATTCCGATTTTAAGTTCGGGTTGCTGTCTTAAACACGCAGAACTCGCCGATGAAAACGAGCGTATCCTCACCGAATATATCGAAGCCGCAAGTGTGCTCGGCACGAAATACGTGCGCGTGCTCGGCGACGACGGCCCCGATGCGGTCGACGAGGGAAACGACGAAGAGGTTCTCCGTCAGTTATCCAAACTCATTCCTTTGGCGGAAAAAGCCGGCGTTACGCTTCTTTTGGAGACCAACGGTGTTTACAGCGACACGGCAAGACTTAAAAATCTGCTCGACCAGATCCACAGCGAAAAGATCGCCGCGCTTTGGGATATTCACCACCCCTATCGTTTTGCAAAAGAATCGCCCGAAACGACGGTTCAGAACCTCGGCATGTACATCGCGCACGTTCACATCAAAGACAGCATTGAAGAAGACGGAAAAATCGTCTACAAAATGATGGGCGAAGGCGATATGCCGATCGAAGAAATGATCCGAGCGTTGGGTTCGATCAATTTCGAGGGTTATCTCTCGCTCGAATGGGTCAAGCGCTGGGCCCCCTATTTGCAGGACGCGGGTTTGATCTTCCCGAATTATATGGATTATATGAGCCGTTTCATCGGAAGAAGCAACGGTTCCGACATACTTATCGACGACCTTCGCGGCAAAGGCAAATATATCTGGCCGAAGAACATGCTCATCGACCTCACCTTCCCACAGGTTCTTGACAGAGTCTGTGAGGCGTTCCCCGATCAATATGCTTTCCGTTTCACCGAATGCGATTACACAAGAACCTATCCGCAATTCCGCGACGACGTTGACCGTTTTGCGAGAGCGCTCATTTCGCTCGGTGTTAAACGCGGTGACCATGTTGCGGTCTGGTCCACCAACCTGCCTCAATGGTACATCGCTTTCTGGGCAACGACAAAAATCGGTGCGGTTTTGGTAACCGTCAACACCGCATATAAAATCTACGAGATCGAATATCTGCTCCGTCAGTCGGATACACATACTCTCGTTATGTGCGACGGATACAAGGACAGTGATTACAACGCGATAATTCACGAACTTTGTCCCGAGCTTGACAACCACGAAGCGGGCAAACCGCTTTATACAAAGCGTCTTCCCTTCCTCCGCAACGTTATCACCATTCAGAGCGAGCAAAAAGGCTGTCTCACCTGGGAACAGGCGCTTGACTTTGCCGACAAGACTCCCATTGAAGAAGTTTACCGCCGTGCTGCGCTCATCAGCAAGCACGACGTTTGCAACATGCAATATACCTCGGGCACAACGGGTTTCCCGAAAGGTGTTATGCTAACCCATTACAACGTTGTGAACAACGGCAAGAACATCGGCGACGGAATGGACCTTTCCACCGCCGACCGAATGATGATTCAGGTTCCGATGTTCCATTGCTTCGGAATGGTTCTCGCGATGACGGCTTCGATGACTCACGGTGTTACGATGTCACCGCTTTCCTATTTCTCGCCGAAGCGTGCGCTTGATTGTATCAACAAAGAAAAGATCACCTGTTTCCACGGTGTTCCGACGATGTTCATCGCTTTGCTTGAAAACGAAAACTTTGACAAAACCGATTTTTCATACATGCGTACCGGCATCATGGCAGGCTCTCCCTGCCCCATCAAGGTCATGCAGGACGTTATCGACAAGATGAACATGACCGAGATCACCATTGTTTACGGTCAGACCGAGGCTTCGCCCGGCTGCACGATGAGCCTTACCACCGACAGCATCGACGCACGCGTCAACACAGTCGGCGGCGCGATGTTCGGCGTTGAATGCAAGATCGTCGATCCCGAAACCGGCGAAGAACTTCCCGACAACGTTGACGGCGAATTTGTGGCTCGCGGCTACAACATCATGAAGGGTTACTACAAAATGCCCCAAGCAACCGCGCTTGCCATCGACGAGGACGGCTGGCTTCACACCGGTGACCTTGCAAGACGCACTCCCGAAGGATATTTCAAGATCACGGGAAGAATCAAGGATATGATAATTCGCGGCGGTGAAAATATTTATCCGAAAGAAATCGAGGATTTCATTTACACCCACCCGAAGGTAAAAGACGTTCAGGTCATCGGTGTTCCCGATGAACAGTACGGCGAAGAGATCATGGCTTGCATCATTCCCAAAGACGGCGAAACCATTACCGCCGACGAAATCAAAGCTTACGTCAGGGAGAATATGGCAAAACACAAAACTCCGAGATACGTTTCGTTCGTCAGCGAATTTCCGATGAACGCGGCGGGCAAGATCCTTAAATATAAGATGCGTGAGATGGCGGTTGAGGAGTTAGACCTCAAAAAAGCCGCTTCGATCGAAACGGCATAAGATATTTCCCCACAAACGTTTGAGTTTGTGGGGATTTCAAAAAAAGGAGCTTTTTAAATGAACGGCAGAAAGATTTTCAACGACATAAAAGCATCGGGTTTTGACTGTGCATTGTTTTTCGATGAGATAAGTTCGTTTTATCTGAGCGACTTTCACACGACCGACGGTGCGGTAATCGTTTCGGAAAGCGAAACGGCGGCATTTGCCGACGCACGTTATTTCGAAGCGTTCGAAAACGCAAAAAATGCCGATCTGCTTTCATGCGACGTCAGTCCCAAACTTTTCAAAAAGAACATTTTTGACACTGTTGCCGAATATCTTTCGGAAATCGGCGCAAAAAAAGTCTGTCTTGATCCGAAGTTGATAACGGTCAACCAACTGAACCTTCTTAACGAAAAATGCGGAGATATCGAATTTGGATTTCTTTGCGATCTTTGCTTGAAACACAGGCGCGTCAAAACGGCGGAAGAAGTCGCAAAAATCAAGAAAGCGCAAGCAATTACAGATGCGGCATTCACTCATATTCTCGGATTTATCAACGAAGACCGAACCGAGATCGAAATCGCCGCCGAACTTGAATATTTCATGCGCAAAAACGGTGCGGGCGGACTTGCGTTCGACACGATCGCCGTTTCGGGAAAGAACTCCTCGCTTCCGCACGGCGAACCGACGGAAAATCGGTTAACGAAAAATTCATTCCTCACTATGGACTACGGCGCAAAATTCGCAGGTTACTGCTCGGACATGACGCGCACCGTTGTTTTGGGCAAAGCCGACGAAGAAATGAAACGCATTTACAACACTGTATTGACCGCGCAAAGCGAAGCGATGAAGTTCATCAAAGCGGGCGTTTCATGCAAAGATGCCGACAAGGCCGCGCGTGACGTCATTACCGAAGCGGGCTACGGCGAATTTTTTGCGCATTCGCTCGGACATTCGCTCGGGTTGGAGGTTCACGAACTCCCCTCGGCATCTCCGAGAAGCGAAGAAATACTCGTTGCGGGAAACATCGTCACCGTCGAGCCCGGAATCTACATTCCCTCGAAATACGGCGTAAGGATCGAAAACATGGTTCTTGTTACCGAAAACGGATGTGAAAACCTTACCGCTTCCGAAAACAGACTTATTGAAATTTAAGGCGGTGTTTTTATGAATCCCGGCATTTACGCAGTGATAATTTTATGCATATTACTGCCGCTGATTTCAGCTCGAAAAAGATTCAAATACACAACAATTATAAAAAAACGGAGAAAAGAAAAAATGTTACCGAAAGAAATGATCAAGGAATTCATCGGAAAGGTCTGTAATATTGTTCAATTTGAAAATTCGTTCGGTTTTAATGCGCGAATCATCGAGATCGAAGACAACTGGATCAAGATCAAAGACGAAAACGGAACAAGCATCATTAACAGCGATATGATAAAATCGATCCGCATCATGCCCGAAAAATATCAGAACAAATATCGATAAAGCCAACCCAAAAAAGCCTTGACAAAATAACCCATTTCATATAAAATAAGATAGTTAATAATAAATGTCTGATAAATTAGACATAATTCAGGAGGATATAAATATGGTTTCTGCAGGCGATTTCAGAAACGGTCTTACATTCGAAATGGATGGCCAGCTTATGCAGGTTATCGAATTCCAGCACGTTAAACCCGGTAAAGGCGCAGCGTTCGTAAGAACCAAGATGAGAAACATCATTTCCGGCGCAGTTATCGAAACCTCTTTCAACCCCACCGCTCGTTTTCCGCAGGCTGTTGTTGAAAGAAAGGATATGGAATACAGCTATACCGACGGCGATCTTTTCTACTTCATGGATCCCGTTACCTTTGATCAGGTTCCGCTCAACGCGGACAAACTTCCCGACAGCTTCAAGTTTGTCAAAGAAGGCATGACCTGCCGTCTTATGTCCTATAAGGACAACGTTTTCTCGGTTGAACCCCCGATCTTCGTTGAACTTGAAGTCACCGCTACCGAACCCGGCGTTAAGGGCAACACCGCTACCAACGTTACAAAGCCCGCAACCGTTGAAACCGGTGCCGAAGTTAAGGTTCCGATTTTTATCAACGAAGGCGACGTTATCAAGATCGATACCAGAACCTGCGAATATCTCGAAAGAGTATAAGACTCTCCCCCGCAAATCACGCATTTGCGGGTAACACATATTTTTGTGAGTTCCGTTCGCTCGCGCCGTCGCGCCCGAGCTTGACTTTATGAAACATTCTGTTTTTTGTAAAAACATATGCTCGTGCACTCACGGAACTCCAAGATATATTTTCAAAGACGCATATCCTTTGAAAATATAAAATTTATTGTATATTTCGAGCGAATATACAAATAACAATTAAAAAAGGAGATACAAAAATGAACGTATCCGAAAAGGCTGCATATATCAAAGGTCTTATGGAAGGTATGAACATGGATACCTCCAAGGGCGAAGGCAAGATCCTTGCCGCTATGGCTGATCTTCTTGAAGATCTTTCGCTTTCGGTTCTTGATCTCGAAGACGAAACCGCAACTCTTAACGATTATATCGAAGAAATCGACGAAGATCTCGGCGCGGTTGAAGAGGATCTCTACTGTGACGACGATTGCGATTGCTGCGATGATTACGATTGCTGCGATGACGACGAATATGATTGTGATTGCTGCGACGACGATTGCGATTGCTGCGATTGCTGCGAATGTCTCGAACTCGAATGTCCTGTTTGCGGCGAACCCGTTTATATCGACGAATGCGATGCAGAAGACATCGACGAACTTGAATGTCCTTCTTGCGGTCAGGTTCTCGCTTTGGTTGAAAAAACCGACGAAGACGAAGAAGACGAAGAAGGCGAATGCAACTGCGGTTGCTGCGACGCTGAATAAGCACCAACAAAAACATTTGCGGCAAGCATTTATGCTTGCCGCATTCAATTTAGGTAATATTATGAGCATAACCCGCGAAATCATTGACGTACATACACACATCTGGCCCGACAAAATTTCGATCCGTGCCGCCGACAACATCGTTAATTATTACAGTCTCGCCCGTCAGGGAGACGGTTCTGTCAAGGGACTTTTTGAAGGTGCAAAGGAGTTTGACAACATTCGTTTTGTCATTTCCTCGGCAACGCTGAAACCCGACACCGCTCACGCAAAAGTCGGCAACGATTTTCTTATTGAAACGGCAAAGAATGACAACCGATTCATTCCGCTTGCATCGTTCCATCCTTTTATGGGTTTTGACGAAGCTGTTTCCGAACTTGAACGCGCAAAAGCGCTCGGCGCAAAGGGGATCAAGATCCATTCGGATTTCCAGCGTTTTTATGTTGACGATGAAAATGCGATCGAGATCTATAAAGAAGCGGCAAGGCTTGATCTCCCCATTCTTTTTCACGTCGGCGACAAAAATACCGATTTTTCAACACCGAAGCGTGTCCGCAGGATTCTCGAAACGCTTCCCGAGCTGACGATCATCGCGGCACACATGTGCGGTTACAGCGTTTGGGACGAAGCGAAAGAATATCTCATCGGTACACCCGTTTATACCGACACAAGCGAAGCTAGGCTCGGCATGGACGCGCGCGGTCTTTACGAATTGATCGAAGCGCACGGTGTCGACAAGGTTATGTTCGGCAGCGATTATCCGCTTTGGAACACGCTTTTTGCTTTCAACGAGCTTGAAGAAAGCGGTTTGAGCGAAGCGGAGAAAGAAAAGATTTACAGCGGTAACGCAAAAAAAGTTTTTGATATTTAACGAAAAAAGGACTCTTTCGAGTCCTCTTTTTTTATTCGGATCAGATTCGTTCGGCAACAAGATCGCCCATTTCGGTGCAGGTTGTTTTTATGCAACCGTCCTGCATGATGTCGGCGGTACGATAACCGTCGTCAAGAACCCTGTTCACCGCATTTTCGACAGCATCTGCTTCGTCGGTCATATCGAACGAATAACGCAACATCATTGCGGCGGAGAGAACCGTGCCCAAAGGGTTCGCAACGTTCATGCCCGCGATATCGGGCGCAGAACCGTGAATCGGTTCATACATACCGAGAGTGCCCGAAGAAAGCGAAGCCGACGGCATCATTCCGATCGAACCGGTGAGCATCGAGGCTTCGTCCGAAAGGATATCACCGAACATATTTTCGGTCACTATAACATCAAATTGAGCAGGATTCTTAATCAACTGCATCGCCGTGTTATCGACAAGCACGTCGCTATATTCAACCTCTTTATATTCTTCCGCAAGGCGATGCATGGTTTTTCGCCAAAGTCTTGAAGTTTCAAGAACGTTCGCTTTATCAACAGACGCGAGCCTTTTTCCGCGTTTTATCGCGGTTTCAAAAGCAACTCTGCCGATGCGCTCGATCTCGCTTTCGCTATAAGGCATTATATCTGTCGCGACGAGTTCGCCGTTGACGGTTTCGGTCTTTTTTGCGCCGAAATAGACCCCGCCCGTGAGTTCTCTGACGATCAGAAGGTCAACGCCTTTGCCAACGATCTCGCTTTTCAAAGGTGATGCATCGGCAAGTTGAGGAAAGAGTTTCGTAGGCCTTAAATTCGCAAACAATCCAAGTTCCTTACGGACCGCGAGAAGCGCCTTTTCAGGGCGGACAGATGCATCGACGTTATCCCATTTCGGTCCGCCGACAGCACCCAAAAGAACGCTGTCGGAATTTTTGCAAAGCGCCATGCCCTCGTCGGTAATCGGCACGCCGAATTTATCGATCGAGCAACCGCCGATATCGACATAAGTATATTCAAACTCATGCCCGAATTTCAAAGCGATTTTATCCAAAACCTTGATCGATTCGGCGATTATTTCGGGACCGATCCCATCGCCCGGAAGGACTGTTATTTTTTTGTTCATAGCCTTAATCCTCTTTCAGCGAAGCAAGAAGGCCGCCTTTTTCGATGATATTCTGAACAAAAGGCGGAAACGGTTGCGCATTGTAGGTTTTGCCCGAGGTGAGGTTGGTTATAACACCGGTATCGAAATCAACACTGATCTCGTCATCTTTATTTATTTCCTCCGCCGCGAGTTCGCATTCAAGGATCGGAAGCCCGATGTTTATTGCATTTCTGTAAAAGATACGCGCAAAACTTTTTGCGATAACGCAACCCGTTTTGCAGGTCTTTATAACGAGCGGTGCGTGTTCTCTCGAAGAACCGCAACCAAAGTTCCAGCCTGCAACGATAACATCACCCGCCTGAACCTTGCTCACAAAGTCCTTATCGATATCTTCCATGCAATGCTGAGCAAGTTCGTTCGCATCGGAAGTGTTGAGATAACGCGCAGGAATTATAACGTCGGTATCAACGTTATCGGGATATTTAAAAGCTTTTCCTTTTGTGTTCATCGTCATTCCCCTTTCGGCACGGTGATATAACCGGTGAGCGCGCTTGAAGCGGCGGTTGCAGGGCTTGCAAGATAAACCTCGCTGTCAACATGACCCATACGTCCGACAAAGTTGCGGTTCGTCGTTGCGACGCACCTTTCACCTGCGGCTAAAATACCCATATATCCGCCGAGGCAGGGACCGCAAGTCGGGGTTGAAACGACCGCGCCCGCATCAATAAACGCAGTGTAATATCCCATCTCGACACATTCGCGAAGGATCTGCATTGTTGCAGGAATGATTATACATCGGACACCGTCGGCAACCTTTTTGCCGTTAAGAATGCGATATGCAGATTCCATATCTTCAATTCTGCCGTTTGTGCAGCTTCCGATGACGACCTGATCGATCTTGATATCACCAAGCTCGCTTGCAGGACGTGTGTTTTCGGGAAGATGGGGACAAGCAACGGTCGGAACGATTTTTGAAAGGTCGATATGGATCGTTTTTTCATATTCGGCATCGGCATCTGCTTCGTAAACGGCGAATTCCCGTTCACTCCTGCCGTTGAGATAAGCGACAGTAACATCATCAACCGGGAAGATGCCGTTTTTTGCACCCGCTTCGATAACCATGTTACAGATGCATAATCTATCGTCCATCGAAAGCGTTTTCACGCCCGAACCGACAAATTCCAAACTTTTATAAAGCGCACCGTCGACACCGATCATGCCGATGAGCGTCAAAATCACATCTTTTCCGCTGCAATTCGCGGGGAGTTTGCCGTTGAGTTCAACCTTGATAGCAGACGGAACTTTGAACCACGCCTTACCCGTTGCCATCCCCGCCGCCATATCGGTGCTTCCGACACCCGTTGAAAACGCGCCGAGCGCGCCATAGGTGCAGGTGTGACTATCAGCGCCGATGATACAGTCGCCCGCTGTGACAACGCCCTGTTCGGGAAGAAGAGCATGTTCAATACCCATTTTCCCGACATCGTAAAAATGGCTCACAGAATGTGCACGGGCGAACTCACGGCAGGTTTTCGATTGTTCTGCCGCTTTAATATCCTTGTTCGGGACAAAATGGTCGAGCACAATGGCAATGCGGTCTTTATCAAAAACCGACTCAAAATCGGCCTTTTTGAACTCGTTGACCGCAACGGGAGTCGTGATGTCATTGCCCATAACAAGGTCAAGCGAAGCATTGATGAGCTGACCCGCTTCAACGCTTTCAAGACCTGCATGAGAAGCGAGTATCTTTTGAGTCATTGTCATGCCCATGATAAATTCCCTCCTTCGATGCTACGGTTCACTGCCGAGAACAGCGCGTTGATTGAAGACGCGATAATATCGTCATGGATACCTGTGCCCCAAACACGCTTTCCGTCGGGAAGAGCGATACTTACATAAGTGATAGCCTGAGAAGACGAACCTGACGTGAGCGCATGTTCTTCGTAAGTGAGATCCGAAAATTCGATTCCAAGATGTTCTTTGACCGCGTTGCTGACTGCGTCAAGGCGGCCGTTACCCGAAGCAACGAGTTCTTTTTGAACACCGTTGATCTCGACCGAGAGATTAACGGTGATCTCGTCACCGCGAATAAAGTGGTAATCAATGAGTTTTATATGGTCGTTGATATTAACGTAACTGTCGGTGAAAACTTTAAGCACCGACGCAGGCGTGAGTTCCGCATGAACGCGGTCGGAGATAGTTTTAACCGTATATCCCACATCTTCGCGCATTTTTGCAGGGAGAACGTAACCAAAGTTATGTTCAAGCAGATAACCGATACCGCCTTTGCCGGATTGAGAATTGATTCGGATAACATCGGTTTCGTAAACTCTGCCGACATCGTTCGGATCGATCGGGAGATAGGGAACCGTCCAACTTTCGCATTCGGTATCTTCGCGCCATTTCATGCCTTTTGCGATAGCGTCCTGATGCGAACCCGAGAAGGCGGCAAAGACAAGTTTGCCTGCATAAGGTTGACGGTCATAAATATGCATATGAGTGACGCGCTCATAAAGTTCGGCGATTTCGGGCATGTTCGAAAGGTCAAGGTTGGGCTCTATGCCCTGAGCATACATGTTCAATGCGAGCGTAACGATATCAACGTTACCTGTGCGTTCGCCATTACCGAAAAGCGTTCCCTCGATACGGTCAGCACCTGCAAGCAAGCCGAGTTCGGAATCGGCGACGGCACAGCCGCGATCGTTATGAGGATGAAGCGAAACCACAACAGAATCACGGTATTTCAGGTTATCGCACATAAACTCGACTTGATCGGCATAAACGTGAGGCGAAGAAAGCTCAACCGTTACGGGAAGGTTGATGATCGCTTTGCGGTCGGGAGTGGGCTTCCACACGTCAAGCACCGCGTTGCAGATTTCAAGCGCAAATTCGGGTTCGGTGCCGGTGAAAGATTCGGGAGAATATTCAAAACGATAATTCGTTCCTGTTTCAAGCGCAATTTTGTTGAAAAGTTCCGCGCCCTCGACAGCGATGTTAATGATTTCTTCTTTTGTTTTTTTGAAAACCTGATTGCGTTGAGCAAGCGAGGTCGAATTATACAAATGAACGATCGCGTTTTCGCATCCTTTGAGCGCATCAAAAGTCTTCCTTATGATATGCTCACGGCTTTGGGTAAGAACCTGAATCGTAACGTCTTTCGGAATAAGATCGTTGTCAATAAGCGTTCTCAAAAAGGCATATTCGGTTTCGCTCGCGGCGGGAAATCCGATCTCGATTTCTTTAAAACCGACCTTTACAAGCAACTTGAAAAAGTCTAACTTTTCTTCAAGACTCATCGGGATCATAAGCGACTGATTGCCGTCACGAAGGTCCACCGAGCACCAGATAGGGGCTTTTTCAACATGAGTCTTATCCGCCCATTTTCTCGACGGATTTTTCACGGGGAAGAATTGTCTTGTGTATTTAGACGTATTTTGCATAATTTACCTCCTTTTCCTGCAATCGAAGCAAATTGTTCTTACTTCTTCTGCATTATATTACTGCCGCGTTCAAGCGCGACAACGCCGGTACGGCACATTTCAACAATGCCGTGAGGCTTCATTACTTCAACAAACGCGTTGACCTTTGACGGTTCACCGGTGACCTCAACGCACATATAATCGGTATTATAATCGACGATGCGTGCACGGTATATTTCTGCCGCCGCCATGATCTCGTTGCGGTTTTCGGGAGTGTTTTTGACCTTGATAAGCATCAGTTCGCGCTCGACAGACGCCTCGTTATCGAGCAATTTGACCTGCTTGACGTTATGAAGTTTTATAAGTTGATTGATAAGTTGTTCGCGAACATACTCATCGCCGTTAAGGGTGATCGTTATTCGCGAATAATCCGGATCTTCGGTTTCACCGACGGCGAGCGAGTCGATATTGAAACCTCTTCGCATGAACAAACCCGAAACACGGGCAAGAACGCCGTATTTATTTTCAACATAAACAGCAATTACGCTTCTCATTGTTAAATCCTCAGTCATTTTTTAGTGATGATATCGCCCATCGATCCATCGGGAGGGAGCATCGGAAGCACGAGTTCATCAATATTGATAACAGCATCAATAAGATAAGGTCCGTCGTGACGGATCGCCGATTCAAAAGCGGTTTTGAATTCCGACAGAGTCTCTGCCCTGCTTGCTTTCGCGCCGAACGCTTCCGCAAGTTTCACAAAATCGGTTTTTCTTTGAAGAACCGTGTTAGAATAACGTTTTTCATAGAAAAGAGTCTGCCATTGACGCACCATTCCGAGCGCGCCGTTATTCATAACGACGATAACAACGGGGATATTATAAGTCACTGCCGTCGCAAGTTCGTTAAGGTTCATCCCGAAACTTCCGTCACCCGTGATGAGCAAAGTTTTGTCGCCGCAAGCGATATTCGCACCGATCGCCGCGCCCAAACCGTAACCCATTGTGCCCAATCCGCCGCTTGACGCAAAGCGTCTCGGTCGGTCGAACCTTACAAATTGCGCCGTCCACATCTGATGCTGTCCGACGTCGGTGACGACAACAGTGTTTTCGTCCTTCAACTCGTTGATAATATCAAACAACTTTTTGGGAGTCATGTCTCCGCTGTTTGACGCCGAATCGGAGATGCGTTTGCCCTCGGATTTGAACGAATTGACTTGGCTTCTCCATTTCGGGTGGTTTTGTTGCTCACATTCGGAAAGAATGCGTGAAAAACAGTTCGCGATATTCCCGACCAACCCAAGGCTGACCTTGACGTTTTTATTTATCTCGGCAAGATCGGCATCAAGTTGGATTATTTTCGTTTTTTCGGAATAATCGGCAGTTGCTCTGTCACTGAAACGAACGCCGACACCGATAACAAGGTCCGCCGATTTATTTGCCATTGAAGAGGCATACTGACCGTGCATTCCCTGCATTCCCAGAAAGCGTTCATAAGAATTCGGCATTGCCGACAAACCCATAAAAGAGCAACCGATATAAGCATCTATCTTCTCGGCAAGTGCCTTGATATCCTCGGTCATGCCCATGCCTGCCGCACCGCCGCCGATATAAATGTAGGGGCGTTTTGCGTTATTGATAAGTTCAACCGCTTTCGAGATATCGCAATCGGAAACTTCTTCCTGCGGAAAAGAGTCAACAACATTGCCTTTGACAAACTCACATTCAGCGATCTGGATATCTTTCGGGATATCGATCAAAACGGGGCCGGGTCTGCCCGATTTTGCAATACGGAATGCCTCGCGGATTATATCCGCAAGTTCGGTAACATCTGTGACAAAATAATTATGTTTGGTGATAGGCATTGTGATGCCCGTAATATTTATTTCCTGAAAACTATCTTTGCCGACCATCGTAGTCGGAACGTTGCCGGTTATCGCAACCATAGGAATCGAATCGAGCATCGCGGTTGCGATACCGGTGACAAGATTCGTAGCACCGGGGCCGGAGGTGGCAATAACAACGCCGACCTTGCCTGTCACACGGGAATAACCGTCCGCAGCGTGAGCCGCGCCTTGTTCATGCGCCGTAAGCACATGATTGATGCGGTCGCTTGCATTATAAAGTTCGTCATAGATGCTCAGCACCTGACCGCCGGGGTATCCGAAAACATCGGTAACGCCCTGCTCGATCAAGGTTTCGATGACGATCCTTGAACCCGTCATTATTTCGCCTTTTACGGTCTGCATGATTGCCTCCTTTTTTGATAAAAGAAACGCTTTCGCCTCTTTTGTCTGATGATAATTCAAGAAACGAAAGCGTCAAGATCATCGTTTTTTCTTTTTTACGGCAAAAATCAATCGCCGCGCTTTGCTTTCAATTCGGCATAACCCTCACGGAACGCCTGTAACGCAAGCGGAACGCCCTCGTCCAATTTGAGATAGTTAATTATCTGACCGTTTGCGTTATAATCATTGCAGGAGAACCAAGCTGCGATTTTGATGTTCTTGCAGAACTCATAACCTTCTTCCTGGTTCTTCATAAAACAATTGAACATATCGTCGATCCATGCCGCCTGCCATTGTTTTTTCTGTTCAAGTTTTATGACCGGCTCATAAGCACCGGTTTCGTGATTATACTTGACTTCTCCGCCCGCACCGCAAGCGAATTCTCCGATTATTGCGGGATAGTTATCAAAATAGGGCGTGTTATCTTCATAAACCCTTTTGTACATCTGAGCGAAGTTCTCATAGGTTTCGTCGTTGTTCATTTGATAATAAGTAAGTCCTATCATCTGAACATAATCTTCGCCGGGGAAATAGTTAAGTGTTTCGCCCCAGTTGCTGTAAGGGCAGGTCGGTGTGAAGGGGTTGAAGATGAAAATGCAGTTATCAACGCCTTCTTCGCGGAAGATATCATAAAGTCTGCGCCAAGTGTTGATGAATATATCAGGGTCAAGCAAAGTTTGGATTCCCGAATAGCTGGTCCAATCGGTATTCATCTCGTTGTTCAGACGGAAAAGAACCGGTTTGCTGTATTCCTTGATACTCTTTGCAAGATCGCGGAACTGTTTGTCAAGCCTGCCGCGCGAGATATCATACATCGGGGTATATCCGCCGAGAACGTTGTTTGTGGTTGTGAATTGGTAGGTCAGTTCCAAAACGGGTTTGCCGTTGAAACCGTTACCGCCCGCATATTTATTGAAATGTTCTTTTTCAAACCCAAGTTGGCGGAAACTTGCGCCATACCAGCCGACGTGGAGATAATCCATAAACACATCGAGATCGCTTCCGATGCCTTCCTCAGAGGAAAGCCATTCGATATATTCTTCGTTTTTGCCCTCGTGGAAAGCGCCGATATCGACAGTCGTCTGATTGAGCAGTTTGTTATAATAGGCCTTGGTTTCATCGCTCCAATATTCAGGAATTTTTAGTTCATAAGAACCGACGTTATTGACAGGAGTTCCGTTTTTTTCGATCTCCTTAAAGGAAGCGACGATATCGTCAAGTTTTTCACAAACCGCTTCGTCCGACTTCATGACAAAAAGCCAAAAATGGCGATAATGGTCGGCAGGGCGGACGATCGCGATGCTATAATAAGGTTGCTCCATTTCCATTGAGAACCTTACGTTAAGATCGAATCGGTTGACAACAAAACCGTCAAGAAGAGTTTCGCTCTCCGTCGGTTCGCGGGTAACGGCGATTCCGTTTGAGTCAAGAAAAGTCTTGGCTTCATCATAATTTGCGGTATCAATCCAACGCGCGAGCCATTCACGGTAATAGATCTCCCAACCGTTTTCGTCTGCGCCGTAAGTATTTTTGTTTTCAAAAGTTACGGTGAGGGTATAATCATCGGTCTCATATTTGCTGCGAAGCGCGCCGAGCGAAAAATCGGCTTTTACGCCCTTCGAGGGTAATGTGAGAGCATAACCTTCGGAGAGGACGGCAACACGGGTGTTATCCTTGCCCTCGAAAAGATAACGGACGTCGCCCGATTTATTTTCAAGGTCGTTATAAACTTTTCCGTTTGAAAACGCGGTGAGTTTTGAGATCGAAGCAATGTCAGCAAAACCGTTTGATTCATCTGCAAAATCTTCGTCCCAAACCTTTTTGAGATCATCGGCATTGGTAATCATGGAATTTTCCTCCGGATTTTTTGACTGTTCATCGGTTGTGTCCCCGCAGGAAGCAAGGAACGAAAATGTAAATGCCAAAAGCAAAATTACCGCAACAAATCGTTTCATTTTTACCTCCAATGTCTGTTTTCTTCATTATAACCGCATTTGCTTCAAATTGCAAGATAATTCTTGCGTTGCAACGGTTCTTTAACTCCCTGAAAACAAAAATACAACGGCTTTTGCCGTTGTATTGTTTGTATTTTGTTTTTTCGACAAAATCGCAGACAGAAATTATCTGTATTTACGCTTACGAGCCGCTTCGGACTTCTTCTTGCGCTTTACGCTCGGCTTTTCGTAATGTTCTCTCTTACGAATTTCAGCAGGAACGCCGCTTCTGAGATAAGATCTTTTGAATCTGCGGAGAGCGCTATCGATAGTTTCGTTCTCCTTAACTCTGATCTCTGCCATTTTGTTACCCTCCCTTACAATCGGTTTCAAAACCGAATCAACTGCAGACATTATAACAAAAGGTTCGACAGATGTCAACAAAAGATTCGATTTATCCTTAAATGATAACCCCAAATTTTACATTGGGGCTACCGAAATTTCTTTTTGGATTAAAGAGCCTTCTTTGCGGTTTCAACGAGCTGTGCAAATGCAGCTTTATCGTTGATTGCGAGTTCGCTGAGCATCTTACGGTTGAGTTCGATGCCGCTCTTTTTGAGACCGTACATGAAACGGGAGTAATTGATACCCTCTACCTTGCACTGTGCGGAAATACGGGTGATCCAGAGAGAACGGAAATCTCTCTTCTTCATCTTTCTGCCGGCGAAAGCATAGTTGCCGCTTTTGAGAACAGCCTGTTTCGCCATCTTGAAATGCTTACTTTTTGCGCCCCAATAGCCCTTTGCGAGCTTGAGCATTTTATTTCTTCTTTTTCTGGTCGCGAGTGCGCCTTTAATTCTTGCCATCTTTCACAAACCTCCGTTTTATTTATAGGGGATCATTCTCTTGAGATCGTCGTAGCGAGCGGTGCTTACGTAAGATGCCTTACGGAGAGCTCTCTTGGTTTTGCTGGGTTTAAGACCGGTCTTGTGACGCTTGCCGGGGTGGTTCATCTTGATCTTACCGGTTGCGGTCAAAGAGAAACGTTTTGCGGAAGCCTTGTGTGTTTTGATTTTTCCCATTGTGATAAATCCTTTCGGTTATTTTGACTTTTTCGGTGCCAATATCATCGTCATATTTCTTCCGTCGAGCAAGGGCTTCTTTTCGATAACTGCGTTTTCACCGCAGCCTTCTGCGAAGCGATCGAGAAGTTGGGCGCCGAGTTCGGTATGCGCCATTTCTCTTCCGAAGAACTTGACGATAACCTTTACTTTGTTGCCCTGAGCGAGAAATTTGAGCGTGTGGTTGAGTTTTGTGTTGAAATCGTGCGTGTCGATGCGGCATTTGAGCTGAATTTCTTTAAGCTCAACCACCTGACGTTTTTTGCGTTGTTCCTTTTCGCGCTTTTCTTTTTCAAAGCGGAATTTGCCGTAGTCCATGATTTTACAAACAGGCGGAACAGAATCCGGAGCGATCTCGACAAGGTCGAGTTCGGCCTCGTTTGAGAGACGAATCGCTTCGGCAAGTTTCATAACGCCGAGTTGTTTGCCGTCAGCGCCGATAACGCGGACTTCGTTTGCTCTGATTTCCTCATTGATTAAGGAAGAAGTTTTAGTGGCGATGAGAGGACACCTCCAAATAAATTTACTGTATTTTGACAAAAAATAAAGCAAAGCAGACAACCCGCTTTGCACAGCCAAAGACAGACCGGCAGAATTATGCCGACCGTGTGATATTGACCGAGCAGGGCTTAAAGCCGCAGGGTGAGAGCGAGGCTCTTCTTCTTTGTGCCCAAAAAGATTACCACAATTTCAGTGCTTTGTCAATAGTTTTTTTCAAAAAAATATTGATTTTTAAGGCATTTCTTCTTTTTTGTTCATATACTGCCCATGAAGGAGGAGAGTTTTTATGCCTATGTTATTTTTAAGTCCGTCAACTCAGGAATTTAACACATATTACGACGGCAGCGGAAGCGAAGAATATTACATGAACCTTATCGCAGATTATATGGAGCCTTATCTTACCGCAAGCGGGATAACCTTTACAAGAAACAATCCGCAAGGCACTGTCGGCGATTCGGTAAGGCAATCAAACGCAGGCGATTATGCACTGCATCTTGCCCTGCATTCCAACGCTTCGGGCTCTGCAAATTACGGCAGGCAGACAGGGAGCGACATTTATTATTACCCCACAAGCATCAACGGCAAGCGCGCGGCAGACATTGTTGTTGACAATCTCAAACAAATCTACCCCGATCCCGAAAAGGTTCGCGCTCTTGCGACCACAAGGCTTTTCGAGTTGAACAACACCCGCGCGCCTTCGATACTTGTCGAACTTGCATACCACGACAACGCCGACGACGCCGAATGGATAAAAAATAACCTGCAACTGATTGCGGAAAATCTGTCGCAATCGGTCGCAGACTATTTCGGGATCACGCTGGTAGACCCCAACCCCACCCAAAGCGGGATCGTTGTCACAGAGGGCGGGCGGCTCAACATCAGAATCTCGCCCGATCTCGGCGGAACGATAATCGGGCAGATACCCAACGGCGCGACGGTCGGGATCAAAGGTCAAAGCGGCGATTGGTATCTGGTTACCTACAACGGCATTGAAGGATACAGTTACGGCCCTTATATCAAACTGAAATAAAGCATTCTAACGATAATGCATTAAAAGATCCGCGATATACAAAGGTATTATCGCGGATCTTTTTTTATGACACCGAGTCAAGTTTGAATTCGATTGTATAATAAGCGCCGGCGCTGAAATTGCTGTTAAAGCGGAACACTTTTACCGAAACGGTACGTCCTGCTTTGAGTTTCGACAAGACAGCGGAAAGTTCATCTGTTGTTTTGATTCTTGTGCCTTCCATTTCGGTGATTATATCATAACGTGAAAGGCCTGCCTCGTAAGCCGAACTTGTCGCTTCGATATCAGTGATAAATACGCCTTCGGGGTAGCTGCAAGTCGGGGTCCTGCGAATGCTCGAAAGACCGTTTTCGACACTTGTAACGGTTATGCCTATCTTCGGCGTCGGAGAAGCGAAATCGGTATCATCGATTTCCTCGCCGCGAATCAGTTTGTTAAGGATCACCGATGCTTCGGTTATTGGAATCGCAAAACCGATACCCTCAAACTGTTCATCAACCAATTTAAGCGAAGTTATTCCGATGACATTTCCTGCCATATCAATAAGAGGGCCGCCGCTGTTACCGGGGTTGATCGAACAGTCGGTTTGAAGAAGCGTCATCGTTTTGATAACTCTGCCGTATTCGTCGGTGATCTCGACGTCACGGGCAATGCCGCTGATAATGCCGCAAGTCATCGTTCCCGCAAGGGATTCGTTATAAGGCGTTCCGATCGCGATCACGTTCTCGCCGACTTTCTTTGAGTTTGAATCACCCAAAGAAATCGACGGAAGATTTGAAGCATCAACATGAAGCACCGCGAGGTCGGTCACATCGTTACTGCCAACCAGATAAGCTTCATAAACATCGCCGTTATAAAACTCCAATTCATACTTGTCGCCGCTCTCGATAACGTGGTGATTGGTGGCAATATAACCGTTTTCGGAGTCATACACAAAGCCGCTGCCGATCGAATAAAGCTGATTTCTGACATATACCTTTACGGTACAGCAAGCAGGCGAACATTTTTCATAGATGTCGGTAAGGTTGGTCGAGAGATCCTCTCCCGAATCGCCCGACGGAACCGACCCTTCATAATCACTGTCGGTATATTGCGACGAAACGTCGGACGTCGAATCTTCATCGTTGAAATCGGAGAATATCGGTTGAGAAAAATCGTCTCCGCTGTTTTCAAGCCCGAAAAACGTGCCCACCAAAAGCATTGCGGCACCGATCATGACGGCGATCAGCAAACACACAATCACGGTTATTAACGCGAAAATCGCACCTTTTTTCCCATTGTTTTTCTTTTTGCGTTCCGCTCCGTTCCAATTATAAGAATAATCGGGACGGTTACCGCTCACGGGTGGGATCTGATTATTATAATTGTTATCCGTCTCAACAGGATTATCATTGGAATTATCGTTGAGATTATCATTGAGATTATCGTTGATTTCAGGCATTTAAAAGCTCCTCGTTTGATATCATGATAAATATATTCCTTTTTTCTTAAAAAACCCTTTAAGGTGACAACCTACGCGGCGTAACCTCAACGATCGCGGGAGGCAACGTGAATCTGAATTCGGTATATTCGCCGATAGCAGAATCAACAACAAGTTCCTCGCCATGATTCAACAAGGTCGTTTTTGCGATATAAAGTCCCAATCCGGTGCCGCTTTTGTCAAGCCCGCGAGAACTGTCGGTTTTATAAAAACGCTCGAAAACATGCAACAACTCGTCTTTCGGAATGCCTTCGCCCGAATTCCTTATCGTGAATTGCGCTTTGCGTTTTTTACGGTCGACAACCGAAGATATATTTATTGATATATTGCCCGATTCGGGAGTGAATTTTACAGCATTATCAAGCAAATTAAAAATCACGCGGTGAATGAGGTCGGGATCGGCATTGACATAAACGTCATCTTCGCCGGTGTTAAATTCAATATCAATGTTCTTTTTACTGATTTTAGATTCAAGCGAAATGATAACGGCACGGGCGGTTTCGGAAAGATTAAAGTCGGCAAGTGTGATGTCGGTTCCGCTTTCGATACGCGAAACTTCAAGAAGAGTGTTGACAAGACGCGAAAGCCTTCTTACTTCCTGAGATATGATGTTCAGATATTTTTCATGTTTTTCGGGCGGTATCGTTCCGTCAAGAATACCGTCGACAAAACCTGCGATCGTAGTCATAGGAGTGCGAAGGTCATGAGAAACGTTGCCGAGAAAGGAGTTTCTTTGTTCATCGATATGTTTGAGCGAAACCGCCATATCGTTGATTGCGGCAGCAAGTTCGGCGACTTCGTCGTTGCCGACGACCTCTATTTTATAATCAAATCTGCCGTTTGCATAATTCTTTGCTGCGGTGACGATCTCGCTCAGAGGCTGAGTTGTACGGCGCGTAACAACATAAAGCGAGATCATCGCGGCAAGAAATACCAACACTGCAACAGTGACGGAAATGACGGTAATATCTTTTGAAAAAATGATTCCGAGATGATTCGGCATACTCACAAGAACAACAAAGATTTCTCTTCCCTTGCGAGATACAAAATAGCTGTTGAGTCGGTTTTCCTTGAAAAATCCGTCAACGGTGCTCACGGAATAACTGTCCATAGAAGTTGTAATTGTATCAAACGCGGTTTTACTTAAAGAATATTTGCCGTTTTTATAGTCTTCGTCAGACGTGCCGACGAGCATGCCTTTTGAATCGAAAACATATATACCCGAATTGATGCTGTTTGAAGTATACTCAACGATCTCGTTCAAACCGTTTTCATCGTTGAACGCAGAATAAATGCTTTCATATCCATATGTCCCGAGATAATTCTCGATAACGAGCGAAATGTTGCCGCACGTGGATTTCATGTTTTCGCGTTGCATCGCATGGCTTTCTTCCGCAATGAGCGAAGAAACGGCAATGAGGATAATGCTGATACACGTGACAAGAACGACCGTGAAAGCGGCAAGATATTTCGCGAAAATACTTTTCATTGATCGTTCCTCCTCATTGCTTTTATAGACTTATTGTATCACATATATTTTAATATAACAAGGTAAAATGAAAAATACTTTTCGCAATGCGAAAAGCAACGTCCTTTTTTAACCATTCGCTATTATGTTTCACTTTGAAAAAGGAAAAAGTAAAAAATTCCCCGAACAAGTTCGAGGAATTTTTTGGTGACCCGTAGGAGAATCGAACTCCTGTTACCGCCGTGAAAGGGCGGTGTCTTAACCGCTTGACCAACGGGCCGTTGATGGTAGCGGAAGTTGGACTTGAACCCACGACCTATCGGGTATGAACCGATTGCTCTAGCCAACTGAGCTATTCCGCCATGTTTTCGCGCTTTTCCGCGACAGCTTGCATAGTATAACAGATGATTTTTGCTTTGTCAAGAGCTATTTTGAGATTTTTTCGTTTTTTGACAAATTTATTTTGACCTTCTTATTGACATATTATAAAGCACATGATATTATTATTATACATTCTTATCAAGAGTGGCGGAGGGAGCTGCCCTGTGAACCCACGACAACCTGCAAAACGCAAGGTGTCAATTCAGCGATTTATTATCGAAAGATGAGATGTATGAAAGAGAATTCAAAACTACGCTCTTTGATGCATCTGTCAAAGAATGTAGTTTTTTATTTTAAAAGGAGAAAACAAAATGAGAAAGTTTTTCACCAGTGAATCGGTTACCGAAGGACATCCCGACAAGATCTGCGACCAGATCTCGGATGCCGTACTTGACTCCATACTTGCGGTTGACCCTATGGCTCGCGTTGCCTGCGAAACCGCCTGCACAACAGGTTTGATCCTCGTCATGGGCGAGATCACCACCACCGCTAAACCCGATTTCCAGACGATCGTGCGCGAAACCGTTCGCAACATCGGATATGACCACAGCGACAAAGGCTTCGACTGTGACACCTGCGGCGTCATCACCGCAATTCACGGTCAGTCCCCCGACATTGCGATGGGCGTTGACAAAGCGCTTGAAGCAAAGAGCGGCGAAATGAAAGATGACAAAGACACCGGCGCGGGTGACCAAGGCATGGTTTTCGGCTTTGCCTGCAACGAAACTCCCGAATTGATGCCGATGCCCATCTCTCTTGCACAGCACATGTCAAAACGTCTTACCGAAGTCCGCAAGAACGGCACACTTCCCTATCTCCGTGCCGACGGCAAGACTCAGGTCACCGTTGAATATGAAGACAACAAGCCCGTCCGCGTTGACGCGATCGTTGTTTCCTCTCAGCATTCCGCTGACGTTACCCTTGAACAGATCCGCGAAGATATCATCCGCGAGGTTATCATTCCTTCCGTTCCCGCAGAATATATGGATGACAACACCAAGATCTATGTTAACCCGACCGGCAGATTCGTCGTTGGCGGCCCGCACGGCGACAGCGGTCTCACCGGACGCAAGATCATCGTTGATACCTACGGCGGTTATGCTTCTCACGGCGGCGGCGCTTTCTCGGGCAAGGACCCGACAAAGGTTGACCGCTCTGCGGCTTACATGGCTCGTTACGTTGCAAAGAACATCGTTGCTTCGGGCGCGGCTGAAAGATGCGAGGTTCAGATCGCTTATGCTATCGGCGTTGCAAGACCTCTTTCGGTTCTTGTTAACACCAACGGCACAGGCAAAGTCACCGACGAACGTCTCGCAGAGATCGTTAACGAAGTTTTCGATCTTCGTCCTGCCGCCATCATCGAAACCCTCGATCTCCGCAAGCCTATCTATAAAAACCTCGCCGCTTACGGTCACTTCGGCCGTGAAGAACTTGGTGTCAGATGGGAAATCACCGACAAGGCTGACGAGATCAAGGCAAGAATCTAATTACATAACTATAAAAAAAGACGATTCATCCGAATCGTCTTTTTTGTTTGTTATTCTTTAAAAAGATAATATGCTCCGCTTGCTTCCTTTGCGTCGATAACGGCAATATAAATCACAGACCCCGTTTCTTCACCGCCATTGTTTTCGTCAGTCGCAGTTTTTATCGAAAGTCCGTAGCTTTTGTCGACAAATACCTCGGAAATCACTTCGTCCGAAGATGGTTTATAATAAACCAACAACGCTTTTTCACGAAAATATTTACGGCTTAAGCCTTTTGAAAATTCCGAAAACTCGGAAGAATCGATCTTTTTCAAAAACTCGCGAAGTGCGTTTTCGCTGTGGATTACAGTATGATAATCCACAACGGCGGGAGTATAGCCGCTAAAATCAACCTCACCTGAAAAGGCTTTTAATTGGAACTCGATTTTGCGAGGAGTTTTATCCAAAAGCAGTTCTTCGGAATAAGCGCGGAATTCTTCCACGCCTTCTATATCATCTCTTTTAATTTCAACCGCAACAATTCTGTTGTCGTTTACGGTTATCATAATCTCGGGACGGAAGTAGGTATATTTGACGGTAAGAACGTTTCCGTCCTTAAAAACACCGATAACATCGCGCTTATAGCTTGCATCGCCCGATGAAAAATCGTTGACCAAAAGAAGCTTTTCGTCAAAATAATTCTCAGGAAGATCGTTGATCCAATCTATAAACGAATCGGAATATCCCCCCAACAAGCCGATAAGTTCTTCCGCGTCGGATTTGTTTTTGATAACTATCGTTTTGAACGTCTTGGGTTTGCTCGACATCACGCAATAATCGGAACGGTTGTCGAGCTTTTCATGGTCGAGCCGAGCGCCAAAATAATACTCTTCACATCTTATTTCGTTTTCGTCGAGCGGATATTCGGGTTCGGGATCAGCCTTTTCGATGTTAGAAGCGTCAGAAGAGCCAACCGAGGAATTCAAATTGGGTTCGCCTTTGCTTTCCAAGCCCGATTCGTTTTTAACTTTATCCTTGACTTCGTTGCAGGAAGCGAAAGAAACAGCGCAAAAAATCAAAGCAAGCAGAAATGCAATGTGTTTTTTCATATCATTTCCTCCTTGGTTTCTTTCTGTAATTTATAGACAACTAAACGCAGGTTGATCCAAAAACCGCACATTCGCTCACGTCGGATTTATCCACCTCAACCAACACGAAAAGCGGACACATCACACAATCACCCGCATCGGGAGCGGAATAGTAATATTCGACGGTGCATCTATCCGCGCTAACCTCCACGCGCGA